>NZ_JBIWFK010000014.1:0-199685 GCF_044763015.1 Streptomyces sp. NPDC096324 | reverse complement strand
CGGCGGGGCCGCGGTCCTAACCGCTTTACTTTTAGTAAAAAATTCTAATATTTCTTTTCTGCCCCCGGCCCCCTTTCTTCCCGGGGGGGGGGCGGGGGCCCGCCCCCCGGCCCCCCCGACCGCGTCCCCGCCCCCGCCCCCGCCGCACCTGTGGAAACGTACCCGGTGGACGCGCCGAGCGGTCCACGACGATGCCGCGAACAGACCCGAGAGGCCTTCGGATGACCCCCGCCCCGCAGACGTTAACCCTCGCCGACGACCTGACCATCACTCGGATGGGATACGGCGCGATGCAGCTGACCGGTCCCGGGGTCTTCGGACCGCCCAAGGATCGCACCCGGGCGATCGCCGTGCTGCGCGCAGCGGTCGAGCTCGGCATCACCCACATCGACACCAGCGACTTCTACGGGCCGACCGTCGTCAACGAACTGATCAAGGAGGCCCTGCACCCCTACCCGGCCGGTCTGCACATCGTCACCAAGGTCGGCGTCCGCCGCAGCGCCACCGGCGGCTGGATCACCTCCCTGGACCCCGCCGACCTCAAGGCCCAGGTCCACGAGAACCTCCGGCATCTCGGCCTGGAGACCCTGGACGTGGTCAACCTGCGCACGGCCGCGTTCGGCGGTGACGGGTCCTCCATTGCCGAGTCGTTCGGCACCTTGGCCGGCCTGCGCGAACAGGGCCTGATCCGTCACCTGGGCCTCAGCGGGATCACCGACGCCCAGCTCACCCAGGCCCAGGCCATCGCTCCCGTGGTCACCGTGCAGAACCAGTACAACCTGGCCGACCGCGCCGACGACGACCTCGTCGATCGCTGCGCCGCGGAGAACATCGCCTACGCCGCGTTCTTCCCCCTCGGCGGCGGATTCCACCCACTGCGGGTACGGATCCTGCGCGATGTCGCCCGCCGCCTCGGCGCCTCCGAGCAGCAGGTGGCGCTCGCCTGGCTGCTGCGGCGCTCGCCGTCGACGGTGCTGATCCCCGGAACCTCCAGCGTCGCCCACCTGCGGGAGAACATCGCCGCGGCTGATCTGCGACTGCCCGACGAGGCGATCGCCGAACTCGACACCATCGGGCAGTGACCCCGTGGGTACCGGCTGACGACAACTCGAACAAGACCAGCAGGATCACGCGACAACAGAGAAGGCGACAAACGATGAAGATTCGCGACCTCCACAACGAATTCACCGCGGACCGTGCCGCCGCCGAGCGTGCCTACTACGGGAAATACCTCACTCTCGAGGGAGTCTCGATCCGGACAGGCGAAAGTCAGTACGGCACGCCGGTGGTGGAAGTGTCGGATGCCGTCGGAGGTCCGCACCTCGCCATCTTCGTGCTGCCGTTCGACCACCGGATCAAGGAATCATTCCGGCTCGTGCGGAGCGTCCCCCTGGGCGTCACCGTCACCGTCAAGGGAGAAGTCCGGGTCTTCAGCGAGGACGGAACAGTGCTGGTCATCAAGGAGTGCGAACTCCTCACCCCCTGAGTCCCCGCGGGCCGTTTCCCGGAGCGGCGGACGGCCGGCACACGTGAGGTCGGTCCAAGCTTGATCTCCGGCCTGCGCGGCACGCGCCGTCCCGCCCGGCAGGGTCCGGCAAGGTCGGTCGCCGTCCGGGTCCATGACGGTCCGTCGGGCGGCGCGGGCCGGGAAGCGTGACAGGCACGGTCTCCCGGATCATGGACGTCTCCACACCCCGTGATCCGAGTGGAAGACCGTGCCTGCCTGCGTCGGCCGTCGGCCTCGCCCCGGCCGCGTGCGCGGTCCCTGCCCCGGCCGCGTGCGCGGTCCTGGCCGGGCCACCAATCCGCCGGCGACGGGCGAGCGGATCGCCTGCGCGCCCGCCCACGTGCTCGCCCGGCCCGGCGTCCGCCCCGATCCGGTGCGCCCCGCCCGCCTCCCTGTACGGCCTCCAGTCGCCGCTGGACACGGTCGCCGGCCTCGCCGGGCCGTCGTCACCGCCGACACCCCGACTGCACCGAAGCCCCGGATGCGCTGGGGGTTCGCGTGAATATCCACCACGCGGAGGGTCGTCGGTGGAACGAGTCCGTCAATATCGCGTGACAAATACCGCTCGGATCACCGATTGCCTTTACTTACAGAGGCACAGCCGCTCGTTCCGAAAAGATCGCCCTTTCATAGCGATCGCGAGGAACGCATGACCGCGGACACGACCGACCCGCTCACCAACATTGACAGTGAGGGCGCACACGGGTTCGCGTCCTACACGAGAAATGGAACATTCAGTGACCACGAATCGCACCCTCGTCATTGTCGCCCACCCGAACCTCGCGGAGTCCCGTGGCAACGCCACCTGGCTCGCTGGGATCAAGGACCTGGACAACGTCACCGTCCACGACCTCTACGAGACCTACCCCGATTTCAAGATCGATGCCGCACGCGAGCAGGAACTGCTGCGCGAGCACGACACCGTCGTTCTCCAGTTCCCGGTCTACTGGTACAGCGTGACCCCGCTGCTCAAGGCCTGGTTCGACGCGGTGCTGGTTCACGGTTTCGCCTTCACCTTCGACGGTTCCGCCTCCGCGCTGCAGGGCAAGAAGGCTTGGCTGGCCGTCACGGTCGGCAGCACCCTGGAGACCTACGCCGCGGACGGCCTCGCCCGACGGACCCTCGAGGAGTACCTCGCCCCGGTCGCTCAGACGCTGGAGTTCTGCCAGCTCGACTATCAGGGATTCCACTCCGTCTACGGCATGATCTTCGACCCGCTGGACGAGGATCTCGTCCTGAACGCCAAGGAATACCGTCGGCTCATCGCGAACAGTGAGACGCCGGTCGGCTGACCTCGGTCATTCGTGAATCTCGACTGTTCGTGAATTCTTGGAGTTTCACGAGTAATCGCGATGCCTGCTCCGGGGCCCGGCCCCGGGCGGCGCGTCCCGCATGTCACCGCCGCTTCCTTCGCCGAACTCGACGGCAGTTCAGCGAAGGAAGCCAGACTCGGGCTCCGTTCGGATCACAGTGAGGGGAGAAGGAGATGTCCGCCGTGGCCGGGCTGCTCGCGATTCGTGAGCAGGTGTTGGCGGGGCCGAGTCCGGCGGCGACGGAGGCGCAGCACGCGAAGGGGAAGCTGACCGCGCGTGAGCGGATCGGGCTGCTGCTGGACGAGGGTTCGTTCAACGAGGTCGAGCCGCTGCGCCGGCACCGGGCCACCGGGTTCGGCCTGGAGGCGAAGAAGCCCTACACCGACGGCGTGATCACCGGCTGGGGTACCGTCCACGGCCGCACGGTGTTCGTGTACGCGCACGACTTCCGGATCTTCGGCGGCGCGCTGGGCGAGGCCCACGCCCAGAAGATCCACAAGATCATGGACATGGCCATCGCGGCCGGTGCTCCGCTGGTGTCGTTGAACGACGGCGCGGGCGCCCGGATCCAGGAGGGCGTCACCGCGCTCGCCGGTTACGGCGGCATCTTCCGGCGCAACACCCGCGCCTCGGGTGTGATCCCGCAGATTTCCGTGATGCTCGGCCCGTGCGCGGGCGGCGCCGCCTACGCGCCGGCGCTGACCGACTTCGTGTTCATGGTCCGCGAGACCTCGCAGATGTTCATCACCGGCCCGGACGTGGTCAAGGCCGTCACCGGCGAGCGGATCTCCCAGAACGGTCTGGGCGGCGCGGACGTGCACGCCGAGGTCTCCGGTGTGGCGCACTTCGCCTGCGACGACGAGCGGACCTGCCTGGACGAGGTCCGGTTCCTGTTGTCGATGCTGCCGCAGAACAACCGCGAGACCCCGCCGGTGGAGACGACCGAGGACCCGGCCGACCGCCGCTGCGAGGCGCTCCTCGACCTGGTCCCGGCCGACGGCAACCGCCCCTACGACATGCGCGAGGTGATCGAGGAGCTGGCCGACGAGGGCCAGTTCATGGAGATCCACGAGCGCTGGGCCACCAACGTCATCTGCGCGCTCACCCGCATGGACGGGCAGGTCGTCGGCATCGTCGCCAACCAGCCGCAGTCGCTGGCCGGTGTGCTGGACATCCACGCCTCGGAGAAGGCCGCGCGGTTCGTGCAGCTGTGCGACGCCTTCAACATTCCGCTGGTCACCCTGCTGGACGTGCCCGGCTTCCTGCCGGGCGTGGACCAGGAGCACGGCGGCATCATCCGGCACGGCGCCAAGCTGCTGTACGCGTACTGCAACGCCACCGTGCCCCGGATCTCGCTGGTGCTGCGCAAGGCGTACGGCGGCGCGTACATCGTCATGGACTCGCGCTCGGTCGGCGCCGACCTCGCGTTCGCCTGGCCGACCAACGAGATCGCGGTGATGGGCGCCGAGGGCGCCGCGAACGTCGTCTTCCGCCGCGAGATCGCCGCCGCGGACGATCCGGAGGCCAAGCGCGTGGAGATGGTGCGGCAGTACAAGGACGCGCTGATGCACCCCTACTACGCAGCGGAGCGCGGCCTGGTCGATGACGTGATCGACCCCGCCGCCACCCGCGAGGTGCTCATCCGCTCCCTGCGGATGCTCCGCACCAAGGACGCGGACCTGCCCGCCCGCAAGCACGGCAACCCACCCCAGTGAGCGCACCGAAGGGGCAGCAGATGGACCAGGGGGACCTCCGCGTCATCCACGGCGATCCCACTCCCGAGGAACTCGCCGCGCTGATCGCGGTCCTGGCGGCCCGCACCGCCGCGCGGCGCGCCGCCACTCCGCGGTTCGCCCATGGGGACCGCCGTCCGCAGGCCCGCTGGCGCCGCCTCGAGCGCGTGGCCGGCTACCGCAGCCCCGTCTCCTGGCGCTGATGCCGCCCGCCGCGGACCCCGACGGTGCCGAAGACGCGAACGCGCTGGTCAGAGACCGTTTCCCCTAGCACTCGATGATGTTCACCGCGAGCCCGCCACGCGCGGTCTCCTTGTACTTGACGCTCATGTCCGCGCCGGTCTCCTTCATGGTCTTGATGACCTTGTCCAGGGAGACCAGGTGGGAGCCGTCGCCGCGCATCGCCATCCGGGCCGCCGTGACGGCCTTCACCGCGGCCATGCCGTTGCGCTCGATGCACGGGATCTGGACCAGACCGCCGACCGGGTCGCAGGTCAGGCCGAGGTTGTGCTCCATGCCGATCTCGGCGGCGTTCTCGACCTGCTCGGGGCTGCCGCCCAGCACCTCGGCGAGCGCGCCGGCCGCCATGGAGCAGGCCGAGCCGACCTCGCCCTGGCAGCCGACCTCGGCGCCCGAGATGGAGGCGTTCTCCTTGAAGAGCATGCCGATCGCCCCGGCCGTGAGCAGGAACCGTACGACCCCGTCCTCGTCGGCGCCCGGCACGAAGTTGATGTAGTAGTGCAGCACCGCCGGGATGATGCCCGCCGCGCCGTTGGTCGGGGCGGTGACCACCCGGCCGCCCGCCGCGTTCTCCTCGTTGACGGCCATCGCGTAGAGGGTGATCCACTCCATCGCGTGGGCCAGCGGGTCGCCCTCGGCGCGGAGTTGGCGGGCCGAGAGGGCGGCACGGCGGCGGACCCGCAGCCCGCCCGGCAGGATGCCCTCGCGGGTGATGCCGCGCGAGACGCACGCCTGCATCACGCGCCAGATCCCGAGGAGCCCCTCGCGGATCTCCTCCTCGGTGCGCCAGGCCCGCTCGTTCTCCAGCATCAGGGCGGAGATCGACAGACCGGTCTCCTTCGTGAGCCGCAGCAACTCGTCACCCGTGCGGAACGGGTACTTCAGGATCGTGTCGTCGAGCTTGATGCGGTCCTCGCCCACCGCGTCCTCGTCGACCACGAAGCCGCCGCCCACCGAGTAGTACGTCTTCTCCAGGACGAGCTCGCCGGAGGCGTCGTACGCGAAGATCGTCATGCCGTTGGCGTGGTACGGCAGGGCCTTGCGGCGGTGCAGGACGAGGTCGTCGTCGAAGGAGAAGCCGATCTCGTGCTCGCCGAGCAGCCGGATCCGGCCCGAGGCCTTGATCTGCTCGACGCGCTCGTCGGCGCCCTCCACGTCCACCGTCCGCGGCGAGGCGCCCTCCAGACCGAGCAGCACCGCCTTGGGGGTGCCGTGGCCGTGGCCGGTCGCTCCCAGGGAGCCGTACAGCTCGGCGCGTATCGACGCGACGGGAGCCAGCAGGTCCTCGTTGCGCAGCCGCCGGGCGAACATGCGCGCGGCGCGCATCGGACCCACGGTGTGGGAGCTGGACGGGCCGATGCCGATCGAGAACAGGTCGAAGACCGAGATGGCCACGGGAACTCCTTGCTGGTTTCGCCGGACGCCGTTGTCCGACGGAGGTGGTGCGGGACTGCATGGAACGGGGCACCGCGCTCTGCTTCCAGTGTGCGCGGTGCCCCGGAGTTCCGTACGAAAACAACCGTACGGGGTGAAAACACAGGACAGAAACCCTGCGGAACTACTTCAGGCCGGGGTACAACGGGTGCTTGTCCGCCAGAGCGGACACCCGGGCCTTCAGGCCTTCCACGTCGGCCGCCTCGAAGGGAGAGGGCGCCTTCAGCGTCTCGGCGATGATGTCCGCGACCTCGGTGAAGTCCTCGGCGGTGAAGCCGCGGGTGGCGAGGGCGGGCGTGCCGATGCGCAGGCCCGAGGTGACCATCGGCGGGCGCGGGTCGTTCGGGATGGCGTTGCGGTTGACCGTGATGCCGACCTCGTGGAGACGGTCCTCGGCCTGCTGCCCGTCCAGCTCGGAGTCGCGCAGGTCGACCAGGACCAGGTGCACGTCCGTGCCCCCGGACAGGACGTCCACGCCGACGGCCTTCACGTCGTCCTGGACCAGGCGCTCGGCCAGGATGCGCGCGCCGTCCAGCGTGCGCTGCTGGCGCTCCTTGAAGTCGTCCGAGGCGGCGACCTTGAAGGAGACGGCCTTGGCGGCGATCACGTGCTCCAGGGGGCCGCCCTGGAAGCCCGGGAAGACCGAGGAGTTCAGCTTCTTCGCGAACTCCTTCTTCGCCAGGATGATGCCGCCGCGGGGGCCGCCGAGCGTCTTGTGCGTGGTGGAGGTGACCACGTCCGCGTACGGGACCGGGTTCGGGTGCAGACCCGCCGCGACCAGGCCCGCGAAGTGGGCCATGTCGACCCACAGGAGGGAGCCGGCCTCGTCCGCGATCCGGCGGAACTCGGCGAAGTCGAGCTGACGCGGGTACGCCGACCAGCCCGCGATGATCACCTTCGGGCGGTGCTCCTTGGCGAGCCGCTCGACCTCGGCCATGTCGACCAGGCCGGCCTCGTCCACGTGGTACGCGACCACGTCGAACTGCTTGCCCGAGAAGTTCAGGCGCATGCCGTGGGTCAGGTGGCCGCCGTGGGCCAGGTCCAGGCCGAGGATGGTGTCGCCGGGCTGGGCCAGGGCGAACAGCGCGGCCTGGTTGGCGGAGGCACCCGAGTGGGGCTGGACGTTGGCGTACTCGGCGCCGAACAGGTCCTTGACCCGGTCGATGGCGATCTGCTCGGCCACGTCGACGTGCTCGCAGCCGCCGTAGTAGCGGCGGCCCGGGTAGCCCTCGGCGTACTTGTTGGTCAGGACCGAGCCCTGGGCCTCCATGACCGCGACCGGAGCGAAGTTCTCCGAGGCGATCATCTCCAGCGTGGACTGCTGGCGGTGCAGCTCGGCGTCGACGGCGGCGGCGACGTCGGGGTCGAGCTCGTGCAGGGGGGTGTTCATCAGCGACATGCGGGTGACTCCTCAGCCGGCCGTGAAGGCGGTGTACTCGTCGGCGGACATCAGGTCCTCGGGCTCGTCGGCGACGCGCACCTTGAACAGCCAGCCGCCCTCGAAGGGGGCGGAGTTCACGAGTGCCGGGTCGTCCACGACGTCCTGGTTGGCCTCGACGATCTCGCCGTTCACCGGGGAGTACAGGTCGCTGACCGACTTGGTCGACTCCAGTTCGCCGCAGGACTCGCCCGCGGTCACCGTGTCACCGACGGCCGGGAGCTGGGCGTAGACGACGTCACCGAGCGCGTTGGCCGCGAACTCGGTGATGCCGACCGTCGCGACGCCGTCCTCGGCGACCGACAGCCACTCGTGCTCCTTGCTGTAACGCAGCGTCTGGGGGTTGCTCATGACCTGAATTCTCCTGTACGCGGTGGAGTGCTGATGGAGGGAAGCGTGGGTGACCGGGCGGATGTGCCCAGGGTCACGTCCGGTGCGCCCGGGCGGGCGCCCGTCCGTGCCGGAGCCCGGGGGGCATCCGTCGCCGGCGGCGCCCGGAAGGCGTCCGTGTCATGTCCGGCCCTTGCGGACCAGTGTCACTTCTGGCGCTTGTAGAACGGCAGCGCCACGACCTCGTACGGTTCGTGGCTGCCCCGGATGTCCACGCCCACACCGGTCGTGCCCGGAGCGGCGTGCGCGGCGTCGACGTACGCCATCGCGATCGGCCTGCCCAGCGTGGGGGAGGGGGCGCCGGAGGTGACCTCGCCGATCACCTCGCCGCCGGCGACGACCGAGAACCCGGCGCGCGGCACCCGGCGGCCCTCGGCGATCAGGCCGACGAGGACGCGCGGCGGGTTCTGCCCGGCGCGGGCGGCGGCCGCCTCGAGCGCCGCGCGCCCCACGAAGTCGCCGTCCTTCTCGAACTTCACGACCCGGCCGAGGCCGGCGTCGAACGGGGTCAGCGAGGTGGTCAGCTCGTGCCCGTACAGCGGCATGCCCGCCTCCAGGCGCAGCGTGTCGCGGCAGGAGAGGCCGCAGGGGACGAGACCGGCCGGGGTGCCCGCGTCGGTCAGCGCCTGCCACACCTTCTCGGCGTCGGCGGGGGCGACGAACAGCTCGAAGCCGTCCTCGCCGGTGTAGCCGGTGCGGGCGATCAGGGCCGGGACGCCGGCCACGGTGCCCGGCAGGCCCGCGTAGTACTTCAGGCCGTCGAGGTCGGCGTCGGTGACCGCCTTGAGGATGCCGGGGGACTCGGGGCCCTGCACGGCGATCAGCGCGTACGCGTCACGGTCGTCGCGCACCTCGGCGTCGAAACCGGCGGCGCGCTCCGTCAGGGCGTCCAGCACGACCTGGGCGTTGGAGGCGTTGGCGACGACCATGTAGTGAGGGGACCCGGCCTCGTCGTCGGCCAGGCGGTAGACGATCAGGTCGTCCAGGATGCCGCCGTCCTCCTGGCAGATCATCGTGTAGCGGGCCCGGCCGACGCCGACGGTGGCGATGTTGCCGACCAGCGCGTGGTTCAGGAGAGCCGCCGCCTGCGGTCCGGTGACGGTGATCTCGCCCATGTGGGAGAGGTCGAAGAGACCGGCCTTCGTGCGGACGGCGAGGTGCTCGTCGCGCTCCGAGCCGTAGCGCAGGGGCATGTCCCAGCCCGCGAAGTCGGTCATGGTCGCGCCGAGCGAACGATGCAGGGCATCGAGCGCGGTGTGACGGGGTGCGTTGCTGCTCATCGGTCTGGCTCCCAGGGCATGACGGCGAGGTCGTTCCTCCCCATCTGTCATCGGAACCTGAGAGGTTCATCAAGACCCCACGAATCGGTGGTCCTGACTTGCACCTTGGGTGGAGCCGACGGAGCGGCCCGCTTTTCAGATGTGCCTCGCCCGCGCGGTAACGGTGCCTGAGAGATTCAAGGGAGGGACTTGCTCCTTCGGCGCCCGGGTACACGTACCCAGGACTCTCCCGCGCGGATTCAAGCGGCCGGTATGCAGTTGGCGCGGCCATCATCGCACGCGCCGTCGGATCACGGCAGCCCGCCATCTGTGACCGTGCTGTGGCAGTCCGCGCATGAAATGGGGAAGCGCCGGGCATTACCTTCTCTTTACACTCGACGGGGATGGGACTCCACACCGAAGGGGAGGACGGCCAGGGTGAACAGGACCAGGGCGTACGCGACGACCTCGGGTCTCGCACTGCCCGAGCAGCCCGGCGCACCGGCCCGGGAGGCCCGCGGACCGCGTGTCGCGGCCGTCGTGCGGGACCTCCGTGACCGGGTCGGGCACAGTCCGCACGGTCTCCGCTTCGGGGCGCACGACGTGGTCGTGGTCAGCGGACTGCCCGGCAGCGGCAAGTCGACCCTGATGCGGCGGGCCGTGCTCGGCGTGCGCGTCGACTCCCAGGACACCCGCGACCGCTGGGACGGCCGGATGTCCGGGCGCCTGCCGTACGCGCTCTACCGCCCCCTCGTCCGCCTCGCGCACTACGCCGGCCTGCGCCGCGCCCTGCGCGAGGGCGGCGGACTCGTCGTGCACGACTGCGGCACGCAGGCCTGGGTGCGCCGCTGGCTCGCCCGCGAGGCCCGGCGCCGCGGCGGGGCGCTGCACCTGCTGTTGCTCGACGTCACGCCCGGCACCGCGCTGGACGGCCAGCGCGAGCGCGGCCGGGGCGTCTCGCGCTACGCCTTCGCCCGCCATCGCGGCGGGGTCGCCCGGCTGCTGCGCTCGGCCGAGCGGGGGGACCTGCCCGAGGGGTGCGGCTCCGCGGTGCTGATCGACCGCGCCGCGGCGGACGTGCTGCACAGGATCGACTTCGGCCACTGAGCGGCGGTGTGCCGCGGCATCGGCTTCGGCCACCGAGCGGCGCTGTGCCGCGGGATCGGCTTCGGCCACTGACCGGCCGTGGTGGCCCATTAACCTAACCAGCCGGAACAATGGTTCGAAGCGGACGGTAGACAGATGGACTTTCCGGCACAGGCGCACCCCCATCCGCACGGCGGTTGGCCCGGCAACGAGCTGGAGGAGGTGTTGTCCGCCTCCCTCGGCATGCCCGGGCCCTCGACGGCCGCCCGCATCGTCGAGGTGCTCGGCCGCAGCTTCGTGTGGGTGCCGCTGCCGAACGGCGGCGGCGCGCAGAGCGGTCCGCTCGATCTGCCCACGATGGACATCGGCGGGCAGGTCTACGTCCCCGTCTTCAGCTCCGAGGAGCAGTTCCGCCAGGTCGTCGGCGGTCACATGTCCTACACGATCGCGCCCGCCGTGGAGTTCGCCCGCGGACTCCCCCCGCAGGCCGGCATCGTGGTGAACCCGGACGGCGTGGTCGGCGTGCCGCTGCCGCCCCCTGCCGTCGCCGAGCTGTGCAGGGCCGGGCGGTCCGAACTGGACGGGGCGGCCGGCGGCGGCCGCGTGCGGCTCTTCGAGCCCGACTGGCAGGACGATCCGATGGACTTCCTCGCCGCGGCCTCGGCGGAGTTCGCCGCCACCGGTGTCGTCCTGAGCGCGCGGCGCTGTCTGGCCAGCGTGGAGGGCGACGCGCCGGTCATGTTCATCGGCGTCGAGCTCTCGGTGTGGGAGGGCGACGCGCGCGCCCTGCCCCTGGACGCCCTGGGCCGTGCGCTCGGCCGGGTCCCGGTGAACATCGCGGTGAACCTGGTTCTCCTCGACGTGACGCAGGACCCGGTCGGCGACTGGATGCGGGCGACGGTGCGGCCCTTCTACCAGCACGGTCACTGAACGACGCGGGTGGCGCGGGTGTCCCGCCGGACCGCGCACCCGCCGCGCGGGGCCTTCGGCCGCCCCGCGCGGCGGTTCTCGGCCTTCGACTGCTTCCCCCGGCGGAGCACGATCGCCGCATAAGCTGGTTTCATGGCCTGGTCGAGGTGTTGACGCATGTCGGTAACCGGCGCCTCGGGCGTAAGGGATGAGTTCGTCGTGAATTGTTCGCGAAGGGGCGGTTGAAGGTGAGCGCGTCGGGCACGGCCGCGGCCGGGCAGGTCGAGCACATGCTGCGCCAGGTGACTCCCGGGCGTTATGACGCCTACGAGGCGCTCCTTCGCGCGCTCGCGACCCCGTCGTCCGGCCAGGTGTGGATGCTGTTGTGGCACGGCCAGGCCGGCTCCCCGGACGCCCAGTACGGGAACATGCAGGTGGACGGCTTCGGTTACGCGCCCTGCGTCACTTCCGCCCAGGAGCTCTCGGCCAGTGGCTGGAACCGCAGTTACGAGGTCGTGGACGGGCTGGACGTCGCCCGCACCCTGTACCCGGACCACTTCGGCCTCTGGCTCAACCCGCACGCCCCGAACGGCGGTCTCGGCATTCCGTGGCTGGATCTGCGCCGGATCGCCACGGGCCTGGAGCGCCAGCCCGCGGGCCCGCTGCGGCTGTCCGAACCGGCCATCGAGATTCCGCAGTTCTACGCCCTGATCACGCAGAACGCCCATCTGACCCCGGCCGTACGGTCGTTGCGCCGGGCCTGGGTCCAACCCACGCTCGGGGCGCCATATCTGGCCATCGGCCTGGACGTGTACGACACCTCGCCGCCCGCCGTCGACTCGGTGCGGGCGATGATGCAGCAGTCCATCGGCGCGGTTCCGGACGGCCTGCCCGTCTCCACCGTCGCGATGTCGGACGAGTTCGACCCGGTGGCGATGTGGCTGCGCGCGAACGCCCGTCCGTTCTACGACCGTGAGGCCCACGCCGCCCCGGCGCAGGCGCCGATCGCGGGCGGTTACGGCTATCCCCCGGCCCGCGGCGGCTACTGAGGGCGTCCCGAATCCCGGACCTGTCGGATGTCAGTGCGAGAACGGCTGGCATCATGATTCTGCACACGGCCTTCACGAGGCGTGCGTTCCATACTGCTGACCTGCGGGGAAGCGGACCGATGTGCCGATTGTCCCAATTTGGTGGGACTTCTGATCAAAAAGACTCTTTCGAGGCCTTCGAGCTCAATTGGCAGTCGTCCGACTCCCGTTACCCACTGTTCGGATAACGGAATCCCCCAACAAGCATCACGGTTGCGCATAGTTTCTCCATGAGGCCTGGCAACTGATCGTGGCGGCACTGAAGACTCGCCCATCAGACACGGGGTCGTCGATCCCGTGAGCGAGTGCAAGCCGAATCATCAGCCGGATCACCGGACCGCACCATCTGCGGTCAACATCCCGGCGAGCAAGTGAACCAAGCCGCAGACAGCGGCAGTCGTAGGCCGGTCACCACCGGCGAGAGGGGTCGGGTCACTGTGACCGCACCGATCGAGACCACCGCGGCGGCATCGGAAGCGCAGCCTGAGGCTGTGCTTGCCGGAGCCGGCAAGGGGCGGATCGAGGGCCGTTCCCTGGGACAGATCGCCTGGACGCGCTTCAAGCGCGACAAGGTGGCGGTCGCCGGCGGTGTCATCGTCGTCCTGCTCATCCTGATGGCCGTCCTCGCCCGACCCATCCAGTCGATGCTGGGGCTGGACCCGAACGCCTTCCACCAGGACCTGATCGACGCCAACACCTCGCTGCCCAAGGGCGGGATGGGCGGCATGAGCGCGGACCACCCGCTCGGTGTGGACCCGAAGTTCGGCCGCGACCTCGCCACCCGCCTCCTGGAGGGCTCCTGGGTGTCGCTGGTCGTCGCCTTCGGCGCCACCATCCTGTCGAACGTGATCGGCGCGATCCTGGGCGTCGTCGCGGGCTTCTACGGCGGGCGGGTCGACTCGATCATCAGCCGCCTGATGGACACCTTCCTCGCCTTCCCCCTCCTGCTCTTCGCGATCGCCATCTCCGCCACCCTGCAGGGCGGCGCCTTCGGCCTCGAAGGGCTCCCGCTCCACCTGAGCGTGCTGATCTTCGTGATCGGCTTCTTCAACTGGCCCTACCTGGGCCGTATCGTGCGCGGTCAGACCCTGGCCCTGCGCGAGCGGGAATTCGTGGACGCCTCCCGGGGCATGGGCGCCAAGGGCCCGTACATCCTGTTCCGGGAGCTGCTGCCCAACCTGGTCGGCCCGATCATCGTCTACTCGACGCTGCTCATCCCGACCAACATCCTCTTCGAGGCGTCCCTCAGCTTCCTCGGGGTCGGTATCCAGCCCCCGCAGGCATCCTGGGGCGGCATGCTCCGTGAAGCGGTCACCTACTACGAGGTCGACCCGCAGTTCATGATCGTGCCCGGCCTCGCCATCTTCGTGACCGTCCTCGCCTTCAATCTTCTGGGCGACGGTCTCCGCGACGCTCTCGACCCGCGCAGCCGCTGATGCCTGACGGACACCGAGAGATCACCAAGTTTCCGACAATGGAGGGGAACCCGCCCATCATGCGTAGGTCAACGCTGGCCGCCATTGCGGCCATCGGCTCCGCGAGTCTGCTCGTTGCAGGCTGCAGCAAGGCCGATGACAACAAGAACACCGACAACACGAAGTCAGCTGGGGCCAACGCAGCGACCAAAGACGTCGTCAACGCCTCCACCAAGAAGGGGGGCACGGTCACGTACGAGTACTCGGACGTGCCGGACTCCTTCGACCCGGGCAACACGTACTACGCGTACATGTACAACCTCAGCCGCCTGTACGCGCGCCCGCTGATGACGTTCCAGCCCGGCGCCGGCGAGAAGGGCAACACCCTTGTCCCGGACCTCGCGGCCTCCAAGGGTGTCCCGAGCGACGGCGGCAAGACCTGGACGTACAAGCTGCGTTCGGGCCTGAAGTACCAGGACGGCTCCGCGATCACGTCGAAGGACGTGAAGTACGCGGTCGAGCGTTCCAACTTCGCGCGTGACGTGCTCTCCCTCGGCCCGAACTACTTCCAGCAGTTCCTCGTGGGCGGCGACAAGTACAAGGGTCCCTACAAGGACAAGAGCGCCAAGGGCCTCTCCTCCATCGAGACCCCGGACGACACCACCGTCGTCTTCCACCTGAAGACGGCCTTCCAGGAGTTCGACTACCTGGTCGCCTCGCCGCAGACGGCTCCGGTCCCGCAGGCCAAGGACAACGGCGTCGACTACGTCAAGAACATCGTGTCCTCGGGCTCGTACAAGTTCCAGAGCTACGCCGACGGCAAGCAGGCCGTCCTCGTGCGCAACGAGAACTGGGACGCCGCGACCGACCCGCTGCGCAAGCAGTACCCGGACAAGATCGTCGTCAACCTGAAGGTCGCCGCCGAGACGATCGACAAGGACGTCCTCGCGGGCGACGCGATCGACCTCGGTGGTGGCGGTGTCCAGGCCGCGACCCAGGCGGACGTGCTCACCTCCGCCGCCAAGAAGGCCAACACGGACAACACCTACGGTGGCCGTCTGGTCTACATGGCGATCAACACCAAGGTGAAGCCGTTCGACAACGTCGCGTGCCGCAAGGCCGTGCAGTTCGCGATCGACAAGGTCTCGGTCCAGACGGCCGAGGGCGGCCCGATCCGCGGCGACATCGCCTCCACGGTTCTCCCGCCGGACATCCCGGGCTACGAGAAGTCGGACGTCTACGCGTCGGCCGGCAACACGGGTGACGCCGCCAAGGCCAAGGAGCAGCTCAAGGCCTGTGGCAAGGAGACCATCAACACCAACATCTCCGCCCGCAGCGACCGCCCGCAGGAGATCGACGCCGCCACGGCGATCATCGCCTCGCTGAAGAAGGTCGGCATCAACGCCAGCCTGAAGCAGTACCCGTCGGGCAAGTACTTCACCGACTACGCGGGTGTCCCGAAGTTCACCGAGAAGAACAACATCGGTCTGATCATGATGCAGTGGGGTGCCGACTGGCCTTCCGGCTACGGCTTCCAGCAGCAGATCCTGAACGGTTCCGCGATCGGCGACTCCGGTAACACCAACCTGTCGCAGTACGACAACAAGGACGTCAACGGTCTCCTCGAGAAGGCGATCGGCACGCAGGACGACGCCGCGCGTCTCGCCCTGTACACGCAGATCGACAAGAAGACCATGGACGACGCCGTCCTCGTGCCGCTGACCTACTTCAAGGTTCTGCTGGCCCGCCCGCAGTACGCGACCAACCTGGTCTCCACGGCGGCCTTCAGCGGTCAGTACGACTACCTCAACATCGGCACCACGAAGAAGTAGCCCCGGAAGGCAGGTGAAGGCATTGGTGCCCGCGGGCTCAGCCCGCGGGCACCAGCGCCGATCCCCGTGATTTCGTACATCCTCCGTCGGACGGCAGCGGCAGCGATCCTGCTCCTGGTCGTCTCCGCGGTCACCTTCGCCATCTTCTTCCTGCTGCCCAGACTGGCCGGCCAGACGCCCGACCAGCTCGCGCAGCAGTACATCGGGAAGAGCCCGACGAAGGCCGACATCATCGCGGTCAAGCACAACCTCGGTCTGGACCAGCCCGTCTACGTCCAGTACTGGCACTTCATCAAGGGGATCGTCAGCGGCGCTACCTACGACCTGGGTCCCACCACGGCGCACTGTGACGCGCCGTGCTTCGGGTACTCCTTCAAGACCCACCAGGCCGTGTGGCCGGACCTCACCTCGCGTCTTCCGGTGACCCTGTCGCTCGCCGCGGGTGCCGCGGTGCTGTGGCTGCTGTCCGGTGTGGCCGCGGGTGTGATCTCCGCCCTCAAGCCGCGTTCGATTCTCGACCGCACCTTCATGGGCATCGCGCTCGCGGGTGTCTCGCTGCCCATGTTCTTCACGGGCAACCTGGCGCTGCTGCTCTTCACCGTCAACTGGCCGATCTTCGGCCGCACCTATGTCCCGCTCACCGAGAACCCCGCGGAATGGGCCAACACCCTCTTCCCCGCGTGGTGCTCTCTCGCTCTCCTGTACTCCGCCATCTACGCGCGGCTCACCCGCTCGGGCATGCTGGAGACGATGAACGAGGACTTCATCCGCACGGCCCGCGCCAAGGGCCTGCGCGAGGGCAAGGTCGTGGTCCGGCACGGACTGCGCGCCGCCCTCACCCCGATCATCACCGTCTTCGGCATGGACCTCGGTCTGCTGCTCGGCGGTGCCGTGATCACCGAATCCGTGTTCTCTCTGCACGGCATCGGCCAGTACGCGGTGCAGGGCATCACCGACAACGACCTGCCGAAGATCCTCGGCGTGACTCTTCTCGCCGCGGCCTTCGTCGTCGTGGCAAATCTTCTGGTGGACCTGCTGTACGCCGCCGCCGACCCGCGGGTGAGGCTCTCGTGACCGAACTTTCCAAGACAGGCGCCGCCGTCGGCGAGCCCGTCTCCTCGCCCTCGGACGCTCCCAAGGCGTTCCTCGAAGTGCGCGACCTCAAGGTGCACTTCCCGACCGACGACGGTCTGGTCAAGTCCGTCGACGGGCTCAGCTTCTCGGTGGAGAAGGGCAAGACCCTCTGCGTCGTGGGCGAGTCGGGTTCCGGCAAGTCCGTCACCTCGCTGGCGATCATGGGTCTGCACCGCCTCGGCGCGCGCGGCAAGAACGTCCAGATGTCGGGCGAGATCTGGCTCGACGGCAAGGAACTGGTCAACGCCCACCCGGACGAGGTGCGCAAGCTCCGCGGCCGCGAGATGGCGATGATCTTCCAGGACCCGCTGTCCGCGATGCACCCGTACTACACGATCGGCAACCAGATCGTGGAGGCGTACCGCACCCACCACAAGGTCAGCAAGAAGGTCGCCCGCACGCGGGCGATCGAGATGCTCGACCGCGTGGGCATCCCCGAGCCGGGCAAGCGCGTCGACAGCTACCCGCACGAGTTCTCGGGCGGTATGCGCCAGCGCGCGATGATCGCGATGGCGCTCGTCAACAACCCCGAGCTGCTCATCGCGGACGAGCCGACGACCGCCCTCGACGTCACCGTCCAGGCGCAGATCCTCGACCTCATCCGCGACCTGCAGAAGGAGTTCGGCTCCGCGGTCGTCCTCATCACCCACGACCTGGGTGTGGTGGCCGAGATCGCCGACGACGTCCTCGTGATG
The DNA here is from genome assembly GCF_044763015.1 of Streptomyces sp. NPDC096324. NCBI lineage: Bacteria > Bacillati > Actinomycetota > Actinomycetes > Kitasatosporales > Streptomycetaceae > Streptomyces > Streptomyces sp. NPDC096324. The sequence continues at coordinate 182,212 of NZ_JBIWFK010000014.1, read as the reverse complement.
TACGGCGGCCGGTGCGTCGAGCGCGGCACCGCCGAGCGGGTCTTCGATCAGCCGCAGCACCCCTACACCTGGGGTCTGCTCGGCTCGATGCCCCGTATCGACCGCGAGACGTCCGAGCGGCTCATCCCCGTCAAGGGTCAGCCGCCGAGCCTCATCAACGTCCCCTCGGGCTGCGCGTTCCACCCGCGCTGCCCGTACGCGGACCTGCCCAAGGGCAATGTCACCCGCACCGTGCGCCCCGAACTGCAGCTCGTTGGCAGCGGCCACTACACCGCCTGCCACCTCTCGCAGGAGGACCGCACGCGGATCTGGACCGAAGAGATTGCGCCGAAGCTGTGAGTGAGAACAAGAAGACGGACGGCGCCGGCGCGGTGATTCCGCAGCAGGCCGCGGCTCCCGCGCACCGCGCCAAGTCCTCCGAGAGCAGCGAGGTCCTCCTCCGGGTCCAGGGGCTCCAGAAGCACTTCCCCATCCGGAAGGGCGTTCTCCAGCGTCAGGTCGGCGCGGTCAAGGCCGTCGACGGCATCGACTTCGAGGTCCGCAAGGGCGAGACGCTCGGCGTCGTCGGCGAGTCCGGCTGCGGCAAGTCGACCATGGGCCGGGTCATCACCCGTCTCCAGGACCCGACCGGCGGCACCATCGAGTTCGAGGGCCGGGACATCACCCGTCTCAGCGCCTCGAAGATGCGTCCGATGCGCCGTGACATCCAGATGATCTTCCAGGACCCGTACGGGTCGCTGAACCCCCGTCACACCATCGGCTCGATCGTCTCGGCGCCCTTCCGGCTCCAGAACGTGGAGCCCGAGGGCGGTGTGAAGAAGGAGGTCCAGCGGCTCCTGGAGCTGGTGGGTCTGAGCCCCGAGCACTACAACCGCTACCCGCACGAGTTCTCCGGCGGTCAGCGCCAGCGCATCGGCATCGCCCGCGCGCTCGCCCTGAAGCCGAAGCTGGTCGTGGCGGACGAGCCGGTCTCGGCCCTCGACGTGTCGATCCAGGCCCAGGTCGTGAACCTGATGGACGACCTGCAGTCCGAGCTCGGTCTGACGTACGTGATCATCGCTCACGACCTCTCCGTCGTGCGCCATGTCTCGGACCGCATCGCGGTGATGTACCTCGGCAAGATCGTCGAGCTCGCGGACCGCACCTCGCTGTACCAGGCGCCGATGCACCCGTACACCAAGGCCCTCATGTCGGCCGTGCCGGTGCCGGACCCCAAGCGCCGGGGCGCCAAGAGCGAGCGGATCCTGCTCAAGGGTGACGTTCCCTCGCCGATCGCGCCGCCGAGCGGCTGCCGGTTCCACACCCGGTGCTGGAAGGCCACGCAGGTCTGCAAGACGACCGAGCCGCCGCTCATCGAGCTGAAGCCCGGCCAGCAGGTCGCCTGTCACCACCCGGAGAACGCCGCGGACCAGGCTCCGCAGGACGTCGTCCTGCTCTCGGCCGCCCGTGAGGCAGTCGAGCTGGTGTCCGGTGTGGAGTCCGCCGAGGTGTCGGGCAAGGCTCCGGCCGAGCTCGCCGCCGAAGGTGACGAGGCCGGCACGGCGTCGGACACCGCCACCGGTGACGAGGCCGGCTCCACGAAGGACTCCGCGGTTGCGGAAGCCGATCGTCAGGAGTCAACCGGCAAGTAGGCCATGACGACTTGGCAAAGTCATGAACATGCCCGAGCGGGAGAGTGCAGAGTCCTGCGTGTCCGTCTGATCGGAAACGATCGGCACACGTACGAAAGGGACGCGAAATGGCACTCTCCCGTTCGGCACGTTTAGGCGCGCTCGCCACAGCGGCGGCCTCCTTCTTCCTCGTCGCCGCCTCCTCCGCCCCCACCCCCGGCGCGGACGGCATCGGTGACACGTACTTCCCCCAGCTCGGCAACGGCGGCTTCGACGCCCGCCACTACGCCCTCGACGTGGCGTACGACCCCGGCACCGACCGCCTCGACGGCGTCACGACCCTCACCGCCCGCGCCACCCGGAACCTCTCCTCCTTCGACCTGGACCTCCAGAAACTGGACGTCACGAAGGTCGAGGTGAACGGCAGAAAAGCCCACTTCACGCGGGAGGGCGACGAGATCCGCGTCACCCCCCGCGGCCCGCTGGCCAGGGGCAAGAACTTCACGGTGACCGTCACCTACGGCGGGGTCCCCGAGCCGCTCAACGGCCCGATCGTGTTCGGCTCCGACTACGGGTGGATGAAGACCGCGGACGGCGTGTTCGTCGCCTGCGAGCCCAACGCCGCCTCCACCTGGTTCCCCTCCAGCGACCACCCCTCCGACAAGGCGACCTACGACATCCGCATCACGGCGCCCAAGGGCCTGACGGCGGTCTCCAACGGACGCCTGATGTCGACCCGCGACAAGGGCGCCTCCACGGTCACCCACTGGCGCGAGAGCCGGCCCATGGCCACCTATCTCGCGACGGCGACCATCGGGACGTTCGACGTGCGGACCGGCACCACCCCGGGCGGTACGCCGATCTACGTCGCGATCGACCCGGTGCTCGCCAACAGCAACAGCGTCGACGTGTACGCGGTCACCGCCGAGGCGACCGACTACTGGTCGCAGGTGTTCGGGCCGTACCCGTTCGAGGAGACCGGCGCCATCGTCGACGACATGCCCGAGGCGGGCTTCTCGCTGGAGGTCCAGTCGAAGCCCGCGTACTCGGCGGTGCGGTCGGAGACGACCATCGTGCACGAGCTCGCCCACCAGTGGTTCGGCGACTCGGTCTCGGTGGCCCACTGGAAGGACATCTGGCTCAACGAGGGCTTCGCGACCTACGCCCAGTGGCTGTGGGCCGAGCACAAGGGCACCCGGTCGGCGCACGACTCGTTCCTCGCCGGGTACAACCAGCGACCCGCGGAGTCCGCCTTCTGGCAGACCACGGTCGGCGATCCGCAGCGCGACACGATGTTCGCCTCGGCGGTCTACCAGCGGGGCGCGATGACGCTCCAGACGCTGCGCGAGCGCATCGGCGACACCGCGTTCTTCAAGCTGCTGCCCGCATGGACGAAGCTGCACCGGTACGGCAACGCCAGTACCGCCGACTTCATCGCCCTCGCCGAGAAGGTCTCCGGGCAGCAGCTCGACGATCTCTTCCAGACCTGGCTGTTCACCACAGGCAAGCCGGCCCTCTAGACCTTCCTTCGTAAGGCGCACACCCCGCGACAGGTCAGAATGTGGGGGTGTTCCAGCAACTTTTCAGCCCCTCCGTCCAGCACACGCTCGATCTGATCGGCATCTTCGTCTTCGCGATCTCCGGCGCCCTGCTGGCCGTCCGCAAGAACTTCGACGTCTTCGGCATCGCCGTCCTCGCGGAGATCACCGCGCTGGGCGGAGGGCTGCTGCGCGACATCATCATCGGTGCCGTACCCCCGGCCGCCTTCACCGACCTGGGGTACTTCACCACCCCGCTCGTCGCCGCCCTGCTCGTGTTCTTCCTGCACCCGCAGGTCGAGCGCATCCAGGTCGGCGTGAACGTCTTCGACGCGGCCGGGCTCGGACTGTTCTGTGTCACCGGCACCGTCAAGGCGTACGACTACGGGCTCGGCCTGACCGCCTCCGCCGCCCTCGGCCTCGCGACCGCCGTGGGCGGCGGCGTGCTGCGCGACGTCCTCGCCAACGAGGTCCCCTCCCTGCTGCGCTGGGACCGTGACCTCTACGCGGTCCCGGCGATGGTCGGCGCCACGATGGTCGTGCTCTGCATCCGCTACGACGCGCTCACGCCGTTCACCAGCGGCCTCGCCATCGTCACGGCCTTCGTGCTGCGCCTGTTCGCGATGCGGTACCACTGGCGAGCTCCGCGTGCGTGGAACCGCCGCTCGACGGTGCGGGAGGAAGAGACTTCCTGACGCCCGCCCCGTCCGCGGCGCCTCCGGCCTCACGGGTGCTTCCCGCGTCCGAGGTGCCTCCGGCGTCCGCGGTGCCTCCCCTGCCGCCGTCGAACTGCTCGGTCAGCCAGCGGAACACCTGCGGGAGCTGCGGCCGCCAGAGGCCCATGTCGTGGCCGCCCGCGCTGCGCGGCAGCAGCACCACGTCCACGCTCGTCGGCGGCTTCGCGACCGCCTGGATCGCCGTGCCCGCCTGGTAGCCGTCACCGGACTCGCCGGAGAAGTAGAGGGCGATCCGGGGGTGGACGCGCTCGGCGCGCAGCAGCAGGTAGGGATTGTTGCGCCGGCGCAGTTCGAGGCTCCGCCCGGCGAGTGAACTGCGTTCGCCCTTCGGGTCGTTGTAGCCGGACATGCTCACCGCGGCCCGGTAGCGGTCGGGATGGGCGACGGCCAGCTTGGTGGCGCAGTGCGCCCCGGCCGAGTATCCGGCCGCGGCCCAGCCGCTCGGGGCGGGCTCGGCGCGGAAGTTGTCCATGACCATCCGCGGCACGTCGATGCTGAGCCAGCTCTCCGCGTTCACCGTCCCCGGGATGTTCGCGCAGCCGGTGTCCGCCCTGGCCAGCAGGTTGGTGCGCGGCGCGACCAGGATGAACGGCGCGACCCGGCCGTCGAGCATCATCGGCCGCAACTGCTCGTGCACCCGCAGGGACCCGAACCACGCCTTGGCGGAGCCCGGGTATCCCGGCAGCAGCTCCACGACGGGGAACGTCCGGTGCCGGTAGGCGGGTTCGTCGTACTGCGGCGGCAGCCAGACGTAGACCTCGGCGTTCACCCCCGACACCCGTCCCCTCAGGTCCGTGACGCGCACCCCGCCGGCCTGCCGCATGCGCGGCCCCTGGGCCGGACGGAAGGTCTGCCGCATCCGGGGCAGGTCCTTCAGCGAGATCCCACCGGTGCCGTCCGCGCCGAGGTCGGCGGCCTGCTGGACATGGTTTCCGGTGCCGAGGAGGTCGGCCCAGTCGTCGTACAGGTTGTTGGCGTTGTTCACGAGGACGAACACCAGGCTGATCGCCGTCCCCTGGGCGAAGAGCAGCATCAGGAGCCGGGCCGCGGCGCGCAACGGCGCCGGTCCGGGCACCCGGGACCACAGGGCCAAGGGCAGGAGGAGGGCGACGGCGCACAGGACGAAGGAGGTCAGGAGGAACGAAGTCCCGGTGAGGCTCATGTCCCATCAGAGGAGAACTCGGACCGATTGGTCACGGATGATTGCGGACACTTGACAAGAAATTGCCGAATCCTCACCTGGATGGCCGGACTGCGACGGTGTTCGCACGCCCGAACGAGTGAAAGCTACCGCTTAGTAATTTCCTGTTGTACCGTTCACGTATGCCAGAAGCAGCTTCGGTACAGGCCGTACGGGCCACGATCGGCGACAGCGAGTTCGACCGGGACACCGCCGTCACCCCGCGCGGGAACGGCGTCTACGACGTCGACCTCTCCGCCGGGTGGACGATCATCAACGCCGTCAACGGCGGCTATCTGCTGGCCGTCCTCGGCCGCGCGCTCGCCGACGCCCTCCCGCACTCCGACCCCTTCACGGTCTCCGCGCACTATCTGACCGCGTCCCAGCCGGGCCCCGCGGTCGTCCGCACGGACGTCGTACGCACCGGCCGGACGCTGTCGACCGGACAGGCTTCCCTCTTCCAGTACGACGACGAGGGCCGCGAGGTCGAGCGCATCCGCGTGCTCGCCTCGTACGGCGACCTCGACTCCCTGCCCGACGACGTACGCACGACCGCGCTGCCGCCGGCGATCCCGCCCATGGACCAGTGCTTCGGGCCGCAGGACGCCCCCGCCCCCATCCCCGGCAGCTCGGCGATCACCGACCGGCTGTTCCTGAAGCTCGACCCCGCGACCCTCGGCTGGGCGCTCGGCGCTCCGTCCGGGAAGGGTGAGATGCGGTCCTGGTTCGGACTCGCCGACGGCCGGGACGCGGACCCGCTCTCGCTGCTCCTCGCGGTCGACGCGCTGCCGCCGACGGCCTTCGAGATCGGCCTCTCCGGCTGGGTGCCGACCGTCGAGCTGACCGTGCACGTGCGGTGCCGCCCGGCGCCCGGCCCGCTGCGCGTGTCGATCACCACCCGCAACCTCGCCGGGGGCTTCCTGGAGGAGGACGCGGAGGTCTGGGACAGCGAGGACCGCCTGGTCGCCCAGTCCCGCCAACTCGCCCGCGCCCGCCTCGGCTGACCCGCTCCGGCCTTCACGCCCCGGGGCCGGGCCGCGACCCGTCGGTCCGGGGTCTCCGGGCCCCCGGCCGCGGCCCGGCCACGGACTCGGGGCACCCCTCCTGCCGGGGGTGCCCCCGAATCCGCGCTCCGCGCCGTCAGGCGGTCACCAGGGGGCGGCGGCCCATCCAGGCCGCAAGCCGCCCGTAGGCGTCCGCGCCCTCGGGCGCCGGCACCACGGCGCCGAACGGCAGCTCGGCGTCCTCGCGCCCCTCGTCGGGCAGCACGCGGGCAGCGATCGTGAGCGCGAACTCGGCCAGTTCCGGATCGAGTTCGAGGGGCCTTCCCAGCGCCTCCCAGAGGTCCCAGGTGTGGGTCACCGCCTCCATGACGTACCCGGCGAGGGCGATCCGTCCCGCCGTCTCGCCCCAGGGCACCCGCACCGCCGCGTCCAGCCGCGTGTCGTCCGCCCACGCCACGCGGACCTGCTCCCTGGCCTCGTCGTAGGCGGCGCTCCAGCCGTCGTCCGGCACGCCGTCGGCGAACGGCCGCACCGCGAGCCCGTCGCCGCCGGCCCCGATCACGGCGATCCGCCGGGTGCCGCCGACCAGGTGCGACAGCAGCAGACGTACGTCGAACTCGGCGCACGGTGTGACACCGTCCAACTGCTCCGGCCGGACGGCCGCGATCAGCGACGCGATCTGAGCGGCGGCGCGGGTGTACAGAGGGCGGGGGTCCATCGCGTTCATGACTACCTCTTCCGTGTCTCGGTGTGCCCTCACTCTCGACGCATAACCTGACAGTTTCCGTCAACATTTGTGCCGGCCCGGCGCGGGCGCGATCCTGGGCGCGTGAAGTCCGACCGTCTGCTCTCGATCCTGCTGCTGCTCCAGACACGCGGCCGCGTCCCGGCCCGCGAACTCGCCGACCGGCTGGAGGTGTCGGTGCGCACCGTCTACCGGGACGTCGAGGCCCTGTCCGCCTCCGGCGTCCCCGTCTACGCCGAACGCGGGCGGCACGGCGGCATCGAACTGCTCGCCGGATTCCGTACGGACGTCACCGGACTGACCGCGGACGAGTCCCGGTCGCTGTTCATCCTGGCCGCGCGGGGCGCGCACGCCGCCCTCGGCCTGGACGCGGCGCTCGGCTCGGCGCTGCGCAAGGTGATGGCCGCGCTGCCCGCCCCCTTCAGGCCCGCCGCCGAGGTCGCCGGCCGGCGGATCCTCGTCGACGCCACCCGCTGGAGGGGCGGTCCCCGGCGGACCGTCGATCTGGACGTGTTGCAGGACGCCGTCTTCTCCGACCGCCGGCTCCGGCTGCGCTACCGCCACGGCGGCGACGCCGAGCCGCGCACCTGCACCGTCGACCCGTACGGTCTCGTCTCCAAGGCCGGTGTCTGGTACCTGGTCGCCGACCGGCGGGGCGCTCCGCGGCTGTTCCGCGCCGACCGGGTCCGCTCGGCCACCCTGCTGCCGGACCCGGTGCGGCGCCGACCCGGCGTCGAACTCGCCGACGCCTGGGAGGTACTGCGCCGTCAGGTCGAGGAGCGGCCGGGCGGTGTCGACGTCACGGTTCGGGTACGGCGCTCCCGCCTCGACATGTTCGTACGCCTCCACGCGGCCTCCCTCGCCGAGTTGCCCGAGGACGACGGCGCCGGTGAGTGGGTGACCGCGCGTCTCGTCCTCGGCTCGGTGCGCGAGTCCCGGACCCTGCTGGCCTTCGGGGACGCGCTGGAGGTCCTCGCTCCGGCCGAGGCGCGCCGGGAGCTGGCCGCGACGGCCGCGGCCATCGGCGCGGTGTACGAGGGGGATTGAGCACCCGGTGCCGGGACCGGGCGGGACCGCGTCGGGGTCGCGGCGCACAGCAAGACACAGCTTCGGCACAGCGCGGCCCTACGTGGATCTGGTCCGCTGTCTCCCGCTCGTCCGGCTCTCGTCGGCCGATTCACGTGACTTGACTGGGAGTTGCCCCAATGAACCGTCGTGCACGACTTGTTCCCCTCGTCGCCGTCCTCGCGCTCTCGCCCCTCCTGGCGGCCTGTGGCTCCGGTGACTCGTCGTCCTCGGACGGCACCACCTCCGGCGAGCAGAACTGCACCCGCCCGTCCGGGATGCCGAGCGGCGGGCCCGGGGGCCGCCCCAGCGGCGCTCCCACGGGCATGCCCTCGCGGTCCGGCGTTCCTTCGGGCGTGCCCACCGGGAAGGCGCCTTCCGGGTTCCCCTCGGGCATGCCGAGCGGAGCCCCCGGCGGTGGCACGGGTGGCGGCCAGGGCGGCGGCTGCGGCGGCCCCGGCGGCGGCCAGGCGGGTCAGGGCCAGGGCTGAGCCCGGGGCCCGGGCGGGCCGGCCAGGCGGGGCTGCCTCCCCGGGTCCCGTACCGGCCTGCCGAGTCCCGTGCGGGGCTGCTCTCCAGGCCCGCATCGGCCTTGCCGAGTCCCGTGCGGGGGCTGCCTCCCCGGGTCCCGCACCGGCCTGCCTCCCCGGGTCCCGCACCGGCCTGCCGAGTCCCGTGCGGGGCCGCTCTCCAGGCCCGTACCGGCCTGCCGAGTCCCGGGCAAGGCCGACTCCCCGAACCGTGTCCAAGCTCCGCTCGGGGCTGCTTCGTGGCGGTCAGCCGAGCCAGTGGCGGCGGCCGATGCTGATCAGCCGCATCTGGCGGCTCGCCACCCCGGCCACTCGTTCGCGGTCGGCCGCGGAGCCGTCCAGCGCCTCCAGGAACGCCGAGGCCGCCATCAGCATGTGGTCGACATACAGGCCGGCCAGCATCAGCAGATCGCCGTCGCTCCACCCCGCCGACTCGGGGTGCTCGGCCAGCGCGTCCCTGACCTCCTCGGCGAACCGGGCCAGTTGCTCACGGATCGCGTCCCGCACCGGGGCGACCCCGCCGTGCCGCTCGCGCGCGATGAAACGGACGTGCGCCGGATGCGCCGCGACGTGGTGGGCGATCAGTTCCACGGCGCGGGCGATGCGTTCGTCGCTGTCCCCGGCCGTGGTCAGCGTGTCCTCGATCATCGGGTGCAGGCTTCCGAGCGCCTCCTCGACCAGCGCCGCCCCGAGATCCGCCGTCGAGCGGAAGTGCCGGTAGAAGGCGGTCGGGGCGACTCCGACGGCGCGGGTGACCTCGCGCAGCCCCAGGCTGCTCAGGCTCTGATTCTCCAGAAGCCCCAACGCGGCGTCCAGCAGAGCCTGTCGGGTCTTCTGCTTCTGCGCCTGACGGATGCCGAGAGTGTGACTCATGCCATGCAGTTAACAACTGTTCTCTGGAATTTAAAAGCCGTGGAGCACGTTAGACTCCAGAGTCAGTGAACAAGTGTTACTGCAACCGTTCACTGAGTCGTCAAGTCCCGGAAACATCGGACCCTCACCGTTGAGGTGCCGGACGTTCCGGGACCGGACTTCGAGACTTCTTCGAGAGGCATCTCATGCTGTTCCTCGTCGCCGCACTCCTGCTGCTCGGCGTGGTGATGGGCTCCGTGGCGCACGCGCCGCTGAGCTTCACCCTCGCCGCCGCGGCCGTCATCGGCGTCTGGCTGATCGTCTTCGCGCTGCGCGAGCGCGGAGCCCGCCGACGCCACTCCTCCGCCAACTGACCGTCGGTCCCGCACCATTGCCGACCGGCCGTTGGTCCAACCCCTTCACCAACTGACCGTTGGGAGCTGACTCACGTCATGGAACTCACCGCGCGCACCACCGGCACCACCCGCTCCACCCGCACGGCCCCCGCCACCGCCGCGCCCCGCACCACCGGCGCCGACCGCGCCGCCGAAGCCGTGCGCACCCCCGGTGCCGACGGAACCGTCCGCGCCACGCGCCCGACCGGCGTCAAGGACGCCGACGGCATGGCCGTGGCCTCCTTCGTCCTCGGCCTGCTCGGCCTGCTCGTGCTGAACCTCTTCCTGGGCCCCATCGCCATCGTCCTCGCCTCCGTCGCCCTCTGGCGCGGCACGGCCCGCCGGGGCCGCGCCTTCCTCGGCCTCGGTCTGGGGATCGCCGACCTGGTCGTCCTGGTCGCCTTCATGCAGGTCGACAACACGGTGTCCTGGAGCTTCTGAGGTCACCGCCACGGCCAAGGGGCCGGGGGGCCCGGGGGAGGGGGAGCGGGCCCGTAGAATCGAGCCCACCATGGCTTACCTCGACCACGCCGCGACCACCCCCATGCTTCCCGAGGCAGTAGAGGCCCTGACCGCCCGACTGAGCGTCACGGGCAACGCCTCCTCCCTCCACGCCGCCGGCCGCACCGCGCGGCGCGCGGTCGAGGAGGCCCGCGAGACCCTGGCGGACTCCCTCGGCGCCCGCCCCAGCGAGGTGGTCCTCACCTCCGGCGGCACCGAGGCCGACAACCTCGCGGTGAAGGGGCTGTACTGGTCCCGCAGAGACGCCGATCCGGCCCGCACCCGCGTACTGGCGAGCCCCGTCGAGCACCACGCCGTTCTCGACGCGGTCCACTGGCTCGGCGAGCACGAGGGCGCCACGGTCGAGTACCTGCCCGTCGACGCCTACGGCCGCGTCCACCCCGAAGCGTTGCGCGAGGCCATCGCCCGCAACCCCGAGGACGTCGCCCTCGCCACGGTCATGTGGGCCAACAACGAGATCGGCACCATCATGCCGGTCCGTGAACTGGCCGACGTCGCCGCCGAGTTCGACGTCCCGCTGCACGCCGACGCGGTCCAGGCCTTCGGCCAGGTCCCCGTCGACTTCGCGGCCTCCGGCCTCGCCGCGATGACGGTGTCCGGCCACAAGATCGGCGGTCCCTACGGGATCGGCGCGCTGCTCCTCGGCCGTGAGTACAGCCCGGTGCCCGTGCTGCACGGCGGTGGTCAGGAGCGCCACGTCCGCTCCGGCACGCTCGACGTGCCCGCCGTCGTGTCCTTCGCGGTCGCCGGACGGCTCGCCGCCGAGCGCCAGGAGTGGTTCGCCCGCGAGATCGGCGCCCTGCGCGACGACCTGGCCGACGCCGTCGTCAAGGCCGTGCCCGACGCCATCCTCGGCGGCGACCCGGCACCCGGGGGCCGGCTGCCCGCCAACGCGCACTTCACGTTCCCCGGCTGCGAGGGCGACTCGCTGCTCCTGCTGCTCGACGCGCAGGGCATCGAGTGCTCCACGGGATCGGCCTGCACGGCGGGGGTGGCCCAGCCGAGCCACGTCCTCCTCGCCACCGGCACCGACCCCGACCTCGCCCGGGGCACCCTGCGCTTCTCCCTCGGCCACACCTCCACGCGGGCGGACGTCGCCGCGGTGGCGCGGGCCATCGGCCCGGCGGTGGAACGGGCGCGCAGGGCGGGCCTCACCTGACCTCACCCCGTGACGCCCGGGACCGCGGGGCGCGGGTGGGCGGACCCGGGAGGGCGGGCCCCGGCGGGAAGGGGACGCGGGACCGGGCGGTCCCCGTCAGGCGGCCGCCGTGTGTGCCCGCCGTACGAGCCGTATGTACCGGTCCCAGTCCCAGTGGCGTCCGGGATCGGTGTGGTCCGTGCCCGGGACCTCGACGTGCCCGATGATGTGCTCGCGGTCCACGGGGATGCCGTACCGCCCGCAGATCCCGGCCGTCAGCCGCGCCGACGCCTCGTACATCGCGTCCGTGAACGACGAGGGGCGGTCGACGAATCCCTCGTGCTCGATGCCGACACTGCGTTCGTTGTACGAGCGGTTGCCCGCGTGGAACGCCACGTCCAGCTCGCGGATCATCTGCGTGACGTGGCCGTCCTTGCGCACGATGTAGTGCGCGGCGGCCCCGTGCTTGGGGTCCTGGAAGACCCGCACCGCGCTCGCGAAGCTGCCCTGGGTGACATGGATGACCACGCGGTCTATCCCGTAGTCGTCGGGACGGTCGGCCCGCCGCCAGTTCGCCGAGGAGGCCGCCACCCACCGCGCGCCCCGGAAGTCCACCGCCCCCGCCACACGTGACTTCTCCACGCCCGGCAGCCGCCACCACAGGTGCGACAGCTCCTCCCGGGCGAGACCGGCCGCGCTCACGGCGGCCGCCAGACCGCCGATCAGCAGCACCCGGCGGCCGACCGGCTTGTCGCCGTCCCCGGCTCCCGCCGCGGCTCCACGGCTCCGCTGCGCTCCCGGACTCTTCTTTTTGGCCCCCATGCGATCTTCAACGGATACTCGCGGGTTCCGGTTCCCACGGCCCCGTACCCTGGAGGGGTTATGACTGACACCTCGCAGCGCCCCCTCCGCGTCCTCGCCGCCATGTCGGGCGGCGTGGACTCCGCCGTAGCCGCCGCCCGTGCCGCCGAGGCCGGGCACGACGTGACGGGCGTGCACCTCGCCCTCTCGGCGAACCCGCAATCGTTCAGGACCGGCGCGCGCGGCTGCTGCACCATCGAGGACTCGCGCGACGCCCGCCGGGCCGCCGACGTCATCGGCATCCCCTTCTACGTCTGGGACCTCGCCGAGCGCTTCCGCGAGGACGTGGTCGAGGACTTCATCGCCGAGTACGAGGCCGGCCGCACCCCGAACCCGTGCCTGCGCTGCAACGAGAAGATCAAGTTCGCCGCGCTGCTGGACAAGGCGCTCGCGCTCGGCTTCGACGCGGTCTGCACCGGCCACTACGCCCAGGTGATCGTCCGCGAGGACGGCACCCGCGAGCTGCACCGCGCCTCGGACATGGCCAAGGACCAGTCGTACGTCCTCGGCGTCCTGGACGACCGCCAGCTCGCCCACGCGCTGTTCCCGCTCGGCGACACGGTCACCACCAAGGACGAGATCCGGGCCGAGGCCGAGCGCCGGGGCCTGGCGGTCGCCAAGAAGCCGGACTCGCACGACATCTGCTTCATCGCCGACGGCGACACCCAGGGCTTCCTCGCGGGCCGGCTAGGCAAGGCCGAGGGCGACATCGTCGACGAGACCGGCGCCACGATCGGCTCGCACGAGGGCGCGTACGGCTTCACGATCGGCCAGCGCAAGGGACTGCGCATCGGCACCCCGGCCGCCGACGGCAAGCCCCGCTACGTCCTCGACATCTCGCCGGTGAACAACACGGTCACGGTCGGCCCGGCGGCCTCCCTGGACGTGTCCGCGCTGACCGCGATCAAGCCCCGCTGGTGCGGAGCGGCCCCGACGGGCCCCGGCACCTACACCGCCCAGCTCCGCGCCCACGGCGGCGAGACCGAGGTGAACGCCGAGCTGGTGGACGGCGAACTGCGGGTCACCTTCACCGAGCCGGTCCGCGGCGTCGCCCCCGGCCAGGCGGTCGTCCTGTACGACGACACCCGCGTGGTGGGCTCGGCGACGATCGCGACGACCACGCGCGCGACGGCGGACGTCTAGAGGGACCTGCGCGGTCCGCCCGACCGGCCCGGCATACCCGACCGGCCCGGCATACCCGACCGGCCCGGCATGCCGGAGCTGCCCGACGTGCCCGACCGGCGCGGTCGGGCACGCGAGGGACCGGGAGAGGGATCTCGTCCCCTCGGCACAGCCGGCTGCTAGTCGGCCGTGGTGAAGAACTCCGCCAGCACCGGCGCCAGCGCCCGGGGATCCACCATGTGGGTCTGCCCCTCCAGCGTGCGGTAGGACCCGTTCGGCGCCGCCTCCGCGATGCTCCGCGCCGCCTCGCGCATCCACCCGGGGCTCGCGTCGCCCGCGACGGACAGCAGGGGCAGGGCCAGCGAGGCCAGCCGTTCGCGGGGCACCCGGTTCGCGCCCAGCGCGGCGTCGTCGTACGCGAGGGTCGGCGCGATGGCCTCCATGCCGGGCCAGGCGTGGGACATGCGCACCCCGGCGATCATCTCCGGGGGCGTGCCCACGAGGGTCAGGAACAGCTCGACGGCGTCGCCGCGCCGGTCCTGGCCGAGCAGTTCCGTCAGCCGTTCGGTGTACTCGGCCCGCTGCTTGCCCGCCACGTCGTCGACGGCGAACGGCGTCTCGTAGACGGCGATCTCACGGACGGGCAGCCCGCTCATGGCCGCCTCCAGGGCCAGCGCGCCGCCCGACGAGATGCCGTACAGCGCCGCGCTGCCCCCGAAGACCCCGATCAGTGCCGCGATGTCCTCGATCTCCCGGGCCACCGCGAAGGGCACCGTGTCGCCGCTGCCGCCGCGGCCCCGCCGGTCGTAGGTGACGGCGCCGAAGCGGTCCGAGAGGGCCTCGGCGAGCGGCGCGAGCGTGGCGCCGGTGCACATGGCACCGCCGACCAGGACGACCGTCGGGCCGTCACCGTGGCGTTCGTACGCGATGGGTGTCCCGTCGCGCGAGATGGTCTTCTTGTCCATGTCTCCACAGACTGCCCGCAGCCCGGGAACTCATCGCGTCACCACGCCCGCGTCCGCCCGGATCTCAGGACACGTCGACCTCGTAGAAGCACAGATGGTCCTTGATCTCGGCGACATCGGGCTTGGGATCCGGATAGGCCCACACGAGATCGGCCGCGCCGGGACGCGACCAGTAGGACGCGGTGCCCTTGAACGGGCAGTACGTGTGGGTGTCGGAGGGCGTCAGCAGGTCCAGGCGGACGTCCTCGGGCGGGATGTAGTAGCGGGCCGGACAGCCCGTCTCGCGCAGCACCAGGGGGCGGTCGCTCTCCGCCAGGACCTGGCCGCCGTGCACGACGCGGACGCTCCGCGCGCCCTGCTCGATGGTGATCGTGTGTCCTTCAGCCATACAGGGAAAGCGCTCGCGGGCCCCGAATCGTTCCCGCGTACGGTGAAGTCATGAACATCTGTGTCTTCCTCTCCGCCGCCGACCTCGACGACCGCTACACACGCCCCGCGCGGGAGTTCGCCGAACTCCTCGGAAAGGGCGGCCACACCCTCGTGTGGGGCGGTTCCGACGTCGGGCTCATGAAGGTCGTCGCCGACGGGGTGCAGCAGGCGGGCGGACGACTGGTGGGCGTCTCCGTGGAGTTCCTGGCCGACAGGGCCCGCCCGGGCACCGACGAGATGGTCGTCGCCCGTGACCTGGCCGAGCGCAAGGCGCTGCTCCTGGCGAAGGCGGACGCGGTGGTCGTCATGGTCGGCGGCACCGGCACCCTCGACGAGGCGACCGAGATCCTGGAGCTGAAGAAGCACGGGAAGACCGAGAAGCCGGTGGTCCTGCTGAACACGGCCGGCTTCTACGACGGCCTCAAGGAGCAGTTCCGGCGGATGGACACCGAGGGCTTCCTGCCGCGCCCCCTCACCGACCTGGTGTTCTTCGCCGAGGAGCCGGTGGGGGCACTGGCCTACCTGGAGGAGAGCGCCGGCATCCGCTGAGGTGTCCGCGGGCGGCGCGAGCCCGGCACCGGCCGACGTGCCGGGCACGCGGTTCGGGACCCGGGCCCGCCGAGGTGCCCGGCAGGCGGTTCGAGACCGGCGCCCGGTGATGCGAGCATGGCGTCCATGGCTACACATGTGATCACCGGGGCCGGTTCCGGCATCGGCGCGGCCGTCGCCCGCCGTCTGCACGCGCGCGGGGACGAACTCGTGCTCCACGCGCGCGACGCCGGCCGGGCGAAGGAACTGGCCGCCGCGTTCCCCGGCGCGAAGACCCTGGTCGGCGACCTCGCGGACCCCGACAAGCTCTCCTGGGCGTTCTCGCACCAGACGCTCCCCGGCGGTGTCGACTCCCTGCTGCACATCGCGGGCGTGGTCGACCTCGGCCCGGTCGGCGAACTGACCCCGAAGTCCTGGCGCCACCAGCTCAACGTCAACCTGATCGCCCCCGCCGAGCTGACCCGTCACTTCCTGCCCCAGCTGCGGGTCTCCCAGGGGCACGTGATCTTCGTGAACTCCGGCGCCGGGCTCAACGCCCACGCCGACTGGTCCGCCTACGCCGCCTCCAAGCACGGCCTGAAGGCCCTCGCCGACTCCCTGCGCCACGAGGAGCACGCGGCCGGCGTCCGGGTGACCTCCGTCTACCCGGGGCGCACCGCCAGCCCCATGCAGGCCAAGGTCCACCAGCAGGAGGGCAAGGAGTACGACGCCTCCAAGTGGATCGACCCCGAGTCGGTGGCCACGACGATCCTGATGGCGCTCGACCTGCCCCGCGACGCCGAGGTCAACGACCTGACGGTGCGCCCGGGAGGCTGACCCCCGCGCGGGATTCCGTAGGCTTCCGGGGTGAGCGAAAACAGCGAGTTCAGGTTCGGCGCCGCCACCGGGGTCGGGTCCATGCCGGGCGGTGACGCGCGGGAGGCCGCCAAGACCGTCACCGGTTCCTTCGAGGACTTCCCCTTCCTCGCCGAACTGCCCGCGCGCGGGCCCGGGGCGGACATGATCGGCCGGACCGCGGGGATGCTCGTCGAGCTGTACGCGCGCGTGGAGCCCAGCGGCTGGCGATTCGGCGACCGGCCGGGCCGGGACACCAAGCGGGCCAGGTCGTGGCTGGGGGAGGACCTCGACGCCCTGGAGGAGTTCACCCAGGGGTACGAGGGCCCCCTCAAGGTGCAGGCCGTCGGGCCCTGGACGCTGGCCGCCTCCCTGGAGCTCAGGAACGGCGAGTCCGCCCTCTCCGACCCCGGCGCCTGCCGCGACCTCGCCGGCTCGCTCACCGAGGGACTGCGTATCCACCTCGACGAGGTCCGCCGGCGGATCCCGGGGGCCGAGGTCGTCCTGCAGCTCGACGAACCCTCCCTGGTCGCCGTGCTCCGCGGCCGGGTGCCGACCGCCAGCGGCTACCGCACCCACCGCGCCGTCGACCGTCAGATCGCCGAGGCCACGCTCCGGGACGTCGTCGCGGCGAACGGCGGCGGACCCGTCGTGGTCCACACGTGCGCTCCGGACGTCCCCTTCGCCCTGCTGCGCCGGGCGGGCGCGGCGGCGATCTCGTTCGACTTCGCCCTCCTCACCGAACGTGACGACGAAGCGATCGGGGAAGCGGTCGAGGGCGGTACCCGTCTGTTCGCCGGTGTCGTCCCCGGCGTGGACGTCCCGTTGTCGGACCCTGCCGGTAGCGTCATGGGAGTCAGGACGCTGTGGCGCAGGCTGGGGCTGCGGCCGGGTCTTCTCGCGGAGGCGGTCACGCTCACTCCGTCGTGCGGACTCGCGGGGGCCTCCCCCGACTTCGCGCGCAGGGCGCTGGCCCACTGCGTCCGGGCGGCGAGATCCCTCGCGGACAACCCAGAGTAACGGGAGGACACAACGGTGGCCGGCGAAAAGCACGCAGAGCCCACATCGGTACCCGCCGAGGCACGGGAGCGGCACGCGCAGCTCGCCGAGCAGGTCGAGGAGCACCGCTTCCGGTACTACGTGAGGGACGCCCCGGTCGTCAGTGACGCGGAGTTCGACACCCTGCTGCGTTCCCTGGAGGCGCTGGAGGAGGAGTACTCCGAGCTGCGGACACCGGACTCGCCGACCCAGAAGGTCGCGGGGGCGTACGCCACGGAATTCACCTCCGTCCAGCACCGGCAGCGCATGCTGTCGCTCGACAACGCCTTCACCGACCTGGAACTGGCCGCGTGGGCCGAGCGCGTGGCCAAGGACGTGGGCGCCTCCGACCACCACTTCCTGTGCGAGCTGAAGGTCGACGGTCTCGCCGTCAACCTCACGTACGAACGCGGCCGTCTCACGCGCGCGGCGACCCGCGGCGACGGCCGTACGGGCGAGGACATCACGCCCAACGTCCGGACGATCACGGAGATCCCGGACCGTCTGACCGGCGATCACGTTCCCGACCTCGTGGAGATCCGCGGCGAGGTCTACTTCCCGATGGAGAAGTTCGAGGAGCTCAACGCCCGGCTGGTGGCGGCGGGCGACAAGCCCTTCGCCAACCCCCGCAACGCGGCGGCCGGTTCGCTGCGGCAGAAGGACCCGCGCGTCACCGCGACCCGGCCGCTCCACATGGTCGTCCACGGCATCGGCGCCCTGGAGGGGTTCGAGGCCCTCGGCCGGCTCTCCGAGGCCTACGGGCTGCTGCACTCCTGGGGACTGCCGACCACGCGGTACGCCAAGGTGGTCGACGACCTCAACGGCGTACGGGAGTTCATCGCGTACTACGGGGAGAACCGCCACTCCGTGGAGCACGAGATCGACGGGGTGGTCGTCAAGCTCGACGAGATCCCCCTCCAGGGCCGGCTCGGCTCCACCGCGCGCGCACCCCGCTGGGCGATCGCCTGGAAGTACGCGCCCGAGGAGGTCAACACCAAGCTCGTCAACATCCGTGTCGGCGTGGGCCGTACGGGCCGGGTCACGCCGTACGCGCAGGTCGAGCCGGTCACGGTCGCGGGCTCCGAGGTCGAGTTCGCCACCCTGCACAACCAGGACGTGGTGAAGGCCAAGGGCGTCCTCATCGGGGACACGGTGGTGCTGCGCAAGGCCGGTGACGTCATCCCCGAGATCCTCGGACCGGTCGCCGACCTGCGCGACGGCAGCGAGCGCGAGTTCGTGATGCCGGCCGAGTGCCCCGAGTGCGGTACGGCGCTGCGGCCCATGAAGGAGGGCGACGTCGACCTGCGCTGCCCGAACGCCCGCGCCTGCCCCGCCCAGTTGCGTGAGCGGCTGTTCTACCTCGCGGGGCGCAAGGCGCTGGACATCGATCACTTCGGGTACGTGGCGGCGGCGGCCCTCACCAAGCCGCTGGAGCCCTCCGACCCGCCGCTGAAGGACGAGAGCGACCTCTTCGACCTCACGATCGAGCGGCTGCTGCCCATCAAGGCGTACGTCCTCGACCAGGACAGCGGTCTGCCCAAGCGCGATCCGAAGACCGGCGAGGAGAAGATCGCCACGGTCTTCGCCAACCAGCAGGGCGAGCCGAAGAAGAACGCGCTTGCCATGCTGGAGACCATCGCCGCCGCCAAGGAGCGCCCGCTCGCGCGTGTGCTGACCGGCCTGTCGATCCGTCACGTCGGCCCGGTCGCGGCCGAGGCGCTGGCCCGGGAGTTCCGCTCCGTGGAGCGTATCGAGGCGGCCACCGAGGAGGAGCTCGCCACCACCGAGGGCGTCGGGGCGATCATCGCGGCCTCGCTCAAGGAATGGTTCGCCGAGGACTGGCATCGCGAGATCATCCGCAAGTGGAAGGCGGCCGGCGTCCGGATGGAGGACGAGGGCGCGGGGGAGGACGAGGGACCGCGACCGCTCGAAGGCCTCACGGTCGTGGTCACGGGCACGCTCGAACACCACACGCGGGACGGGGCGAAGGAGGAGCTGCAGAGCCGTGGAGCAAAGGTGACCGGCTCCGTCTCGAAGAAGACGTCCTTCGTCGTGGTGGGCGACAATCCCGGCTCGAAGTATGACAAAGCGATGCAGTTGAAGGTTCCGGTCCTGAACGAGGAGGGCTTCGCCGTCCTGTTGGGGCAGGGACCGGACGCGGCGGCGGAAGTCGCGCTCCCGATCGAGGAATAGGGGGTGAAGACCACCCATTCGGCGCAAATCGGTGACATACGGGTGACCAGGTCGCATTCGGGCAACCGTCGACGACCGCTGCCCGTGGAAGCCTTCCGCGGCCTACTGTTGACGTGTGCGCCTGCCGTGCCCGGCCGCGGCCGGCGCATCCTCGACTCCGCGTGGGCCGGGGGAAGGGTTTTCCGACGCGGCGTCTTCGGCGGCTGTCGCCGGCAACGGATCGTGTGGCGTCGGCACCGCCGGCAGTGAGAGGGACGGGAATGGAACCGACCGAGAGCGCCGCTCCCGACCCACGGCTGCGCCCGCGCCGGACGACCGGCGCGTGGCTGACCGGCCTGCGGACGGGACGGCAGTCGGAGCGTGCCGCCCGGAGCGGGCTCGGCACCACGCCGCTCCCCGTTCCCGTCGTCCCCGGCGCTCTCACCGCCGACCCCGGCACCGGCCTGCCCGGCCAGGACCCCGAGCGCCATCTGTCCTGGCCGACGCTGCCCTCGGCGGTCGTGGCGACGGCCGCGTTCGTCCTGGGCGCGGGCTTCTACCGGGCGTTCAGCGGTCATCACGCCCTCTTCCCGTGCGGCACCGTCGGCTGGGCCCTGGCCCTGCTGACCGGCGTCATCGTCGGTCACCTGGTCGCCCTCGGCCGGGCCCGCTGGTGGGGCGGCACCGGTTCCGGCGCCGCGCTCACCCTCGCGGTCCTGCTGCTGTACGGCTGGGTCCCGGCCGGCATGGTCAGCCTCACCGTCGTCGTCCTGGTGGGCACCGCCCGCCGCAACCGCTGGCGCCAAGGCGTCGTGCACGGCGCCGTCGACATCCTCGGCATCGGCGCCGGAGCCCTGGTCCTCGCGTCGTTCGGACGGTTCCCGAGCGTCGAGACGCCCTGGGCCCCCGACACCTGGACGTTCTACGCGGCCCCCCAGGTCGTGCTGGTCGCCGGCGCCTATCTCGCCGTCACCCGCACCCTGCTCTGGTACCTGAACACGCCGCGTGGGGGCCTGCCCACCGTCGCCCGTACGGCCCTCGTCAGACACGGGCTCGTCGCCGTGGCCCTGCTCGGCATCGCGCCGCTGATCTGTGTCGTCGCGACGGCCCAGCCGGCACTGCTGCCCCTGTTCTCGATCCCGCTGATCGCCCTCGACTCCACCCTGTGGATAGCCCGGGCCCGGGCCGAGGAGCAACTGCGCGACCCGCTGACCGGGCTGCCGAACCGTCAGTGGCTGCTGGAGCGCACCTGGACGGCCCTGGACGACGCCGAGCGCATCGGCGTGCGCTCCGCCCTCGTGCTCATCGACCTGGACCGCTTCCGCTCGGTGAACGACACGCTGGGGCACCTCGCCGGTGACCGGCTGCTCCTCCAGATAGCCGAGAGGCTGCGGCTGGCACTGCCGCGCGGGGCGGAGGCCGCGCGGCTCGGCGGTGACGAGTTCGCCGTGTTACTGCCGGTCGTGGACTCCACCACGTCGGCCACGCGGGTCGCCCGCAATCTGGTCGCC
Organism: Streptomyces sp. NPDC096324; assembly: GCF_044763015.1. NCBI lineage: Bacteria > Bacillati > Actinomycetota > Actinomycetes > Kitasatosporales > Streptomycetaceae > Streptomyces > Streptomyces sp. NPDC096324. Next base: position 161,415 of record NZ_JBIWFK010000014.1, on the reverse strand, counting down.
ACCCTCGGCTCGCCGCTCGACCTGGACGGACTCACCCTCGTCCTGGAGGCCAGCGCCGGGCTCTCCGTCTTCCCCGACCACGCGCTCGACGCGGAGGGGCTGCTGCGCCTGGCCGACATCGCGATGTACCAGGCGAAGCGGGACCGTACGGGCGTCGAGGTGTACGAGTCCAAGCGGGACTCCAACACCCCCGACCGGCTGGGCCTGCTGGGCGATCTGCGCCGGGCCCTGGACACCGGTGACGTCGAACTGCACTACCAGCCCAAGGTCCGCTTCGACGGACAGGTGGCCGGGCTCGAGGCGCTGGTGCGCTGGGTGCATCCCGAGCGCGGCAAGGTGCCGCCGGACGAGTTCATCGCCATCGCCGAGTCGTCCGGACTGATGCCGCACCTCACCGAGTACGTCCTGGAGACGGCCCTCGGGCAGGTCGCGCGCTGGCGGGCACAGGGGCTGTACGTGCCGGTCGCGGTGAACGTGTCGCCGCGCGACGTGCACACCCCGGGGTTCGCGGGCGCCGTCGCCGCCCGTCTCGCCCGGCACGGAGTTCCCGCGGGAGCGCTCCAACTGGAGATAACGGAGCATGTGCTCCTGGAGGACCCGCAGCGTGCCGCCGACACCCTCGCGGCGCTCACCGGGCACGGGGTGAAGATGTCGCTGGACGACTTCGGCACCGGGTACTCCTCACTGGTCCATCTGCGCCGGCTGCCGGTCAGCGAGTTGAAGATCGACCGTTCGTTCGTCGCGCGGCTCGCCGTGGACGCCGAGGACGCCGAGATCGTGCGGTGCACCGTCGACCTCGCGCATTCGCTGGGGCTCCTCGTCGTGGCGGAGGGCGTCGAGGACGACGAGACGTGGGAGCGGTTGCGGGATCTGGGGTGCGACGCCGTCCAGGGGTGGCTCGTCGCCGCGGCGATGCCGCCCGACGAGGCGACGGCGTGGCTGCTCGCCCGGGGGGCCCGGGGCTGGCAGCGGCCGCGGGCCGCGCTGCCTGCCGCCGAGTAGCCCTTTCCCGGCCTACGGCCGGCTGTCTCCCACCCACGCACCACCCGCAACAGTCCGCTGACAACCTCGGCCCCCTGGTGGTCCCTTCCCGCCGCGGGCGGCGTGAGGCGGACAGAAGACCCGACCGCGGACGCGCCGTCCCGCACCCCGGCGCGACGGCCGCCAACGGCGAGGACCCCCACAGCAGAGCCCACCAGTCCGGAGGCCCGGAAGTCGCCCGGCGGATAGCCGCCGACGGTGGGACGCCCGAACGGGAGAGCTCGGCTTCTCGGCGGACGGTGAACGGGTGGTGCGCGGGTGGGAGAGATCCGGCCGGAGGCCGGGGTGTTGCTGGGCCGATGGCCGCCGGCGGTGGGACGCCCGAACGGGAGAGCTCGGCTTTTCGGCGGACGGTGCACGGGTGGTGCGCGGGTGGGGGACGTCCGGCCGGAGGCCGGGGTGTCGGTCGGCCGGATCGGCGCCGGCGCACGGGACGGCCGGGGCGAACGGGTGGTGCGTGGGTGGGAGATGACCGGTCGGAGGGCGGGGTCGTGGGCGTCCCACGGCAAACCCGGGCGCGGGCATCGGCCCGGGCCCCATAGGATTGGGCCAAACCACACGCACTCACCCCAGAGGATCGCTGCATGCCTGGCATCACGCGCGAGGAGGTCGCCCACCTCGCACGGCTGGCGCGTCTGGAGCTGAAGGGCGAAGAGCTCGACCACTTCGCAGGCCAGCTCGACGACATCATCGGCGCGGTCGCCCGCGTCAGCGAGGTCGCCGACCAAGACGTACCGCCGACCTCTCATCCGCTGCCGCTGACGAACGTCATGCGCGTGGACGAGGTCCGTCCGTCGCTCACCCCCGAGCAGGCGCTCTCCGGCGCCCCGGCCCAGGAGCAGCAGCGTTTCAAGGTGCCGCAGATCCTGGGGGAGGACTAATCACCATGACGGACACCAACGTCAACATCATCAAGCTCACCGCGGCCGAGATCGCCGGGAAGATCGCGGCCGGCGAGCTCACCGCCGTCGAGGTCACCGAGGCCCACCTCGCCCGGATCGAGGCCGTCGACGAGAAGGTGCACGCCTTCCTGCACGTCGACCGCGAGGGCGCCCTCGCCCAGGCCCGTGCCGTGGACGCCAAGCGGGAGGCCGGCGAGAAGCTCGGCCCACTCGCCGGCGTCCCGCTCGCGCTGAAGGACATCTTCACCACCGAGGGCATCCCGACCACCGTCGGCTCGAAGATCCTCGAAGGCTGGATCCCGCCGTACGACGCGACCCTCACCAAGCGGCTCAAGGCCGCCGACGTCGTCATCCTCGGCAAGACCAACATGGACGAGTTCGCCATGGGGTCCTCCACCGAGAACAGCGCGTACGGCCCGACCGGCAACCCCTGGGACCTCACCCGGATCCCCGGCGGCTCCGGAGGCGGCTCCTCCGCCGCCCTCGCCTCCTACCAGGCGCCCCTCGCCATCGGCACCGACACCGGCGGTTCCATCCGCCAGCCGGCCGCCGTCACCGGCACGGTCGGCGTCAAGCCCACGTACGGCGCGGTCTCCCGCTACGGCATGGTGGCGTTCTCCAGCTCCCTCGACCAGGGCGGCCCCTGCGCCCGTACGGTCCTGGACGCGGCCCTGCTCCACGAGGTCATCGCCGGGCACGACCCGCTCGACTCGACCTCCATCGACGCCCCGGTCCCGCCGGTCGTCGAGGCCGCCCGCAACGGCAGCGTCTCCGGCATGCGCGTCGGTGTCGTCAAGCAGTTCCGCGGCGAGGGCTACCAGGCCGGTGTCATCCAGCGCTTCGACGAGTCCGTCGAGCTGCTCAAGGGACTGGGCGCCGAGATCGTCGAGCTGGACTGCCCGTCCTTCGACCTGGCGCTCTCCGCGTACTACCTGATCGCCCCGTCCGAGTGTTCGAGCAACCTCGCCCGCTTCGACGGCCTGCGCTACGGCCTGCGTACGGGCGACGACGGCACGCGCTCCGCCGAGGACGTCACCGCCCTCACCCGTGAGGCCGGCTTCGGCCCCGAGGTCAAGCGCCGCATCATGCTCGGCACGTACGCGCTCAGCTCCGGCTACTACGACGCGTACTACGGCAGCGCCCAGAAGGTCCGTACGCTCATCACGCGCGACTTCGAGAAGGCGTTCGAGCAGGTCGACGTGATCGTCTCGCCGACGACGCCCACCACCGCGTTCCCGATCGGCGAGCGCGCCGACGACCCGATGGCGATGTACCTCGCGGACCTGTGCACCATCCCGACCAACCTGGCCGGCAACTCCGCCATGTCGCTGCCCTGCGGTCTCGCCCCCGAGGACAACCTCCCGGTCGGACTCCAGATCATCGCCCCGGCGCTGAAGGACGACCGTCTGTACAAGGTCGGAGCCGCCGTCGAGGCCGCCTTCGTGGAAAAGTGGGGCCACCCGCTGCTTGAGGAGGCTCCGTCGCTGTGAGCAAGGCAATGTCCAAGGCCAAGGGTTTCAAGAAGTCCAAGTCCGGCACGTATCTGTCCATGGCGGGCACTGCGTTCGGTGCCCTCGGTGTCGCGAAGCAGGTCAAGAGGGCCCGCAAGGAGAACGACACGCTGCGCCTCATCGACGCCGCCGTGTCCGCCGCCGCCATCGTCACCGGCCTCGCCATCCTCTACCGGGAGCTCAAGCGCCTGGGCGACGACGACGTCCTGCTGGGCTGAGAGGGAAGTTTTCACCGTGACCACCACGATCGACCTGGTGTCGTACGAGGACGCGCTCGCGTCGTACGACCCCGTCATGGGCCTCGAAGTCCATGTCGAACTCGGCACCAAGACGAAGATGTTCTGCGGCTGCTCGACCGAGCTGGGCGCCGAGCCCAACTCGCAGACGTGCCCGACCTGCCTCGGCATGCCCGGCGCCCTCCCGGTCGTCAACGCGACCGGAGTCGAGTCCGCCATCAAGATCGGCCTCGCGCTGCACTGCGAGATCGCCGAATGGTGCCGCTTCGCCCGGAAGAACTACTTCTATCCGGATATGCCGAAGAACTTCCAGACCTCGCAGTACGACGAGCCGATCGCCTTCAACGGCTATCTGGACGTCCAGCTCGAGGACGGCGAGGTCTTCCGCGTGGAGATCGAGCGCGCCCACATGGAGGAGGACACCGGCAAGTCGCTGCACGTCGGCGGTGCCACCGGCCGTATCCACGGCGCGTCCCACTCGCTGCTCGACTACAACCGGGCGGGCATCCCGCTCATCGAGATCGTCACCAAGCCGATCGAGGGCGCGGGTGAGCGTGCTCCCGAGGTCGCCAAGGCGTACGTCGCCGAGCTGCGCGAGCTCATCAAGGCGCTCGGTGTCTCCGAGGCCCGTATGGAGCAGGGCCAGATGCGCTGCGACGTGAACCTCTCGCTGCGCCCGCACGGCCGCGAGAAGTTCGGCACGCGCTCCGAGACGAAGAACGTCAACTCCCTGCGTTCCGTCGAGCGTGCCGCCCGCTTCGAGATCCAGCGCCACGCCGCGGTGCTGAACTCCGGCGGCACGATCATCCAGGAGACGCGCCACTTCCACGAGGACACCGGGTCCACGACCTCGGGCCGCGTGAAGGAGGAGGCGGAGGACTACCGGTACTTCCCGGAGCCCGACCTCGTGCCCGTCGCCCCGTCCCGTGAGTGGGTCGAGGAGCTGCGCGCCGGACTGCCCGAGCAGCCGCTGGCCCGCCGCAACCGGCTGCGCGAGGAGTGGGACGTCAACGCCCACGACATGCAGTCGATGCTCAACGCCGGCGCGATCGACTCGATCGTCGCGACGATCGAGGCCGGTGCCGACTCCACCTCCGCCCGCAAGTGGTGGATGGGCGAGCTGGCCCGCAGCGCCAACGAGTCGGGCACGGCCCTGGAGGACCTGCCGATCACCCCGGCCCAGGTCGCCCGGGTGTCCGAGCTGGTCGCCGCCGGCGATCTGAACGACAAGCTGGCCCGTCAGGTCATCGAGGGCGTTCTCGCGGGCGAGGGCACCCCGGACGAGGTCGTCGACAAGCGCGGCCTGAAGGTCGTCTCGGACGAGGGCGCGCTGACCGCCGCCGTCGACGAGGCCGTCGCCGGGAACCCGGGCATCGCCGACAAGATCCGTGGCGGCAAGGTCCAGGCCGTCGGCGCGCTCGTCGGCGCGGTCATGAAGGCCACCCGCGGCCAGGCCGACGCCGCTCGCGTCAAGGAGCTCATCCTGGAGAAGCTGGGCGTCTCCGAAGGCTGAGATCCGGGTTTTCCCACATCCCAGGGGGTGCGCCGCGACCGGTGCGCCCCCTGGGGTCTGTGTCGGCGTGCTCAGGTCAACGCGCTACGCTCCCGCGCCATGAGTGGAAGCACCGACTCCGAGACGCACGACAGTACGAGCGAGACGCAGGACGGCACGAGCGAGACGAACGACCGCACGACCGAGACGCACGACGGCACCATCGAGACGCACGACCGCGCCCCTCGGGACCCCGACGGCCGCGAGGACCACGACCCCGCGGAGCCGGAGGACCTGGACCCGGAGGACCTGGACCCTGAGGACGAGGACGAGGACGAGGATCCGGAGGCGCGCCGGGCGCGCTGGACCGCGATCGGCACCGGAGTCCTGCTGACCGTCGCCGGACTCGCCGCGTCGGTGATGCGCACCGGCGGCTCGGGAAGCGCGCTCATACCCCTCTCCTACGCCTCGGGAGCCGTCCTGTGCGCCGGCGCGTCGGCGCTCGGGGCCAAGGGCCGCACCCGGCGGGCCCTGTGGCTGATGATCGCCGGAGTGATGGTCATGGCCGTGGGTGACCAGTTGGACTGAGCTGTGGCGGGCGGGGTGACCGGGGCCACGCGTATTCCCTGTGACATGGGACGCAGCCCTGTGAGTAAGCCCACGAATGCGACAAAGGATCAGTTCATGCTGCAAGAGTGATGACGCATTAGTCATGTGTTCTTTGCGGGCAGTTCCCGATAAAGATCCACAAATCCCCCCAGGGAGCTCGCTCGTGGCAGCCCTTGCTCGGTGGTGCGTCCGGCATCGCCTCATCACCGTCCTCCTCTGGCTTGTGGCCTTCGGCGGTGTGACCGCGGCCGCGGCCGCGACGGGCTCCGCGTACTCCAACGACTACGAAGTCCCCGGCACCGAATCGGGCCGCGCGACGCAGCTCCTGAACAGCGGCTTCCCCGGGCTCGGCGGCGACAGCGACACCGTCGTCTGGCACACCGGCTCGGGCACGGTCCGCTCCGCCGACGTCGAGCAGTCCATGACCCGGGCCCTGGACAAGATCGAGAAGCTCCCCGGAGTGGCCTCCGTCGACAGCCCGTACGCGCACGAGGGATCGGGCCGGACGGGCGCGGACGGCGGGATCAGCCGGGACGGCCGGACGGCGTACGCGACCATCACCTTCGCCGACCGGGCCGAGAACCTCGACAAGGGCGAGGTCCGGGCCGTCGTCGACGCCGCCAAGGACGCCGAGGCCAAGGGGCTCGACGTCGAGCTGGGCGGCACCGCGATCTCCCTGACCAAGCCGTCCGGCGGACACACGGCCGAGATCGTCGGCGTGGCCGTCGCCGCCGTGGTCCTCTTCCTCGCCTTCGGCTCGCTCGCCGCCTCCATGCTGCCCATCGCCACCGCCCTGGTGGGCGTGGGCACGGCGTACTTCGGCATCGTGCTCCTCGGACACGCCATGACCGTGGCCGACTTCGCCCCCATGCTCGGCATGCTGGTGGGCCTCGGGGTCGGGATCGACTACGCGCTGTTCATCGTGACCAGACACCGGCGCGGCCTCAAACGCGGACTGCCGGTGGCCGAGGCGGCGCAGAACGCCGTGGCCACCACCGGACGCGCGGTCGTCTTCGCCGGCGCCACCGTCTGCATCGCCCTGCTGGGCATGCTCATCCTGCGGCTCAGCTTCCTCAACGGTGTGGCGATCGCCGCCTCCCTGACCGTCGTCCTCACCGTCGCGGCCTCCGTGACCCTGCTGCCCGCGCTGCTGTCCTTCATCGGACCGCGCGCGCTCAGCCGCCGCGAGCGCCGGAGGCTGGAGGAGCACGGGCCCGAGCCCGAGATGGCCACCGGGTTCGCCGCCCGCTGGTCCGCGTTCGTGGAACGCCACCCCAAGCTGCTCGGGGTCGTGGCCGTCGTCGTGATGGCCGTACTCGCCCTCCCCACGTTCTCCCTCCACCTGGGTACCTCCGACCAGGGCAACGACCCGAAGGGCACGACGACCCGGCAGGCCTACGACCGGATCTCGGAGGGCTTCGGGCCCGGCCTGAACGGACCCCTGACCCTCGTCACCAAGGTCGCCGGCGCCGAGGACAGGCTCGCCCTGGACAACCTGGACGCCACCCTGCGGACCACCGAGGGCGTCGCCTCGGCGACCCCGGTGACCTACAACGGCGTCGGTGACACCGCCTTCCTCACGGTCGTCCCGGACTCCGCGCCGCAGTCCCAGAAGACCAGCGATCTCGTCGACCGGCTGCGCACCGACGTCCTGCCGCGCGCCGAGTCGGGCACCTCCCTCGACGTACAGGTCGGCGGTGTGACGGCGAGCTACGACGACTTCGCGGACGTCATCATCGGCAAGCTCCCGCTCTTCGTGGGGGTCGTGATCAGCCTCGGCTGTGTCCTGCTGCTGCTCGCGTTCCGTTCGATCGGCATCCCGCTCAAGGCCGCGGTCATGAACATCGCCGCCGTCGCCGCGGCCTTCGGAGTCGTCGTCGCGATCTTCCAGTGGGGCTGGGGCAGCGAGCTGCTCGGCCTCGGCCGCGCGGGTCCGATCGAGCCGTTCCTGCCCGTGATCATGGTGTCGGTGCTCTTCGGGCTCTCCATGGACTACCAGGTCTTCCTGGTGAGCCGGATGTACGAGGAGTGGCTGGAGACCGGTGACAACCGGCGTGCCGTACGCGTCGGCCTCGCCGAGACCAGCCGGGTGATCAACTCCGCCGCCGTCATCATGATCTCGGTCTTCCTCGCCTTCGTGCTCAGCGGAGACCGCGTGATCGCGATGTTCGGCATCGCCCTGGCCGCCGCCGTCGCCCTGGACGCCTTCGTCCTGCGCACGCTCCTCGTCCCCGCCCTCATGCACCTGCTCGGCGACGCCAACTGGTGGCTGCCCCGGGCGCTCGACAAGAGGCTGCCGCGCATCAGCATCGAGCCGCCCGAGTGCCGGGCCGCGCATGAGAGGCTGGCCGAGGCCACGGACGCCGAGGCGGCGGACGTACTGGGCCACGCGGCGGCCGACGTCGAGGCGCTGGACCTCAAGGTGCCGGACGCCGAGCTGCCGGACGCCGGGGTGCAGGACGTGACGACGAAGGAGCGGTGACGGGATGTACGCGATATCCCTGGGCGACGACGGAGCGGAACTGCGGCCCCTGGAGCCCTGGCACGCCGAGGAGTTCCTCGCGCACCTGGACCGCGGACGCGACTTCATCGGGCGGTTCATCCCCTTCGGGGCCCGGTCAACGGACGTGCCGTCCGCGCGGGCGCAGCTCCAGAGGTACGCGGACATGCGCTGCGCCGACACCGGGTCCCTGCACGGCCTGTGGCTGGACGGGAAGCTCGTGGGCGGTGTGCTCTTCCTGAACTTCGACGCGGCCCAGGGCAACTGCGAGGTCGGCTGCTGGCTGGAACCCGCCGCCTCCGGGCGCGGTCTGGTCACCCGCGCGATGCGGATCCTCATCGACTGGGCGGTCGAGGAGCGGGGCATCCACCGCGTCGAGTGGGTCGCCGCCGCGGGCAACGTCCCGAGCCTGAACGTGGCCCGGCGGCTCGGCCTGAGCCGGGACGGCGTGCTCCGCGAGAAGCACCCCCACCACGGGGTCCGGCACGACCTCGAGGTGTGGTCCGTACTCGCCCCCGAGTGGCGTGCCGCACGCGCGCACACCCCCTCCGCGGAACATTAAGGAAGCTCTCAGACAGCGTCCGTACGGTGCCACGCATGGGAACCAAGACAGTTGACGAGACCGGGGCCGAGACCGGTACCGAGGCGGAGCGCGACGAGCGGAACCTGGACGTCACCAAGGCCGACGCGGCCGGGACGTCCACGGACGAAGGGACCGGACCGGCGGCCGACGCCGAGGAGCGCAACGAGGCCGACGCGGACGTCGAGGAGCGGGACGAGGCCGACGCGGACCTCGCCGCCCTCGACGAGTCCGAGGCGGGCCGGGACGGCGGTGTCGGCCAGGGTGCCGCCGCCGTGGTGTCCGCCGCGCTCGGCCTGGTGTCGCTGACCGGGAGCTGGGTCTCCACCGTGGCGGCCGCCCGCGAGACCCTGGTCGGCCAGCTCCAGACCTCGTCGACCGCCAGCGTGGCCACGCAGGTCAAGGAGGTCTACGGCGACGCCTGGGCGACCACCGCGCTGGTCGGCGGCCTCTTCGCGCTGGTCGCGCTGATCGTCGGCGTCGTGGTGCTGGTCCGGCCCGCCTTCGGCGCCCCCGGCAGGCCGCAGGCCGCCTGGATCAAGTCCGTCGCCTGGGCGGGCGTCTCCCTCGGCGTCGTGGGCCTGGTGCTCGCGGTCGCCAAGTACTCCGACATCCTCCTCGGACTGCCCTCCACGAGCTGAGTCCCGGCACCCGGCACCACCGAAGAACCGACACCTCAGAGGGGCCTTAGGGCCGGCACGGGAAACCGGCCGCCGTCCTAAGGCCCTTCGCGCTCCCAAGATGCGGAACTCTCCCGATGTGGCGCACCCCCCTGGGAGACGAAGGTTGAGGCATCGCGAACAAGCGAGACCGAAACCGACTCTTCACGAGGGGTACGAGATGTTCGAGTTCGAGCTCCAGCAGATCCGGTCCGAGGAAATGATCCGCAGGGCCCAGACCTACCGGCTCGCCAAGGAGGCCTCCGACGGCCGCCGGGCCGCCCGCCGCGCCGCCCGGCGGTCCGCACAGAACGACGGCGAACGCGCCCATAGCGACAGCCCCCGCAGGCACCGTTCGGCCCGCACCGCGTGAGCACCGGGGCCTCCGTGGAAGGCCCGGCGCCATCCGGCCGTCCACGGGCCGTGCGGGACGGCCACCGCGCGGCGGCCGTCCCGCACCCACCGTCCACGGGTCGTCCGGCGGGCGGGGCACTGATCGCCGTCCCGGCGACCGGTGCCCCCCTGCCGGACCCCTGTGCCATGCTCGGGCCCGTGGAGACCAGGTCCGTCAGCCCCGTGTTCGTCGGACGCGCCGACGAACTGGGCGTGTTGAACGACGCGCTCGCGCGCGCCGCCGCCGGGGGAGAGCCACAGGCGTTCCTGCTCGGCGGCGAGGCCGGCGTAGGCAAGACCCGCTTCCTGGAGGAATTCTCCGGCGCCGCCACCCGCGAGGGCGCCGTCGTCGCCTCCGGCGGCTGCGTCGAGATCGGCGCCGACGGCCTTCCCTTCGCCCCCTTCTCCACCGCCCTGCGCGCCCTGCGCCGCGCCCTGCCCGACGAACTCGCCGCCGCGGCCGCCGGACAGGAGGAGGAACTCGCCCGCCTCCTCCCCGAGCTCGCCCGCACGACCCCGGGACGGCAGTACGAGGAGGACGGCATGGCCCGCCTCTTCGAGCTCACCGCCCGCCTGCTGGAACGCGTCGCCGCGGACCGCACGGTCGTCGTCGTCCTCGAGGACCTGCACTGGGCCGACGCCTCCACCCGCCATCTGCTCGCCTACCTCTTCCGCACGCTGCGCAGCGGCCGCCTCGTCGTGATCGCCACCTACCGCGCCGACGACATCCACCGCCGCCATCCGCTGCGCCCGCTGCTCGCGGAGCTCGACCGCCTCCGCACGGTCCGCCGCATCGAGCTGAGCCGCTTCAACCGGGCGGAGGTCGGCCGTCAGATCGCCGGAATCATCGCCCGTGAGCCCGACACCGCCCAGGCCGACGAGATCTTCGCCCGATCCGACGGCAACGCGTTCTTCGTCGAGGAACTCGCCGTCGCCGCCCGCGAAGGCTGTCGCACCGGACTCACCGACACCCTGCGCGACCTGCTCCTCGTCCGCGTCGAGGGCTTGCCCGAGAGCGCCCAGCGGGTCGCCCGGATCGTCGCCGAGGGCGGCAGCACCGTCGAGTACCCCCTGCTGGCCGCCGTGGCACGGCTCGCCGAGGACGACCTCATCGAGGCCCTGCGCGCCTGCGTCGGCGCCAACATCCTGATCGCCACACCTGGCGGCGACGGCTACCGCTTCCGCCATTCCCTGGTCCGCGAGGCCGTCAGCGACGACCTGCTGCCGGGCGAGCGCTCCCGCTTCAACCGCCGCTACGCCGAGGCCCTGGAAGCCGACCCGGCGCTCGTACCGGCCGACGAACGCGTCACCCGGCTGGCCAGCTACTGGTACCACGCGCACGACGCCGCCAAGGCCCTGCCCGCCGTCCTCGACGCCTCGGTCGAGGCCCGTCGCCGGCACGCCCACTCCGAGCAACTGCGGCTCCTGGAACGGGCGATGGAACTGTGGGAGACGGTCCCCGACACCGTACGGGCCGAACTGCGCCCCATCGACTACGTGGAGGCCTACCCCCCTCCGCTGCCCGACGGCCACGGGGAGACCCCCGCCGGCCCCGACTGCGCGACCACACCGCTGAGTTACCTGGACCTCATGGCCGAGGCCGCCGTCGCCGGCCGACTGTGCGGGGAACGCGAACGCGCCCTGAAGACGACCAAACGGGCGCTGCACCTCCTGGAGGACGAGGGCGACCCGCTGCGCGCCGCCTGGTTCTGGATCCAGCGCTCCCGGCTCGTGCAGGCGCAGGTCCGCGGCAACGGCTGGAAGGAACTCGCCACCGCCCAGGACCTGGTGCGCGGTCTGCCGCCCTCCCAGGTGCACGCCGAGGTCCTGTCCATGGTCGCCGCCTGGTGCATGGTGCACCAGCCCGGCCACGGCGCCCTGTCCGCGGCCGAACGCGCCGTGGAGTACGCGCACATGGTGGGCGCCCGGGACACCGAGCTGAACGCCCGGCTCACCCTCGGCGGCCTGATGGTCGACGCGGGGGAGACCGAGGCCGGGCTCGCGGAGATGTACCGGGTCAAGGAGCGGGCCAACCGCCAAGGCGCCGCGTACGTCGTGGGCCGTCTCCACATCAACCTGCCCTCTCACCTGGAATCGGTCGGCCGCTCCCGGGAGGCCGTCGCCGTCCTGCGCGAGGGCATAGAACTTGCCTGCCGGAACGGCCTGTTGGACACCCAGGCCTGGGTGTGGGGGAACCTCTCCGAATCGCTGTACGCGCTCGGCCGCTGGGACGAGGCCGCCGAGGCCGCCCGCAACGCCCTGGCCATCGGGCTCGGCGGGAAGGCGTCCGGAGTGGGCGCGTCCCGGCTCGCGCCCGTGGCCCTGGCCCGCGGGGACCTCATCGAGGCCGGACGCCAACTGACCGCCGCCCGAGCCCACTTCGGCACCCACGACCCGATGCCCCAGCACTCCCTGCCGCTGCTGTGCACCACCATCGGCATCGCCGCGGGCGAGGGCCGCTTCCTCGACGCCCGCACCGCCCTGGAGGAGGCACTGGCCGCGGGCTTCCCGCCCGGCACCCAGCGCTACGCCTGGCCGCTCCTGCTGGCCGCCGTCACCGCGGAGGCCGACGCCCGCGGCCTGCCCGTCGCCGCCCCGGGCCGCGCCCCCGCCCTGGACCGCGTCCGCACGGCCGCGAGGACCCTGGCCACCGGAGCGCCGGTCTGGAGCGCCCACGCCGCATGGCTGCGCGCCGAACTCCGGCGGGCCGACGGCGCGAGCGGCCCCGGCCAGTGGTCCGAGGTGGTCGAGGCCGTCGAACCCCTGGAGCGCCCCTACGACCTCGCCCGGGTCCGGCTCCGTCTCGCCGAGTCCCTGCTGCTCACGGGCGCGGACGACGACGAGCGCGACCGCGCCGCGGAACTCCTGCGGCTGGCCGGCGCCGTCGCGGGGCACCTCGGGGCCCGTCCGCTGGCCGACGCCGTCGCGCTGCTCGCCCAGCGTGCCCGCATCACCCTGGGGCACACGCCCGAACCGTCCCGGACCGCTCCCGCCGACCCGGCGGCCGCGTTCGGCCTGACCAGCCGCGAGCGCGACGTCCTGCGCCTGGTCGCCGCGGGCCGCAGCAACCGCCAGATCGCCGAGGAACTGTTCATCTCCCCGAAGACGGCCAGCGTCCACGTCTCGAACATCCTGGCCAAGCTGGACGTCTCGGGACGGGGCGAGGCGGCGGCCCTGGCCCACCGGCTGCGGCTCGTCCCGCCGGACGGCCCGGCCGCCCGAGCGGCCGGCTGAGGGGCGCGCCCGCGGGGAGACCGGGCCGAGGGAGCACCGCGGTCGCCCCCGGCCCGCCGCCCTACTTCACCTCCAGCTCCAGGAGCCGGTCGTCGCCCTTCACGGGGGTGCCGCGGCCGTCGGTCTCGCTCGTCGTCAGCCAGAGCTTGTCGCCGCCCGCGGAGACGACGGTGCGGAGGCGGCCGTACTTGCCCGTGAGGAAGGCCTCCGGCGCCGCGGACGCCTCGGTGCCGTTCAACGGGATGCGCCACAGGCGTTCGCCCTTGAGGGCCGCCATCCATATCGACCCCTCGGCGTAGGCGATCCCGCTCGGGGAGGCCTCGTCGGTCTTCCACTGGACGATCGGGTCGTGGTACGCCGAGTTGTGGCTGATCCCTTCCACCACCGGCCAGCCGTAGTTGTCGCCGGGCTTGATCTGGTTCAGCTCGTCCCAGGTGTCCTGGCCGAACTCCGAGGCCCACAGCCGCTGTTTGTCGTCCCAGGCGAGACCCTGGACGTTGCGGTGCCCGTACGAGTACACGACCGAGTCGGGGAACGGATTGCCCGGCGCGGGCTCGCCCTCCGGCGTCATGCGCAGGATCTTCCCGCCGAGCGACTTCTTGTCCTGGGCCAAACCCCGGTCACCCGTCTCACCGGCGCCCGCGTAGAGCATTTTGTCCGGACCGAAGGCGATCCGGCCACCGTTGTGGATCACGCCCTTGGGAATGCCCTTGAAGATCGTGTCCGGCGCCCCGAGCTGCTCACCTGACGGCTTCCGCTCGTCGTACAGCATGCGCACGATGCGGTTGTCGGAGGCCGTGGTCAGGTATGCGTAGATCATGTGGTCGGAGGCGTAGTCCGGCGAGAGGGCGATACCGAGGAGACCGCCCTCGCCGGCCGGCGCCACCCCCGCGACCTCGCCCAGCAGCGTCTTCGCGCCGGTCTTCTCGTCGACCCGGGTGATCGTCCCCTTGTCCCGCGAGGACACCAGCAGACCGCCGTCGGCCAGCGGCGCGAGGCCCCAGGGGGTGTCCAGGTTCTCGGTGACGGTGCGCAGGACCCGCACCGAGCCCTTCGCGGGCGGTGTCGGCCCGGCGGTGGCGCTCGGGGCGGAGGACGCGTGGGACGCGTCGCCCCCGATGCCGGGCGGCTTGCCCGAGCCGCCCGTACCTCCCCCCTCGCCGGAGGAACAGCCGGCCGTCACCAGAAGCACGCTCGCGGCCAACACGACTGTCACTGCTCGAACTTGCACCATCAGGGTCCCTTCGACGCGGCGGTCCACCTGTTCATACACCGCTCGCGTCTCCCGGGTTCCCGGTCCGGCCGGGAGATCCGCGCCGGGCTCCGGAAGCGCCGCTCAGTCCCAGGATCCCAGGGCCCCCGGCAACGCCGCCACCTCGGCGAGATCCTCCGCCGTCAGCCGCAGCCCGGCCGCCCCCGCGTTCTCGGCGACCCAGCGCTCCCGCTTGGCCCCCGGCACCGGGACGACGTGCGGTCCCTGCGCCAGGACCCACGCCAGCGCCACCTGCGCGGGCGTGACGGGACGGGCGCCGCCCCCGTGCCGCCGGGCGACGCGCCGCAGACCGACGACGATGGGCTGGTTCGCGGCCATCATCTCCGCCGTGAAGCGGGGGTGGCGGGCCCGCGCGTCGTCGGGCTCGAAGCCCTCGCCGGGGGTCAGCGTCCCGGTCAGGAAGCCGTTGCCGAGCGGCATCGCGGCGAGGAACCCGACCCCGCGCGCCGCACACCACGGCAGCAGCGCGTCCAGCGCCTCCGCCGACCACACCGACAGCTCGGCCTGCACGGTGCTCACCGGGAAGACCTGCTGCACCCGCTCCAGCAGCCGGATCGTCCCGTCGTGCGGCCGCGCCCCCGCCCGGCGGCCGGACCCGGCACCCACCGCGCACAGCCCGAGCGAGCGGACCTTTCCGGCCGCGACGAGCTCGGCCATCGCGCCCCACGTCTCCTCGACCGGCACTTCCGGGTCCGCGCGGTGCAGCTGGTAGAGGTCGATCACATCCGTCTGGAGCCGGCGAAGCGACGCGTCGCACGCCCGTTTCACATAGCCGGGGCGGCCGTTGGCCACGAGGTGCTGGTCGCCCACCAGCAGGCCGACCTTGGTCGAGACGAAGGCCTCGGCGCGCCGTTCCCTCAGGACGCGTCCCAGGAGCAGCTCATTGGTGAAGGGCCCGTACATGTCGGCCGTGTCGAGCAGGGTCGACCCCCGGTCCAGTGCCGCGTTCACCGCGCGCAGCGACTCCTCGCCACGCTGTTGTGACCCGGTGTAAGCCCAGCTCATCGGCATGCATCCGAGTCCGACCGCCCCCACATCGAGCGCCGCGGCCCCGATCGTTCTGCGCTCCACCTGGCCGTGCTCCTCCTTCTGCCGGACCCCAACCTAACCTCTGCGCGCATGAGCGCCTGGCATAACCTCCTGACCATGACTTCCGATGTCTGGCTCCCCTTCCACGCGGACGAGATCGACGGACTCCCGAAGGGCCTCAACTACCGTTTCTGGGACGGCGGCCAGGAGTTCCCCGCGGATCCCGCCGACTGCGTGTTCTACGTCGTGCCCTACATGAAGCCGTCCGCCGTCTCGCAGCGGCCTATGGCCGAAATGACGTCGGTGCGGACCGTGCAGACCCTCTCCGCGGGCGTCGACCACGTCCTGCCGAGCCTCAACGCCCTGCCGTCCGGCGTGGAGTTGTGCAACGCCCGGGGGGTGCACGAGGCGAGCACCGCCGAACTCGCGCTCGCCCTGATCCTCGCCTCGCTGCGCGGGATCCCCGACTTCGTGCGCGGCCAGGACAAGCAGGAGTGGCGCTCGGGCTTCCGTCCCGCACTGGCCGACAAGTCCGTTCTCATCGTGGGGTACGGGTCCATCGGGTCGGCCATCGAGGACAGGCTCGCGCCGTTCGAGCTCGCGCGGGTGGCGCGCGTCGCACGCTCCGCCCGTGCCACGGCGCGCGGTCCCGTGCGCCCCCTCACCGAACTGCCCTCCCTCCTCCCCGAGTTCGACGTCGTCATCCTGTCCACGCCGCTCACTGACAGCACCCGCGGCCTGGTGGACGCCGGCTTCCTGTCCCGGATGAAGGACGGCGCGCTCCTGGTGAACATGGCCCGCGGACCCGTCGTCGACACGGACGCGCTGCTCGGCGAGCTGAAGAGCGGGCGCATCACCGCCGCCCTCGACGTCACCGACCCCGAACCGCTGCCCCCGGGCCACCCGCTGTGGCACGCGCCCGGCGTGCTCATCAGCCCCCATGTCGGGGGCCCGACCTCGGCGTTCTGGCCGCGCGCCAAGCGACTGCTCGCCGATCAGCTCACCCGCTTCGTGAACCGGGAGCCGTTGCGCAACGTGGTCCTTACCACCGGCACCTGAGCAACGCCCTGTTCGCTCGCCGTCCGCCTCGGGCACTCTCCGCAGTTCCCCGAACGCGGGCCGTGTCGGCATAGTCCCTGGTCGTTACGGAGCGTAGAGGAACTATGTCCCTGAGTGACGAGACTGGTGTATCGTCCGGACAGGGGCTGCGCCGCGCACCGTTCGGCGCCGGGGACGGACTTTGAGACTGCGAGGGGGGCGACGGGCGATGCACGGCCTATGGACCAACGATCCGACGCGGCGGGGCCGCCGCCGACGACGACCCTGGCGCGCGGCCACGCACAGCGGCGGTCACGGCAGCCATCACCACCGCAGGCATCCGGGCCGCCGGAGGCACGGACACCCGGCGTGCCGGGACCGGCGGGACCCCGGGGCGCGGACCGGGTGGGCCCGGTGAGCTCCCCCGGAGCGCTGCTGATCCGTCGGACGGTGTTCGACGGTGGGACGGGCCTGTTCTCGCAACTCGTGCTGGCCCTGGTGTGCGCGGCCTACGCCGTCGGTTCCGCGCTCGGCTGGGGCTCCACGAGCCTCGCACTGGTCATGGGCGACTTCGGGCTGAGCGTCGCCGCGGGCACCGCGGCGGTCTCCTGCTTCCTCTACGCCCGTCGCCGCCGCAGCCGCTTTCGACCCGCGTGGCTGCTGTTCGCCCTCTCCTCGGCCATGGCCTCGCTCGGCAACCTGGTCTGGGGATGGTACGAGGTCGTCCTCGACCGCCCCGTGCCCACCCCGAGCTACGCCGATCTGTTCTTCCTCTGCTTCGCGCCGCCCGCCATCGTCGGACTGCTGGTGCTCGCCAAGCGGCCCGTCACCAGGGCGGGCTGGGTGTGTCTCGCGCTGGACGCCTGGCTCATCGGCGGATCGCTGCTCACCCTGTCCTGGAGTCTGGCGCTCGCCCAGGCCGCGCGGTTCGACGGGCCGAGCGTCGCGCACACCGCGCTGTCCCTCGCGTACCCGCTGCTGGACATCGCGCTGGTCAGCATGGTGCTCGCGCTGCACTTCCGGCGCTCGTCGGTGAACAGGTCGGCGGTCAACACGGCGATCGGGGCGCTCGCCCTGACCGTGATGTGCGACGCGCTGTTCACCTCGCCCCTCCTGCACAACAGTTACCACTCGGGCCAGCTCCTCGACGCGGGCTGGTTCGCCGGCTCGCTGCTCCTCGCCTACGCCCCCTGGGTCGTCACCCGGCACGGGCACGAGAGCGAGGAACACCCCGGCGAGGAGCACACCACCGGCGAGCACGGCGCCGGCATCGACGCGTACGGCCCGGACCCGCGCGGACCCGAGGGCCCCGAACCGAGCGGACCCGACCCGCGCCGACCGGACGGGCCGGGCTCGGAGGAGCACGCGCGCGTGGCCCACGAGGGCATCCCCGGACAGCGCAGGGAAGGGCAGCACGGGCTCCCGGGGAGCCGTGTCCCGCCCGGGTCCCAGGGCGCCCGTCCGGCGCCCGGACAAGGGGCCCCGCAGGAGCGGCCCGGGTCCCACGACGGCCAGGAGTGGCACGAGGAGCCGGACCCACGCCACGGAGGGCAGGGCGGACCCGCGCCGGCGGACCCCCAGGGCCCGGGCCGCTCCCCGGCGGCGCGTCCGATCACCGGATCGCTGGCCGCCCTGACGCCCTATCTCGCCGCCGCCGTCTGCACGTTGGGGATCCTGTACAACATCCTCAACGGACGCAGGGTGGACCGCGTGGTGCTCGTCACCGCCGGTCTCGTCGTCCTCGCCCTCGTGGTGCGCCAGGGCATCATGCTGCTCGACAACATCACCCTCACCCAGGAACTGGCCCAGAAGGAGAACCACTTCCGCTCCCTGGTGCAGGGTTCGAGCGACGTCATCATGATCGCCGCACCGAACGGCATCCTGAGATACGTCAGCCCGGCCGCCGCCGGGGTCTACGGCCGTGACGCCGAGGAACTGGTCGGCTCCGAACTCGCCTCGCTCATCCACCCCGAGGACCTCGGCTGCGTGGTCCACGAGGTACGGCGCTTCCTCGCGACCAGCCATGCCGAGGAACCCACCACCCGGATCGAGTGCAGGTTCCGGTCCGGCGACGGCGGCTGGCTCAACGTGGAGTCCACCGTCAACCGGCACCACGGCGGCCTCATCTTCAACAGCCGTGACGTCACCGAACGCGTGCGGCTCCAGGCGCAGTTGCAGCACAACGCCGAGCACGACCCGCTCACCGACCTGCCCAACCGCGCGCTGTTCACCCGGCGCGTCCAGCAGGCCCTGTCCGGGCGCCGCTCCACCGACCGGGGCACCGCCGTCCTCTTCATCGACCTCGACGGCTTCAAGGCCGTCAACGACACCATCGGGCACCAGGCCGGCGACGAACTCCTCGTCCAGGCCGCCCGCAGACTCCAGGACTCCGTCCGGCACGGCGACACCGCCGCCCGGCTCGGCGGGGACGAGTTCGCGGCCCTGATCGTCGGTGACGGGGGCCGCGACCGCACCGCCCGTGAGCAGCAGGTACGGGAACTCGCCGACCGTCTGAGGATCAGGCTCTCCCAGCCCTACTGTATTGACGGCAACGATGTCCGGGTCGCCGCGTCCATCGGCGTCGGCTTCGCCGAACCGGGCCTCGGAGCGGGTGAGTTGCTGCGCAACGCCGACCTCGCCATGTACCGCGCCAAGGCGGCCGGAAAGGGGCGCGTCGAGCTCTACGCGCCCCAGATGCAGCAGGACGTGGTCCGCAGGGCGGAGCTGGCGACCCGGCTGCGCTCCGCGCTGCAGGACGGCGAGTTCGCGCTGCTGCACCAGCCCGTGGTGTCGCTGGAGAACGGCCGGATCGCGTCGGTCACCGCACAGGCGCGCTGGCGTTCCTCCCAAGGGGTGCTCTTCACCCCCGCCGAGTTCCTGCGGGTCGCCGAGGACAGCGAGAGGACCGCCGAACTCGGCCGCTGGATGCTCGACGAGGCCGTCGGGCAGGCCGCCGAACGCACCGCCGCGGGCGTCGCCGTGCCGGTCACGGTCCGGATGACCGCCCGGCGTCTGGTGGACCGCTCGATGCCGCTGGGCTCCGTGGAGTCCCTGCTGACCCGGCACGGGCTCGCCTCGGGCGGTCTGATCGTCGAACTGTCCGACACCGATCCGAGGGTTCCCCTGGACGAGCTGGAGCGCCGGCTGAACGCGCTGCGGCGCCTCGGTGTGCGGATCGCCCTGGACGGCTTCGGCAGCGGCTACGCGGCGATCACGGCACTGAGGCGGCTCCCCGTCGACGTCCTGCGGCTCGACAGGAGTCTGGTCGAGGGGGTCGTCGAGTCCGCCCGGCTGCACAAGATCACCAGCGGGCTGCTGCGGATCGCCGCCGATCTGGGACTCCAGTCCGTGGCCGACGGGGTGGATCTTCCCGAGCAGGTGGTCGCCCTGCGCGCGATGGGCTGCACCCATGGACAGGGCATGGCGTTCTCCGGGCCCCTGGACGAGTACCGGCTGCGCCGAGCGCTCTCTTCCGGCCACTATCCGGTGCCGAACGGCCCCGCCGAGCCGGTCTTCGCCGGTGGCGGGGGCGCGGCGGTGTATACGGGAGGAGTGCCTGTCGTCCTGGGGGGCGGAACGACCCTCCGCTCACATAATGAGACTCCCGTCCCACCCACTTGACAGTCGGTGCGTGCCGGGGGGAGGGTCAATGCCATGCGCACCCGAATTCTCGTACTTGGAAAGCGCGTCGGCTGAAGCTAGGTGGCCTCCGGAAAGGTCCGGAACACCCAGCGACCGCACCCGGCGCGCTCCCCTCGCTTGCCTCACGGCACGAGGGGTTTTTTGTTGCACAGGCATCAGTCGTACACCGCACAAAAGTCGCAAAAACCCTCAGCATCGAGAAGAGAATGCCGATGACCGAGCAGGCCACCGGGGCCCACCATCCGCAGCCGCGGCCCCGTTCCGGAGGACAGCAGTCCGCCCCCGAGCACGTCACGGGCGCGCAGTCCCTCATCCGCTCGCTCGAGGAGGTCGGGGCCGAGACCGTATTCGGCATTCCCGGCGGTGCGATCCTTCCGGCCTACGACCCGCTGATGGACTCCAAGCGGGTGCGGCACGTGCTCGTGCGCCACGAGCAGGGCGCCGGCCACGCGGCCACCGGCTACGCGCAGGCCACCGGCAAGGTCGGCGTCTGCATGGCGACCAGCGGCCCCGGCGCGACCAACCTGGTCACCCCGATCGCCGACGCGCACATGGACTCGGTGCCGCTCGTCGCGATCACCGGTCAGGTCGCGTCCAAGGCGATCGGCACGGACGCCTTCCAGGAGGCGGACATCGTCGGCATCACGATGCCGGTCACCAAGCACAACTTCCTGGTCACCAAGGCCGAGGACATCCCGCGGACGATCGCGGAGGCCTTCCACATCGCCTCCACCGGCCGGCCGGGCCCCGTCCTCGTCGACATCGCCAAGGACGCCCTCCAGGCCCGGACCACCTTCCAGTGGCCGCCCACCCAGGACCTGCCCGGCTACCGTCCGGTGACCAAGCCGCACGCCAAGCAGATCCGCGAGGCGGCCAAGCTGCTCAGCCAGGCCAGGCGGCCCGTGCTGTACGTCGGCGGCGGCGTCCTCAAGGCGCACGCCACCGCCGAGCTGAAGATCCTCGCGGAGCTCACCGGAGCGCCCGTCACCACCACCCTGATGGCGCTCGGCGCGTTCCCCGACAGCCACCATCTGCACGTGGGCATGCCGGGCATGCACGGTTCGGTCACCGCCGTCACCGCGCTGCAGAAGGCCGACCTGATCGTGGCCCTCGGAGCCCGCTTCGACGACCGCGTCACCGGCAAGCTGGACAGCTTCGCCCCGTTCGCCAAGATCGTCCACGCCGACATCGACCCGGCCGAGATCGGCAAGAACCGCGCCGCCGACGTGCCGATCGTCGGAGACGCCCGCGAGGTCATCGCCGACCTGGTCCAGGCGGTCCAGAAGGAGCACAGCGAGGGGAACACCGGCGACTACACCGCCTGGTGGAGCGACCTCAACCGCTGGCGCGAGACCTACCCGCTCGGCTACGAGCAGCCCGACAACGGCCAGCTCTCCCCCCAGCAGGTCATCGAGCGCATCGGACAGCTCGCCCCGGAGGGCACGATCTTCGCGGCCGGCGTCGGCCAGCACCAGATGTGGGCCGCGCACTACATCCAGTACGAGCACCCCTCGACCTGGCTGAACTCCGGCGGCGCCGGAACGATGGGCTACGCGGTCCCGGCCGCGATGGGAGCCAAGGCCGGACAGCCGGACCGTACGGTCTGGGCGGTCGACGGCGACGGCTGCTTCCAGATGACCAACCAGGAACTCACCACCTGCGCCCTGAACAACATCCCGATCAAGGTCGCCATCATCAACAACGGCGCCCTCGGGATGGTCCGCCAGTGGCAGACCCTCTTCTACAACCAGCGCTACTCCAACACCGTGCTGCACAGCGGCCCGGACGCGGACGGCAAGCAGCCGAGCGCCGGCACCCGCGTCCCCGACTTCGTGAAGCTGTCGGAGGCCATGGGCTGCCACGCCATCCGCTGCGAGTCCCCGGACGACCTCGACAAGGTGATCGAGGAGGCGAACTCGATCAACGACCGCCCGGTCGTGGTCGACTTCATCGTCCACGAGGACGCGATGGTGTGGCCGATGGTCGCCGCCGGCACCTCCAACGACGAGGTCATGTTCGCCCGGGACGTCCGCCCCGACTTCGGCGACAACGAAGACGACTGAGAGAGAGCCGAGTCAGACCCATGAGCAAGCACACCCTCTCCGTCCTCGTCGAGAACAAGCCCGGTGTCCTCGCCCGGATCACCGCCCTGTTCTCCCGGCGCGGCTTCAACATCGACTCCCTCGCCGTCGGTGTCACCGAGCACCCCGAGATCTCCCGCATCACCATCGTGGTGAACGTGATCGAGGAACTTCCGCTCGAACAGGTCACCAAGCAGCTCAACAAGCTCGTCAACGTCCTGAAGATCGTCGAACTGGAACCCGGTTCGGCCGTTCAGCGGGAACTCGTTCTGGTGAAGGTGCGCGCCGACAACGAGACGCGCTCCCAGATCGTCGAGATCGTTCAGCTGTTCCGCGCCAAGACCGTCGACGTCTCCCCGGAGGCCGTCACCATCGAGGCCACCGGCGGCGCCGACAAGCTGGAGGCCATGCTCAAGATGCTGGAGCCGTACGGCATCAAGGAGCTCGTCCAGTCCGGCACGATCGCGATCGGACGCGGGGCGCGTTCGATCACCGACCGGTCGCTGCGCGCACTGGACCGGTCGGCCTAGCCCAGGAGATACCGCCGTACGGGCCGGCCGCCCACCCGGCCCGCCCGTATAGCGAGACCCGAGAACTTCATTCCCCCGCCCGCCGTACGGTGGGACGCAACACCGGAAATACCGGAAAACAAGGAGAACCCCAGTGGCCGAGCTGTTCTACGACGACGACGCCGACCTGTCCATCATCCAGGGCCGCAAGGTCGCGGTCATCGGCTACGGCAGCCAGGGTCACGCCCACGCGCTGTCGCTGCGCGACTCGGGTGTCGACGTCCGCGTCGGTCTGCACGAGGGCTCCAAGTCCAAGGCGAAGGCCGAGGAGCAGGGCCTGCGCGTGGTGACCCCGTCGGAGGCCGCCGCCGAGGCCGACGTCATCATGATCCTGGTGCCGGACCCGATCCAGGCCCAGGTCTACGAGGAGTCCATCAAGGACAACCTCAACGACGGCGACGCGCTGTTCTTCGGCCACGGCCTGAACATCCGCTTCGACTTCATCAAGCCGCCGGCCAACGTCGACGTCTGCATGGTCGCCCCCAAGGGCCCCGGTCACCTGGTCCGCCGCCAGTACGAGGAGGGCCGCGGCGTTCCGTGCATCGTCGCCGTCGAGCAGGACCCGACCGGCAACGGCCTGGCGCTCGCCCTCTCGTACGCCAAGGGCATCGGCGGCACCCGCGCCGGCGTCATCAAGACGACCTTCACCGAGGAGACGGAGACCGACCTGTTCGGTGAGCAGGCCGTCCTCTGCGGTGGCACCGCCGCCCTGGTCAAGGCCGGCTTCGAGACGCTGACCGAGGCCGGCTACCAGCCGGAGATCGCGTACTTCGAGTGCCTCCACGAGCTGAAGCTCATCGTCGACCTCATGTACGAGGGCGGCCTGGAGAAGATGCGCTGGTCCGTCTCCGAGACCGCCGAGTGGGGCGACTACATCACCGGCCCGCGCATCATCACGGACGCCACCAAGGCCGAGATGAAGCAGGTCCTCGCCGAGATCCAGGACGGCACGTTCGCCCGTAACTGGATGGACGAGTACCACTCGGGTCTGAAGAAGTACAACGAGTACAAGACCCAGGACGAGAACCACCTCCTGGAGACCACCGGCAAGGAGCTCCGCAAGCTCATGTCGTGGGTCAACGACGACGAGGCGTAAGCCTGGGGAAGGGGCCGGAGCGGCATGCTCCGGCCCCTTCGTCGAACCCCGGGTAACGCCCGTGGACAGGGTGTTGGACATACCGTCCAGCCACGGACGGGTGATCCTTCCGCGGAGGCGCAGGACGACCTGCGCGGCGCCACTACACTGCACAGCAACAACGCGTCAGGCCCACAGCGTCGTGCGTCTTCCACGCGGCTCGAGCGACCCCCCCCAAGAAGTGCAGGCACACCCCGGGGCCGCTGCAAACCCTCCACCGCCTGCGGCCGTCGGGACGGCCGTCCGCATTGGACTTGTGAGGACTCACGTGAGCTCGAAACCTGTCGTACTCATCGCTGAAGAGCTGTCGCCCGCGACCGTAGACGCCCTGGGCCCGGACTTCGAGATCCGGCACTGCAACGGCGCGGACCGTGCCGAGCTGCTGCCCGCCATCGCCGACGTCGACGCCATCCTCATCCGCTCGGCCACCAAGGTCGATGCCGAGGCCGTCGCCGCCGCCAAGAAGCTGAAGGTCGTCGCACGAGCCGGCGTCGGCCTGGACAACGTCGACGTCTCCGCCTCCACCAAGGCCGGCGTGATGGTCGTCAACGCGCCCACCTCCAACATCGTGACCGCGGCCGAGCTGGCCTGCGGTCTCCTCCTCGCCACCGCGCGCCACATCCCGCAGGCCAACACGGCGCTGAAGAACGGCGAGTGGAAGCGCAGCAAGTACACCGGTGTCGAACTCGCCGAGAAGACCCTCGGCGTCGTCGGCCTCGGCCGCATCGGCGCGCTCGTCGCCCAGCGCATGTCCGCCTTCGGCATGAAGGTCGTCGCCTACGACCCCTACATCCAGCCCGCGCGGGCCGCGCAGATGGGCGTGAAGGTCCTCACCCTCGACGAGCTGCTCGAGGTCTCGGACTTCATCACCGTGCACCTGCCGAAGACCCCCGAGACCCTCGGTCTCATCGGCGACGAGGCCCTGCACAAGGTCAAGCCGACCGTGCGCATCGTCAACGCAGCGCGCGGCGGGATCGTCGACGAGGAGGCGCTGTACTCGGCGCTCAAGGAGGGCCGCGTCGCCGGCGCCGGCCTCGACGTGTACGCGAAGGAGCCCTGCACGGACTCCCCGCTGTTCGAGCTCGACGAGGTCGTCTGCACCCCGCACCTCGGCGCGTCCACGGACGAGGCCCAGGAGAAGGCCGGTATCTCCGTCGCCCGCTCGGTGCGCCTCGCCCTCGCCGGTGAGCTCGTCCCCGACGCGGTCAACGTCCAGGGCGGCGTCATCGCCGAGGACGTCAAGCCCGGTCTGCCGCTCGCCGAGAAGCTCGGCCGCATCTTCACCGCCCTCGCGGGCGAGGTCGCGGTCCGCCTCGACGTCGAGGTGTACGGCGAGATCACCCAGCACGACGTCAAGGTGCTCGAACTCTCCGCGCTCAAGGGCGTGTTCGAGGACGTCGTCGACGAGACCGTGTCGTACGTCAACGCCCCGCTGTTCGCGCAGGAGCGCGGCGTCGAGGTCCGGCTGACCACGAGCTCCGAGTCGCCCGACCACCGCAACGTGGTCACCGTGCGCGGCACGCTCGGCGACGGCCAGGAGGTCGCGGTCTCCGGCACGCTGGCCGGCCCGAAGCACCTCCAGAAGATCGTCGCCGTCGGCGAGTACGACGTGGACCTCGCGCTCGCCGACCACATGCTCGTCCTGCGCTACGAGGACCGTCCCGGTGTCGTCGGCACCGTCGGCCGCATCCTCGGCGAGTCCAGCATCAACATCGCCGGCATGCAGGTCGCCCGCGCGGACGTCGGTGGCGAGGCCCTCGCGGTCCTCACCGTCGACGACACCGTGCCGCCGACCGTTCTCACCGAGCTCTCCGAGGAGATCGGCGCGACGTCGGCGCGGTCGGTCAACCTGGTCTGAGACCGGTTCGATACGGCTCGCACCCTGCGAGAGAGGGCCGGGACACCCACGGGTGTCCCGGCCCTCGGCCGTTGTGGACGCTCACGCGGACGGTGTCGTCTCCGGCTCGATCAGTCCCTCGCGGTAGGCGATGGCCACGGCCTCGGTGCGGCTCGCGGCACCCAGCTTGGCGAGGATGTTGGAGACGTGGACGCTCGCCGTCTTGCCGCTGATGAACAGCTCCTCGCCGATCTGGCGGTTGGTGCGCCCGCGGCCGAGCAGCCGCAGCACATCGCTCTCCCGGGCGGTCAGCGCGGCGATGCGTTCCCCGCCGGCCGGTGACTCGGCGAGGCGGCCGCGCCGAACGAGCGTGTCCAGGGCCTCGCGCAACGGCTCCGCGCCGAGGTGCACGGCGATGTCGTGGGCGGCGCGGGCCTGCTCGCCGGCCTCCTCCCGGCGGCCCGCCGCGAGAAGGGCCTCCGCGAGCCGCCGTCTGCTCCTGGCCAGCTCGTACGGATCGCCGTAGCCGAAGGCCGCGACCGCCCGTTCCCAGGCCGACACGTCCGGACCGCTGCGGGCCCGCAGCCACTCCGCCTCGGCGCGGGCGGACCAGGCCCGGCCCTCGGGCCCCTGCTCGGCGCCCTTGCCTCCGGCCGCCACGACCGTCCTCGCCAGCTCCACCAGCTCGGTCGCGGTGTCCGCCCAGCGGTCGCCGCCGGCCGTGTCGCCGTCGTGGCGCGCCTTCTCCGCCGCGTCTGCGACCGCCGACAGCGCGAGCGCCGCGAGCCGCACCACGACGGGCGGCGGGCCGGTGCCGGTGACGTCCGTGAGGGCCTCGGTGGCGGTGCGCAGCCGCCGTACGGCTTCCTCCGCGTTGCCGCCCTGGGCCGCCGCATCGGTCAGGACGATGCTCGCGACCATGGTCGACATCCAGTCGAAGGGCCGGTCGAGCAGGGCGCGGGCCCCGGCGACGGCCGCCTCCCGGGCGCCGCGGGCGAGGGTCACGTACAGAGCGGGGCCTGTGGCGATCCCGGCCGCCGCCGGGAGCAGTTCGGCGTCGTCCGCGGCCGCTCGCGCGCACGCGTCCCAGCGGCCGAACGTGTAGAGCACGAGCGACTGGAGATAGCGCAGCTCCAGGGCGTACGGCGAGGGGAGCAGACCGGCGCGACGGGCGCGGTCCACGCCGTCGTCGAGCCAGGTCAGGCACTCCTCCAGGTCGCCGGATTCGTATGCGCCGATGGCGAGGTTGAACAGGGCCCGCATCTCCACCGGGAAGTTCCCCGCGCCGTGGGCCAGTTCACGCGCCCGGCGCAGGCGTTCGCGGCCCTTCGGGGTGCGCCGGTTGTCCGCCTCCATGCCGACCAGGGAGATCGTCAGGTCGGCCTGGGCGTCGGCCAGCCGGAGCTGTTCGGCGGTGGCGAGCGCCTGCCGGGCGACCCGCTCGGCGTCCTCGTCCCGTCCCACCAGACGGGCCGCCATGACATGGGTGGCCGCAGCCCACACCCAGGTGTACGAGGGCGGTTCGGCGGGGATCAGGGCGAGCGCCTCGCTGCTGTACGCGAACGCGTCCTTCAGGCTGTCGATCCGCATCAGGTTGCCCGCGAGGGTGTACCGCACGCGGGCGGCGAGCTCGGAGTCGGCGTCCGAGCCGGCCCTGGCGAGCGCGTCACGGGTGAGGTGGACCGCGCGGTGCGTCTCCCCGGCCCGGGCGGCGGCGGCCGCGGCGCGCAGGGTGAGGGTGACCGGCCCGGCGCCCTCGGGGCGGGCGCCGGTGTCCACGGTCGGCCACAGTTCGAGTGCCGTCTCCAGATGGCGCAGCTCCTCGGCGGGAGCGCCGACGCGCTGGGCGTGATCGGCGGCTTCGAGGGAGGCGGTGAGCGCGTCGGGCAGGTCGTGGCTCTCGCGCGAGTGGTGGGCCCGTTCCGCCGCGTTCTTGGCCGAACCGGCGGGTCCCGCGAGGAGTCCGGCGAACCGGCTGTGCAGCCGCACCCGTTCGCCGGGCAGCAGGTCCGCGTACACGGCCTCGCGGGTGAGCGCGTGGCGGAACGAGTACGTCGCGTCGCCCCCGGGCACCAGGAGCTGGTGGCCGACGGCCTCGCGCAGCGCCGACTCCAGCTCGTCCTCCGGGAGTTGTACGGCGTCACGCAGCAGTTCGTGCTCGACGCGGCGCCCGGCGACGGCCGCCGTGCGCAGCACCTGCTGGGCGGTGTCGGTGAGTTGCTCGATGCGGATGAGGAGGACGTCGGCGAGTCCGCTGGGCATGGCGGGGGAGACGGGGGAGTCGTCGCCGGGGAGCGCGGCGAGCAGCTCCTCGGCGTAGAAGGCGTTGCCCTCGGCGCGCTCGACGATGCTGTGGACCGTGCTGTCGGAGACCGGGCCGGTGCGCAGCGCGCGCACGAGCCGGGCCACGTCGGCGTCGCCCATGGGCCGCAGCTCCAGCCGGTCGACGGCCGGCAGCCGGATCAGCTCGGCGAGCAGGGGGCGCAGCGGGTGGCGGCGGTGCAGGTCGTCCGCGCGGTACGAGGCGAAGACCGCGAGGCGCCGGGCCGGACCCCCGACCGGGGGCCGCTGGAGCACGCCCCGGCTGAGCAGGAAGCGCAGCAGGTCGCGGGAGGACTGGTCCGCCCAGTGGAGGTCCTCGATGATCAGCAGGAGCGGGGTGATGTCGGCCAGGTCGGCGAGGAGACCCGCGACGGCCTCGAAGAGGCGGAGCCGGCCGCCGGGGTCGGACGCGCCGCCGGGCCCCGGGCCGGAGCCGGTCAGCCGGTCCACCGCCGGGTGGGCCGCGAACGCCGGGGCGAGGCGCTCGTCGGCGGCCGCCGCGCCCAGGATCTCCGTGAACGGGAGGTACGGCAGGCCCACGTCGCCGAGGTCCACGCAGTGGCCGGTCAGGACCGTCGTCCCGGCGGCGGTCGCGTGCGCCGCGGCCTCCGTGAGGGTGCGGGTCTTGCCGACGCCGGCGTCACCGGCCACCAGGACCGCGTGCGGCTCGCCGCCCCCGGCGCGCTCCAGCACGCCGGTGAGCCGGGCGAGTTCGTCGCTCCGGCCGATGAACGGCGTACCGAAAGTCTGTGTCACAGGCCCATCCTGGCACGCCCCGCCGACAACTCCCCGGCGTCGCCTTCCTGATCGGGAGGGGACCGGGAGCCGCCCCGCCCGGCCGGGTGCCGTCACGCCGGTGCCGGGCGGACCGGGGTTCTCCGGTCCGCCCGGCGGGGGCGATGCAGGGTGCGGTCCGCCCGGTGGAGGGCGCTCGTGCGCTTCGTCCGTCCGGCGGGTGGGCGCTCGGGGCGCGCTCCACCGGGTGGCGGCGTCCAGGCCGCTCGGCACCGGGCGGCGGGCATTCGTTCAGGGCGTGGTCCGCCGCCCGGTGGACGGTTCGGGCGGCGGTCGGGCCGCTTCCGCCCGGTGGACGGTTCAGGCGGGGGTGAGGCCGCTTCCCTGCTCGGACGCCGCCGTCTCCAGCGGCTCGCCGGCTCCGGCGTCGGGGCTGTCGCCGTCCTCGCGCACCGCCACCTTGCGCAGGCTCGCCGCGGCGAGGGCGGCGGCGCCCAGCAGCAGGACCGCCCCCGCGACGGCCGCCGCCTGCATGCCGTGGGTGAAGGCCTCCCGTGCCGCGCCGGCCAGCGCCTGTCCGGCGTCGCCCGGCAGCCGTCCGGCCACGGCGAGCGCGCCGCCGAGCGTCTCGTGGGCCGCGGCCGGGGCGCCGGCCGGGATGTCGTGGCGGTAGACGGCCGTGCCGATGGAGCCCAGGACGGCCATGCCGAGGGCGCCGCCGAACTCGGCGCCGGTCTCCAGCAGGGAGGAGGCGGAGCCCGCGTTGCCGACGGGCACGGTGCCGAGGGCCAGGTCCATCATCTGCGACATCACAGTGACGATCCCGGAGGCGAGGACGCCAGCGCCGGCCAGCACCAGCCACAGGGAGTCGGTGCCGGCGAGGGCCAGCAGGCCGTAGCCGCAGGCGGCGACGACGAATCCGCCGGAGACGACGTGGGCGCGGTGGACGCCCTTCTGCACGAGGTGCGCGGAGACCGGCGCGGCCACGCCGACCAGGACGGTGGGGAGCAGGGCCCACAGTGCGGCGGCCATGGAGCTCTTGCCGAGCACCGACTGGAGGTACTGGGTGGTGAAGTACGCCGAGCCCATCATGCCGAAGGACGAGATCAGGTTGAGGACGACGGCGGGGGCGAAGCCGCGGCCGCGGAACAGGGCGGGGGAGATCAGCGGCGACTTCGCGGTGCGCTGGCGGTGCACGAACAGGGCGCTGAAGACCAGGCCGACGAGGACCGAGACGACGTACTCGGTCTTCCAGCCCTCGGACGGGATCTCCTTGACGCCGTAGATCACCGGCAGCACGGCGGCCATCGACAGCGGCACGCTGAGCAGGTCGAAGCGGCCGGGCTCGGGGTTCCTGGACTCGGGCAGCAGGAACGGGCCGAGGACCAGCAGCAGCGCCATCGCGGGCAGGTTGACCAGGAAGACCGAGCCCCACCAGAAGTACTGGACGAGGACCCCGCTCATCACCGAACCGAGGGCGATGCCGCCGGTCATGACGCCCGACCACAGGCCGATCGCCTTCGCGCGCTGTCCGGGGTCGGTGAACATCGTCCGGATGATCGCCATCGTCGACGGCATCAGGGTCGCGCCGCCCACGCCGAGGACCGCGCGGGCCGCGATCAGCATCTCGGCGCTGTTCGCGTAGGCGGCCAGCACCGAGGCGGTGCCGAACGCGGCGGCGCCGAACAGGAGGAGCTTGCGGCGCCCGATGCGGTCGCCCAGGGAGCCCATCGTCATCAGCAACCCGGCGAGCACGAACGCGTAGATGTCGAAGATCCAGAGCTGCTGGGTGCCGCTCGGCTCCAGGTCCGCGCTGATCGAGGGGATCGCGAAGTAGAGGACGGAGACGTCCATCGAGACCAGGAGCAGCGGAAGCATCAGGACGCCGAGGGCCGTCCATTCGCGGCGGCCGGCCGGAGCGCCGGGAGCGCCGGCGGCGGGAGTCGTGCTCGTCGGGTTCGTCATGGCAGGGACTGTACGCACGTCTTAAACGCTTGTCTAGTACGAGCGTTTAAGACGTGCGTATCAAACAGCTGTCCTTGACGGCTGTATGGGACGGTTGTCTGAATCGGGGGTAGGGTGGCCGGCATGGGACACCGTGAGGATCTGCTCGAAGGCGCCAAGCGCTGCCTGCTGGAGAAGGGCTTCGTGCGCACCACGGCGCGCGACATCGTCAAGGAGTCGGGGACGAATCTCGCGTCCATCGGCTACCACTACGGGTCGAAGGACGCGCTGCTCACGCAGGCCTTCGTGGAGCTGATTCAGGAGTGGGGCGAGAAGTTCGACCCGGCGTCGGCGCGCGAGGCCGAGCCGGGGGGTTCCGTGGAGCGCTTCCACAGCGTGTGGGCGCGGATGCTGGAGTCCTTCGAGGACTTCCGGCCCCTGTGGGCGGCCAGCATGGAAATCGCGACGCAGGGGGACCGGGTGCCGGAACTGCGGGATCTGATGGCGAAGGCCCAGATCGAGGGACGGTCCGGGCTGGTCGCGATGTTCACCGGGCGGGACGAGGGGACGCTCGACGACGCGACGGTGAAGTCGCTCGGCGGCTTCTACCAGGCGCTGCTCAACGGCCTGATGGTGCAGTGGCTCTTCGATCCGGCGAGCGCGTCCACGGCGGACGAACTCACCGACGGGTTGCGGCGCGTGATCGACGGGGCGCGCGAGGCGAAGTGAACCCGGCGGCCGCGCGACGGGCCTCCGCCCGAAGCCCACGCGTCGGCCGTTCGCCCGGGTACGGCCCGAAGCCCCCGCGTCGGCCGTTCGCCCAGGTGCCTCCCGAAGCCCAGGTGCCTCCCGAAGCCCACGAGCCGGCCGTTCGCCCGCGCGCCGGCCGCCTCGCCCGCGCGCCGGCCGCCTCGCCCACGAGCCGGCCGCCTCGCCCATCCGGTGGTCCCGCGCCCGTTCGTCGTTCGTCCGCCGGACCGGCCGGTCATCCCTTCGGCGCGGGGGTGCGCAGGTCCCGGACGGCCGGGACCAGCGCCACCAGCATCAACGCGCCCGTGACGGCGAAGGCCGCCGCGTACCCCACCGGTGCGGCGAGGGCGCCGAAACCGAGGGCGCCGACGCCCATGCCACCGTCGTAGGCGAGATTCCACAGCGCGCTGACCGTCCCGTAGTCGGAGGCGGGGACCCGTGCGTACATCAGGCTCAGTGTGGCGTTCTGGGCGATGCCGAAGCCGGCTCCGAAGACGGCCACCCCGGCCAGGACGGCGACCGTGCTCCCGGTGAACGCGGTGATCAGCATGCCGCCCGCCGACAGGAGCAGACCCGGCAGCACGAGCCCCGCGGGCCCGCGCCGGTCGCCGTACCGGCCGGCCGCCCACCGGGCCGCGGTCGACGCGGCGGGCTGCACGAAGAGGGCCGCCGCGACGACCCCGGAGGCGGCCGCGGGGACCGCCAGCGGCAGAAAGGTGACGATGATCCCGGTCGCCAGGGCCGTGGTCGCGAAGACGGCCGCGGGCCGCGCCAGCTCACCGGTGCGCAGCGCCGCCACCATCCCCACGGGCTTCTCCGAGGCCCGCTCCCGGCCGGGCAGGCCCGGCACCGACGCGACGGCGGCGAGCGCGACCACGCCGGCGACGAGGGCGACCGGGGTGAAGCCCACACGGCCGGCCAGCCACATGCCGAGCGGCAGGGCGATCAGGGACGGCACG
This sequence comes from Streptomyces sp. NPDC096324, assembly GCF_044763015.1. Taxonomy (NCBI): domain Bacteria; kingdom Bacillati; phylum Actinomycetota; class Actinomycetes; order Kitasatosporales; family Streptomycetaceae; genus Streptomyces; species Streptomyces sp. NPDC096324. Next base: position 128,944 of record NZ_JBIWFK010000014.1, on the reverse strand, counting down.
CCCGAGACCACGCCCACCAGCGCCAGCCCCTCACCCCGCCGTCCGGCCGGGATCAGCGAGGCGGTCAGCGCCCCGCCGGCCACCAGCGTCAGAGCGAAGCCGAGACCGCGGACCAGGCAGACCAGCACGATCCACGCGAGCGAGTGCGAGAGGGTCAGGACGAGCGCCGGAGCCCCGAGCAGCGCGAGTCCGGCGACCAGCACCGCCCGGTAGCCGAAGCGCGCGACCAGGCGGGGAGCACCCAGTTCGCCGAGCACGGTGGCCAGCATCAGTGCGCCGGTGGCTGGGCCCGCCCCCGACGCCGTGGCGTAGGCGGGGACGACCGACAGCAGCAGGAAGAAGCTCGCCGACGCCCCGATCATGCTCACGAAGCGGAGCATCAGGGGCCGGGTGAGCAGCGGAGGCCGGCCGGCGGACCCGGCCACCGGTCCCGATCCGGTCACCGGTCCCGCCTCACCCGCCGGGGCGGGGGGCTCGGTCGAGGGCGGTGCGGGCGCCGGGTCCGGGGCCGGTGTGCGCGGGGTCGGCCGGGCGGTCCGTCGTGTCCGGGAAGGTGTCATGGGAACGACGCTAGGTTCCCGCCGGACCGCCGGTAAGCTCCAATTCCATGCCTCCGCAGTGGACCGGTTCGTCACCCGAGCTGCTGCTGTCCGTCGACCGCGACAGCGGCGAGCACCTGCGCGCCCAGCTCGAGCGCCAGTTGCGCCACGCGATCCGCACGGGCCGCCTCGGCCCCGGGGAACGGCTCCCCTCCTCCCGCGAACTCGCCCGCGAACTGGGTCTGTCACGCGGCCTCGTCCAGGACTGCTACGCCCAACTCCAGGCGGAGGGCTACCTGATGACCCGGGTCGGCTCCGCCACCCGGGTCGCGGCCGGAGCGCACGTGCCGCCCGCGCCCGTATCCCGGGACCGGGCCGCTCCGCGCCTGATCGCCGACTTCCGGCACGGCGTACCGGACTTGGGGAGCTTCCCGCTCGCCGACTGGCTTCGGGCGACCCGCGAGGCGGCCCGCGCGATGCCGACGTCGGGTCTCGACTACGGCGATCCGCGCGGGAGTTCGGTGCTGCGCGAGGTCGTGGCCGGATATCTGCGCCGGGTGCGCGCGGCCGCGGCCGACCCCGAGCGGATCATCGTCTGCTCCGGCTACGCGCAGGGGCTCGGACTGACCTTGCGGAGCCTGGCGCTCGCCGGGGTGCGGGTGGTGGCGTACGAGGATCCGGGCGGCCCCGCCACCGCGTCGGCCGCCGCCGGTGCCGCGGGTCTGAGGGCCGTGCCCGTACCGGTCGACGAGGACGGCGTCGACGTGCGCGCGCTCGACGCGACCGGGGCCCGCGCGGTCATCGTCACCCCGGCCCACCAGTGGCCCACCGGGGTGGTCCTCGCCCCCGGACGCCGGATCGCCCTGATCGAGTGGGCCATGCGCAGGGACGCGTACGTCATCGAGGACGACTACGACGCCGAGTTCCGCTACGACCGGGAGCCCGTGGGCGCGCTCCAGGGCCTGGCGGCGGACCGGGTCGTCTCGATCGGCACCGTCAGCAAGTCCCTCGCCCCGGCGCTGCGCATCGGCTGGATCCTCTGCCCGCCCGCGCTCGCCGCCTCGCTGACGGAGGCCAAGCGCCTGAGCGACCGGGGCTCCCCGACCCTCGATCAGCTCGCGCTGGCCGAGCTGATCGAGTCCGGGCGCCACGACCGGCATCTGCGCCGGATGCGCACGGTCTACGCGGCCCGGCGCACCGCCCTGGTCGACGCGCTGGCCGCACACGCTCCCGAGGTCCGGCTCACCGGGCTCGCGGCCGGCTTCCACGCGGTCCTGCATCTCGCGCCGGACGCCGACGAGCGGTCCGTCGTCGCCGCGGCCCGGGAGCGCTCCGTCGGCCTGTACGGCATGAGCGCGTGCCGCTCGGACGGGTCGGCGACACCACCCCGGCTGGTGCTCGGCTTCGGTGACGTGGGGGAGCGGGCGATCACCGAGGGCGTGGCGGCCGTCGGAGACCTGCTGACCGGCGGGGCCGGCCTGGACACGACCTAGAGCCGCGCCCCCTTCAACGCCATGTGCAGCAGCAGCCGGTCCTCGCCGTCGTCCAGGTCCAGGCCGGTGAGCTGCTCCACGCGGGACAGGCGGTAGTACAGCGTCTGGCGGTGGATGCCCAACTCGGCGGCCGTGCGCCCGGCCTGGCCCGCCCGGTCGAGGAACACCTCGGCCGTGCGCGCGAGTTCGCGGTGGGCGGTGCCCAACAGGGTGCTCACGGCGGGATCGTGGGCCGCGTCCGGCGGCAGGGCGGTGAGGAGCCGGAAGGGGCCGATCGCCCCCCACTCGGCGACCGGACCGAGCCGCGGCTCGGCCAGCACCGCACGCGCGGCCGCCGCCGCCTCGCGCCAGGCGGCCCCCAGCTCCCCGAGCCCCTCCCGGGCTCCGGCGACCCCGGCGGCCGCCGTCCCACCGGGGGAGGAGCCCGCTCCCGTACCGCTACCGGCGGAGGCGGCCCCCCGGTCGCCGCCGCGGACGCCCGCGGCCTCCCGTACGAACCGGCCGGCCGCCGTCAGCGCCGGGGTCATGACGTCCGGCGAACGCAGTCGGATCAGCAGGGCCAGGCTCTGGCCGGTGGTGCCCCACGGGATCGTGCACAGCGCGGTCGCGCCCGGCACCGTACGGGCGGACGGGGCGTCGTCCGGATCGGCCGAGGACCACGGAGCCACGCACACCACCGTGTGCAGACCCTCGCCGCGCGGACCGAGCGCCGTGCGCAGCTCGGCCACCGCCATGTCCCGCTGCCAGCCGCGCTCGGCGGTCAGCACGGCACGCAGCTCCCGGGTGAGATCCGCACCGGCCTGCGCCTCGTCCGCGAGCAGCGCGCCGAGGCGGGAGGCCACCTGCATGGCACCGGCGAGCTGTGCGTCCGTGGGCCCCGGGTCGTCGTCGAGCAGCCAGACATAGCCGAGGACGACGCCCCGGTGGCGCACCGGCAGACAGATCCGCCCCCGGTAGACCCCGGCCTCGGGGGTCGGCGGGATACGGACGGGCCCGGTCGCGCGGGTGATGCCGAAGCCCTCGAACCAGGTGCGGACCGCGGTGGTGGACCGCCGGGTGAGGATCGAGCGGGTGCGCACGGGGTCCAGGGCGGTCGGATCGAGGTCGTCCTCGCTGTCGTACGCGCCGAAGGCGATCAGCTCGAAATCGCGGTTCTCCAGCGTCGCCGGGACGCCGAGGAGCGCCGAGATCTCGTCGACCAGCTCCTGATAGTCGCCTCTGTGTTCACCGCTCACCCCGGTATTCTCGCGCATTTCCGGGAGCCCTTCATACATATGTCTGAGATCTGGGCCAGGGATGCGTGACAGCTGTCGATGGCCCAGGATCGGAGAGATCCCTAGGTTTCACGGTGGTTCTCCGTGCCGTACCCGAATCGTCGGGATTCGGCCTCCTGCTGACTTCGTTGTGGAGGTGCCCCGTGCTGGGTCCCGTGATTCTCGCCGCCTCGCGCAGCGACAAGATGCGCCGTCTGATCTCGGCCGCCCCGGTGACCAAGCCGGTCGTCGACCGCTTCATCCCCGGTGAGACCGTCGACCAGGTCGTCCCGATCATCAAGGACCTCACGGGCAAGGGCCTCGAGGTCACGATGGACGTCGTCGGCGAGGACATCACCACTCCCGAGCAGTCGTACGCCGCCCGTGACGCGTACCTGGAGCTGATCGGCCGCCTCAAGGAGCTCGGCCTCGGCACCAAGGCCGAGATGTCGGTCAAGCTCTCCATGTTCGGACAGGCCCTGGAGGGCGGCCACGAGCTGGCCCTGGCCAACGTCCGTCCGGTCGTCGAGGCCGCCGCCGCCATCGGCACCACCGTCACGCTGGACGCCGAGGACCACACCACCCTCGACTCGATGTTCGCGATCCACGAGGAGCTGCGGAAGGACTTCCCGCAGACCGGCTGTGTGATCCAGGCCTACCTGTTCCGCACCGAGGCCGACGCCCGCCGCCTCGCCGAGAGCGGCAGCCGCGTCCGTCTGGTGAAGGGCGCCTACAAGGAGCCCGCCGAGGTCGCGTACCAGCAGAAGGCCGAGACCGACAAGGCGTACGTCCGCATCCTGAAGATCCTCATGGAGGGCGAGGGCTACCCGATGATCGGGTCCCACGACCCGCGCCTCATCTCGATCGCCCAGGAGCTCGCGCGGACGGCCGGGCGCAAACTGGACGAGTACGAGTTCCAGATGCTCTACGGCATCCGCAGCGACGAGCACGTGCGGCTCGCCGCCGAGGGCCACCGCATGCGCGTCTACACCGCGTACGGCACCGACTGGTACGGCTATTTCATGCGCCGCCTCGCGGAGAAGCCGGCGAACCTGCTCTTCTTCGCGCGTTCGATCCTCACCAAGGGCTGAGCCCGAACACCCGCTCGACTCAAGGAGTTACGGAACTTATGGACGCTGTGACCCAGGTCCCCACCCCCGTCAACGAGCCGGTGCACGGCTACGCCCCCGGCTCGCCCGAGCGTGCCCGCCTGGAGGTCAAGCTCAAGGAGCTGGCCGAGAACCCGATCGACCTGCCGATGACCATCGGCGGCGAGAGGCGGATGGGCGGCGGCGACCGTTTCGACGTCGTGCAGCCGCACAACCACAAGGCGCGCATCGGCACCTACGCCAACGCCACGCAGCAGGACGCCCAGGACGCCGTGGACGCGGCCCTCGCCGCCGCCCCCGCCTGGCGCGCGATGGCCTTCGACGACCGCGCCGCGATCATCCTGCGTGCCGCCGAGCTGCTGGCCGGCCCCTGGCGCGAGACGCTGGCCGCCTCCACCATGCTCGGCCAGTCGAAGACCGCCCAGCAGGCCGAGATCGACACCCCCTGCGAGCTCGTCGACTTCTGGCGCTTCAACGTCCACTACGCCCGCCAGATCCTCGCCGAGCAGCCGCCGGCGAACTCCCCGGGCGTGTGGAACCGCATGGACCACCGTCCGCTTGAGGGCTTCGTCTACGCGATCACGCCCTTCAACTTCACGGCGATCGCGGGCAACCTGCCCACCGCTCCGGCGCTCATGGGCAACGTCGTCGTGTGGAAGCCGTCCCCGACGCAGACCCACGCCGCCGTGCTGCTGATGCAGCTCCTGGAGGAGGCGGGCCTGCCCAAGGGCGTCATCAACCTCGTCACCGGTGACGGCATCGAGGTCTCCAAGGTCGCCCTGGAGCACCGCGACCTCGCCGGCATCCACTTCACCGGCTCGACCAAGACCTTCCAGTACCTGTGGAAGACGGTCGGCAACAACATCGAGAAGTACCGCTCCTACCCGCGTCTGGTCGGCGAGACCGGCGGCAAGGACTTCGTGGTCGCCCACCCGTCGGCGGACCGCGCGGTCCTCAAGACCGCCCTGACCCGTGGTTCCTTCGAGTACCAGGGCCAGAAGTGTTCGGCGAGCTCCCGCGCCTACGTCCCGGCCTCCATCTGGAACTCCGGTTTCAAGGAGGAGTTCGCGGCCGAGGTCGACTACCTGACCATGGGTGACGTCACCGACCTGTCGAACTTCATCGGCGCGGTCATCGACGAGCGGTCCTTCGCCAAGAACAAGGCGGCCATCGACCGTGCGAAGGCCGACCCGACCTGCACGATCGTCGCGGGCGGCACGTACGACGACTCCGTCGGCTACTTCGTGCGCCCGACCGTCGTCGAGTGCTCGGACCCGGAGAACGAGGTCTTCACGACCGAGTACTTCGGCCCCTTCCTCGCCGTCCACGTCTACGAGGACGACAAGTACGACGAGATGCTGACCCAGATGGAGTCGGCGTCCGACTACGCGCTCACCGGCGCGGTCATCTCCGGCGACCGCGCGGCGGCCGCGTACACGATGGAGAAGCTCCGCTACGCGGCGGGCAACTTCTACATCAACGACAAGTCGACCGGTGCCGTCGTCGGCCAGCAGCCCTTCGGCGGCGGCCGTGCCTCCGGCACCAACGACAAGGCGGGCGCCCCGCAGAACCTGATGCGCTGGACGCTGACCCGCGCCATCAAGGAGACGCTGGTCCCGCCGACCGACTACGGCTACCCGCACATGGGCTGACAGCCGAACGCGGCGGTCGGCCCCCGGGCCGGCCGCCCGTCACCCACTCCGCCCCCGCCCCACGGTCTCCCCCGTCCGTGGAGCGGGGGCGGTTCCAGTTTCCGGCCCCCGGGGCTATCCGGGCAGCTCCGTGCGCTCCCACCACTCGTACACGGGGAGCCTGCCCTCCGGCGAGTCCGCGTGCCGCGGGGTCGCCCTGAAGTGTTCGTAGCCACCCCGCAACGCGATCTTCACGTCCGATCCGGGGTCCGGGGCCGGGACGATCCGATCGGGCAGGTCGTCCGGGCCGCCCTCAAGCAGTGCTCTGGTCGTGTCGCTCATGCCGTCACCGTTTCCCGTTGCCGGAGCCCGATGCGGCATGCCTCGCCGAGGATCAGTCGTGCGGGTGACGCGCCGCGCGGCCGTCGGCGGTCGCGCCGCGGCCGAGGAAGTCCCGGACGAGGGCCGCGATCTGTGCCGCGTGCGTCTCCAGGGCGAAGTGCCCCGTCGGGAGCAGATGGATCTCGGCGTCCGGGAGATCGCGGCGGAAGGCGAGGGCGCCCTCCGGGACGAAGATCTCGTCGTTGCCGCCCCAGACCGCCAGGAGCGGGACCCGGCTGGTGCGGAAGTACTCCTGGAACGCCGGGTAGAGCGCGAAGTTGGAGCCGTAGTCGGAGATCAGGTCGAGCTGGATCTCCGGCTGGCCGGGGCGGGCCATCAGGGCGGCGTCGTGCTCGTAGGCGTCGGGGCTCACCAGGGTCGGGTCCTGGACGCCGGTCAGGTACTGCCACCGGATCCCGTCCGGGCCGCTGATCGCCCGGACCGGCGCCTCCGTCTCGGGGGTGCGCTTCTCGATCAGTGCCAGCACCGGCGCCCAGGCGTCCGCGCCCAGCCCCTCCTCGTAGGCGTTGCCGTTCTGCGTGATGATCGCGGTCACCCGTTCGGGGTGCGCGAGTGCCAGGCGCAGGCCGATCGGGGCGCCGTAGTCCTGGATGTAGAGCGCGTACTCCTTCAGGCCCAGCCGCTCGGTGAACTCCCCGGTGATCTCGGCCAGCCGGTCGAAGGAGTACGGGAAGTCGGTGGCCGCCGGGGCGTCCGAGCGGCCGAAGCCGAGGTGGTCGGGGGCGATCAGGCGGTAGCGGTCGGAGAGCAGCGGCAGCAGGTCCCGGAACATGTGCGAGCTGGACGGGAAGCCGTGCAGCAGGAGCAGGACGGGAGCGTCCGCGGGGCCCGCCTCGCGGTAGGCGATGCGGTGGCCGGCGACGGTGACGGCGCGGTGGTGGACCGGGTGACTGCGCATGATCGGATCCCCTAACCCCTGAAAGTATTTTTAGTGGTGGGATCAGTTCAGCACGACCACCTCTAACTGGTCAAGTAATTTTTAAAGGTTAGGGCACGTGAAGGTGCGGGTCGCGGGTGCGCCCGCCGGTTACTCCGGGCCGGTGGTGCCGCGCGGGACGTCGTCCCAGGTCGGAGCGGTGTGACGCAACCCGCCGTCTCAGATAGTAGGAAGTCCGAGTAATTATGGAGACAGATGCTCCGTCCTCGCCTAGCTTGGAAGAAGCCGAACGTCTCGCTCGACCCAGCGAATGGCGGTCGTGAGCCGGAGCCCTTGGCAGGCAACCCCTGCGGCACCGCTCCCCGCCCCTCCGGCGTCTCGTAAATCCCTCATCGCACTTCCGGTCGCCCGTGCGGGCGCCGCCGGAGGCAAGGAGTCGATTCATCATGGCCGAGACGACCGTCCGCCGAGTCCGTCACCTCTCGCGCACGAGCAGCGAGTCCGACCGCAAGAACGCCGCCGCCGCGCTCCAGCGCGCCCTCGACCGCAGGGACAACGGCGGAGAGACGGGCCACTGAGGCCCGACGCCCTCTCGACCGGGAGCCGCACCCGCAGGGGTGCGGCGCGGGGTCCCGCCCCGCGTCGCACCTCGTCGACGTGCCGTCCCGGCTGCCGTGCCGTCAGGTTCCGCGCCGCACCTCGAAGCGGTCGACGCGCTCACCGCTCTGGGCCAGCGCCGACACCGTGAGCCGGGGCGAGGGGCCCGCCTGCGCCTCCACCGAGAGGAACGAGAAGCCGGTGTACCGCACCCGTGACCATTCCACGGTGTCCGTCTTCCGTTGCTTCGACTTCGTCCAGTGGAAGGTCTCGACGGCCTCGTGGCGCGTGACCTTGCCCTCGAAACTGTCCTCGACCCCGGTGGGGAAGCGGTAGAGGCTCCTGCCCGCGCCGCCCGCCGTCACGTACACGATCCCGTCCCGGGTCGGATCGGTCGAGGCGCCCACCGGAACCCGCCTGCCCACCGTGCCGCCCTTGATGGCGTCGGTGCGCTCGTACACGTGGTTGTGTCCGTTGATCACCAGGTCCACCCGGTGTCTGTCGAACAGCGGCACCCAGGCGTCGCGCACGCCGCCGTCCGAGGCGTGCGTCGACGTCGAGTAGGCGCAGTGGTGGAAGAAGACCACGACGAAGTCGACCCGCTCGCGCAGCTCCCCGAGCCGCTTGTCGAGCCAGGCGGTCTGCCGGCCGTCCGAGTAGCCCTTGTTGGCGGGGATCTCGTACGACACGTCGTTGGCGTCCAGCGCGACGATGCCGACGTTGCCGTACACGAACGAGTAGGCGCCCGGCGCGTTCCGGGGGTCGAAGCCGTTGGAGGGGAGCGCCCAGCGCGCCGACTGGCCGCCGTAGCCGTTCGGCGAGTACCAGGCCTCCATGTCGTGGTTGCCGGTCGTCACCATCCACGGCACGGTCTTCGCGACCGTCTCGGTCTGCTCGAGGAACAGGTCCCAGGCGGCCGGGTCGTAGGTGTCCGACCGTTGGCCGAGTCCGAGCCCGTCCGCGTAGCAGATGTCGCCCGCGTGCAGATGGAAGGCGGGCCCGCGGCCCAGGAGCACCTTGTCGTTGGCCAGTGCGTCAGGGGTGACGCCCTGGTCGCCGAAAGCGGTGAAGACGAACTTCTCGGGGTGCGCGGGCGCCGTGCGGAAGTGGCCGATCGTGGGGTGGCGCTCCTTGCTCGCCGGGTCGAAGCCCTCGTGGCCGACCCCGTAGTAGTACGTCGACCCGGGGCGCAGTCCGTCGAGCGCCGCGTGCAGGTAGTACTGGTCCAGGGCGGCGCGCTGCCCGGTGAGGCCCGGGGTGTGCAGAGGGCGGACCTCGGCCTCGATCCTGCGGCTCAGGTCCCAGGGTGTCGAGCCCACCCGGATGTACGGCTTCCTGACCGCGAACGGCACCTGCCAGGAGATCCGCATCTGGGTCTTCGGGTCCGCGCCGAAGGCGAGGTGGCGGCCGAAGGGCGTGACGGCGGAGCCGGGGGCCTTGCCGGTGGCCCGGTTCGGTGAGGGGCCGGACGCCACACGGGCGGGGGCCTCGGCGCCCTGGGCGCAGCCGGCCAGCAGCCCGCCGCCCGCGAAGGCGCTCGCCGCCACGAGGGCCCGGCGCCGCGTGAGCCTCGTCCTCAGGTACTCGTACTGCTCCGCCATGCTCATCCCGCGCGCGAGTTCGTACGGGATACCGACGTCGGGGACGGGGGACTCGGGGGAGGGCCCCGTGGAGGGAGCGGTCATGTCTGGAAAGTTCCCAGTCCGCGCCAACGGCGTTCATACATACGGGTGAACGTGGGTCGAAGCGTGCACGTGCCGCGACACCCTCCTGTCCGTATGGCGGACATCGTGTGTCATTCCATGGGACAAGGAGTACGGTGCCGTCATGTCTCGCAGCATCGATCTCGCAGTGATCCCCGGTGACGGCATCGGCCAGGAAGTCGTGGCCCAGGGGCTCAAAGTCCTCTCCGCCGTCCTCCCGCAGGACGTGAAGCTGGAGACCAGGGAGTTCGACTTCGGCGCCCGGCGCTACCACGCCACCGGTGAGACCCTCACCGACGCCGACCTCGACGCCCTGAAGGGGCACGACGCCATCCTGCTCGGCGCGATCGGCGACCCCTCGGTCCCGTCCGGCGTCCTGGAGCGCGGCTTCCTCCTGAAGCTCCGCTTCGCCTTCGACCACCACGTCAACCTGCGTCCGTCGAAGCTCCTGCCCGGTGTCGCGACCCCGCTCGCCGGTCAGCCCGAGATCGACTTCGTCGTGGTCCGCGAGGGCACCGAGGGCCCGTACACCGGCAACGGCGGCACCATCCGCAAGGGCACCGAGCACGAGGTCGCCACCGAGGTCTCCGTCAACACGGCCTTCGGTGTCGAGCGGGTCGTCCGTGACGCGTTCGCCCGCGCCCAGGCCCGCCCGCGCAAGAAGCTCACGCTGGTCCACAAGAACAACGTGCTGACCTTCGCGGGCCACCTGTGGACGAACATCTTCAACAAGGTGGCCGAGGAGTTCCCCGAGGTCACCACCGACTACATCCACGTGGACGCGGCGACGATCTTCCTCGTCACGCAGCCGGAGCGCTTCGACGTGATCGTCACCGACAACCTCTTCGGCGACATCATCACCGACCTGGCCGCGGCCGTCTCCGGCGGCATCGGCGTCGCCGCCTCCGGCAACATCAACCCCAGCGGCGAGTTCCCCTCGATGTTCGAGCCCGTGCACGGCTCGGCGCCCGACATCGCGGGCCAGGGCAAGGCCGACCCCAGCGCCACCGTGCTGTCCGTCGCCCTGCTCCTGCGCCACCTCGGCTACGAGGCCGAGGCCGCCCGGATCGAGGAGGCCGTCTCCGCCGACCTCGCCGAGCGCGTCGGCAAGCCGGCCCGCAGCACCGAGGAGATCGGCGACGCGCTCGCCCTGCGAGTAGCCGGCTGACCCGCCGCACCGCCTACGTTCCGTAGCAGCCGCCGGGTCGCATCCGCGCCCGGCGGCTTTCGCTGTGCCCTCGCCGGGTGCCACCATCGACCCCTGGGTCATCCCCGGGGCGGTCCCGGGGCATTCCCCGGGCCGTGTTCACACCGTTTCGTCCACGGTCCTCCGCGCGCGATAATCGAGGCGGAGCCGCGGAACGAGGGAATGCTCGGACGTCCTAGCACTGGCCACGGACGGTTCGGGTGTGAGAGCGGCCCGTCACATACAACCGGTGAAGGACAAAACCACTCATGACGCAGCCCACGATCGAGCTCAAGCCCTCCGCCAGTCCGCTCGCCGCCGCCGAGCGCGAGGCGATTCTGGCCAACCCCGGGTTCGGCCGCCACTTCACCGATCACATGGTGACGGTCAAGTGGACCGAGGGCCGCGGCTGGCACGACGGCCAGCTCGTCCCGTACGGACCGCTCTCCCTCGACCCGGCGAACATGACCCTGCACTACGCGCAGGAGATCTTCGAGGGGCTCAAGGCCTACCGCCGGCCCGACGGCTCCGTCGCGACCTTCCGCCCCGACAAGAACGCCAAGCGCTTCCAGGCCTCCGCGCGCCGGCTCGGCATGCCCGAGCTTCCCGTGGAGACCTTCGTCGAGGCCTGTGACGCGCTCGTCCGCCAGGACCGCGACTGGGTTCCCGCGCACGGCGGCGAGGAGTCCCTCTACCTGCGCCCGTTCATGATCGCGACCGAGGTCGGTCTCGGCGTGAAGCCCGCCAACGAGTACCTCTTCCTCGTCATCGCCTCGCCCGCCGGCGCCTACTTCGCGGGCGGTGTGAAGCCGGTGTCGATCTGGCTCTCCGAGGACCGCGTCCGCGCCGTTCCCGGCGGCATGGGCGACGCGAAGACGGGCGGCAACTACGCCGCCTCGCTCCTCGCCCAGAAGGAGGCCGCCGCCAAGGGCTGCGACCAGGTCTGCTACCTCGACGCGGTCGAGCACAAGTGGATCGAGGAACTCGGCGGCATGAACCTGTACTTCGTGTACGGCGACAGGATCGTCACCCCGTCCCTCACCGGCTCCATCCTGGAGGGCGTCACCCGCGACTCCCTGCTGACCGTCGCCCGCGACCTCGGCTACACCGCCGAGGAGGGCCGCGTCTCCATCGACCAGTGGCAGACCGACGCGGAGAACGGCACCCTCACCGAGGTCTTCGCCTGCGGCACCGCCGCCGTCATCACCCCCGTCGGCACGGTCAAGCGCGACGGCACCGAGTGGCGCCAGTCCGGCGGCGAGCCCGGCAAGGTCACCCTCCGCCTCCGCGAGGCCCTGCTCGACATCCAGCGCGGCATCACGGAGGACACCCACGGCTGGATGCACCCGCTGGCCTGATCCCCGCACACCTTCGTCCGGTCCCCGTCTTCCCAACAGGGTTACGGGGACCGGCTGTTGGTTCGACGCGTAGCGTCCCGGCGACACGGGTATCCACTCAGTCCACGGGGGGAGCGTGTCCTCCGTCGCGCCCGCACGGCCACGGAGGGAGCGCAGGTGAGGGCAAGGTCGCCACTGTCACGGCCGAGCTGGCTGCTGCGCACCCTGCGCACGCCGCGCCGTCCGCAGAGCCTCACCGTCCTCGGCCTGCTCGCCGCCGTCGCCACGCTGCTGCTCTGGAGCAGCCGCCGGATGGACAACTACGAGGAGAACCTCACCCTCAACCTCGGCACCGACATCATCGGCGTCGTCGTCACCGTCTTCGTGATCGGCCCGCTGATCAGCCGCGCCCAGGAGGGCCGGGTCCGCGAGCACACCCGGCTGGACTACGAATGGTTCAGCGCCCAGGTCTTCGGCGCGACCTCGAACGTCAAGGTCCTCGACACCTTCTCCAGCGTCTTCGGCCCGCAGTTCTCCGAGCGGCTCTTCCGCGGGATCAAGGCGGCCACCGCGCACGGCGCCCGCGTACAGATCCTGCTCCTGGACCCGGACTCCCTGGCGGTCATCCTGCGCGGCCGTGAACTGGGCGAACAGAGCGCCGACATTCGCCGGGACATCATGCGCAACCTGCGCACCCTGGACCGCTTCGCGCACCGGCTCGACGAGGACTGCCGCCATCTCCTCGAAGTGCGCCTGTGTTCCACGTCCCCCGGTGTGACCCTCTACCGCTGGGACGACCGCTCCCTCGTCTCCTTCCTCACCGTCGGCCGTCTCTCCGGCGAGGGCGTCCAGCTCGAAGTGGCCGTCCGTTCCCCGCTCGGCACGTTCGTCGAGCAGCGGTTCGACGAACTGTGGCAGCAGAGCAAACCCATGGAGGAGTTCACCCATCTGCCGGTGACCCTCGTGGACGCCACGGACGGGCGCAGGCTTTTCAGCTGCCAGTTCGTCTACGCGGACGACACGCTGTACGTCGCCGGGCACGACCTCGTGTCGTACATGGCACGCCACCGACTGGACCAACTGTCGGCGCACAGTGATGCCTTGAGCGCCCCCGGCGCACACGAACTGGTCGTGGTGGACGACGAGAGCGCCCTGCACGCCTTACTCATCCAGCACTTCGCGGAGAAGTACGATGCGAACTTGACCGTGACCGCTTTCGTGGAGCTACGGCCGCAGGCTCTCGTCGCGGAATAACGGGATGTCGGATTATCGGAACAGGGGTCCCGGTCGCCAATGTGCTCAGCGCTCCACCCGGCTCCGAACGCGAGCACAGGCTCCCTCGGTACGCATCCCCGCTTTCGTGCCTTCACCCCGCGTGACCTGGATGGCCTGCTCCGGGGCGTGGCGCTGTCGCCCGACGAACGGCTCGCCCTGCGGGCCGTCGCGGCCGTCCTGCCCTTCCGGACGAACAGCTATGTCGTCGACGAGCTGATCGACTGGGCGGCCGTGCCCGACGACCCGATCTTCCGGCTGACGTTCCCGCAGGCCGAGATGCTGCCCGAGCCCGACCTCAAACAGATGGCCGACCTGCTCTCCCAGGACGCCCCGAAGACGGACGTGCTGCGCGCGGCCCACGAGATCCGGATGAAGCTCAACCCGCATCCCTCGGGTCAGCTCGACGCCAACGTCCCCGTGCACGAGGGCGTCCGCCTGACCGGTCTCCAGCACAAGTACCCGGAGACGGTGCTGATCTTCCCGCGCCAGGGCCAGACCTGCCACGCCTACTGCACGTACTGCTTCCGCTGGCCGCAGTTCGTCGGCGAGTCCGACCTGCGCATCGCCACCGACGACATCGCCGCCACGTCGGCCTATCTGCGCGCCCACCCGGAGGTCACCAGCGCCCTGATCACGGGCGGCGATCCGCTGGTGATGAGCACCGAGGTGCTGCGCCGGTACGTCGAACCGCTCCTGGAGATCGACACGATCCGGTCGATCCGTATCGGGACGAAGTCGCTCGCCTTCTGGCCGTACCGTTTCCTCACCGACCGCGACGCGGACGACCTACTGAGGCTGCTGGAGAAGGTGGTCGCGAGCGGCCGGAACCTCGCCCTGATGGCCCACTTCACGCATCCCCAGGAGCTGCGGCCCCCGGCCGTGCGCGCGGCGATGCGCCGGGTGCGCGACACGGGGGCCGTGATCCGCTGTCAGGGTCCGCTGGTCAGGGGGATCAACGACAGCGCCGGGGCGTGGGCCGAGCTGTGGAACGAGACGACCGCGCTGGGGGCGGTGCCCTACTACCAGTTCGTCGAGCGGGACACCGGCCCGCAGGGCTACTTCGGGGTGCCGCTGGCCCGCTGCCACGAGATCTTCCGCGACGCCTACGCCCAGGTGTCCGGGCTCGCGCGGACCGTGCGCGGCCCGGTGATGTCGGCGATGCCGGGCAAGGTCTGCGTGGACGGGACGGCGGAGGTCGCGGGCGAGAAGGTCTTCGTGCTGCACCTCATCCAGGCCCGCGATCCGGACCTGGTGGGGCGCCCGTTCTTCGCCGCCTACGACGAGCGCGCCACCTGGTGGAGCGACCTAAAGCCGGCTTTCGGCGCGGGCCGGTTCCTGGACGGGCTCGATCCGGTGTGACGTGGCGTTCGCCGTCAGGGCCAGGTAGGTGAGGCCGCCGACCAGGCCGGAGAGGATGAAGCTGCAGTCCACTCCGCCCGTCAGGGACAGCAGCGGGCCCTCGTACGACGGCAGGGACACGGCCAGGAGGCCGACCGCGGCGCCCAGCGCCCAGGCCGCCGTGGCCCGGACGTTCCAGCCGGCCCGGTACCAGTAGACGCCGCCGTGCGAACGGCGGTTGAAGACCTGGAGGGCGTCGGCGTCGTAGATCCCGCGGCAGCGGACGAAACCGATCAGGGTGATGACCGCCCACGGCGTGCCGATCGCGGTCAGCAGCAGGACGAACGACGTCATCGCGGACTGGGCGTTCCAGGCGTAGTGGCCGACGAACACGCAGAGCATGGCGACGACGGCGACCGCGCAGGTGGCCCGGGCGCGCGAGGCGCGGGGCAGGATCGCGTCGAGGTCGAGGCCCATGGAGTACAGCATCAGACCGGCGTTGCCCACCGAGCCCGCGGAGGCCGCCAGCAGCAGCGGGACCAGGTACCAGCCGGGGGACGCGGAGACCAGCGGTCCCGCGTAGTCGAGGGCCGCGCGGGCCCCGTACGCGGTGAAGGTGCCGAAGAGCTGGGGCACCAGCAGACCGGCGATCAGGCCGAGCCAGGTGCCGTGCAGGACCGTACGGGAGGAGTGCCGCTCGGGCGAGATGTAGCGGGTGTAGTCACCCAGCAGCGTGATGAAGGCGATCGGGCCCGACAGACCGGCGGCGACGGCGGCGAGCAGCCAGGTGGGCCAGAACGAGCCGAGCAGATAGCCGCCCGCCTCCGGGAGCGCCGCGGTGGTGAAGTGCGGGGCGTACGCGATCACGCCGACCACGAGCAGGGCCGACATGCCGATCGCGAGGGCGCGGGACATGGCGAGCAGCACCCGGTAGCCGTAGACGGCGCCCGCGACCGTGGCGGCGGCGAGCACCGTGTACACCACGGCGTACGAGACGCCGTTCGCCGGGAGTCCGAAGAGGCGGCCGAGGACGCCGATCATCACGTCACCGCCGATCCACACGGTCAGCGCGGTGTAGCCGAGGGCGAGCAGGAGGCCGACGACCGAGCCGACCAGCCGTCCGCGCACGCCGAACTGGGCGCCGGAGGAGGTGGAGAGGTTGGTGCCGGTCCTGAGCGAGACCAGGGCCAGCGGCGCGGTGAGCGCGGTTCCGACGACCGTGCCTGCCACGATCGAGCTCACGGAGGACCACCAGTCGAGCCCGAACGAGGGCGGCAGCCAGCCGAAGATGATCACCCCGAGGCAGAGGTTGGAACCGAGCAGGATCGACACGAGGTCGCGCGGCCCGCTGGTGCGTTCCTCGTCCGGGATCGTGTCGACTCCGCGCTGTTCGATCGGCATGGCTGGTCTCCTTTGACGGCCACCTGGCGTGGTGCGGGCGGCATCACGAGTTAGAGCGACGCTCAATGTGGTGCCTCCGATGCTTATCCGTCAATGTTTCCCTTCCATGAATCCGACGTTTAGAGTGATGCTCTAAACGGAGGAAGGCGAGGAGGTGTCGCGGCGTGAGACTGACCCCCACGGAACGTGACCGACTGCTGCTGTTCTCGGCCGCCGAGCTGGCCCGGGCCCGCCGGGCGCGCGGCCTCAGGCTCAACGTGCCGGAGGCCACCGCGCTGATCGCGGACACCGTCTGCGAGATCGCCCGCGACGGCGGACGCCTCGCCGAGGCCGTCGAGGCGGCCCGGTCCGTCCTCGGCCCCGAGGACGTCCTGCCCGGCGTCGCGGACATCGTGACCGAGGTGCACGTCGAGGCCGTCTTCGACGACGGCTCGCGCCTCGCCGTGGTCGGCGACCCCATCGGCGGCGGCCTCGGCGAGCGGGCACCCGGCGCCCTGCTGCCGGGCCCCGAGCACGCCGAGCCCGAGGCCGTCGTCCACCTGACCGTGACGAACACGGCCGCGGTGCCCGTCTCCGTCACCTCCCACTTCCACTTCTTCGAGGCCAACCCGCGGCTCGACTTCGACCGCCCGGCCGCCTACGGCATGCGGCTGGCCGTCCCGGCCGGCTCCTCCGTCCGCTTCGGCCCGGGGGAGAGCGGCGAGGTGGGGCTCCTGCCCATCGGCGGAGCACGCGTCGCGATCGGCTTCGCCGGTCTGGTCGACGGCCCCCTGGACGCGCCCGGAGCCAGGGAAGAGGCCCTGCGCCGGGCCGCCGCCTGCGGCTACCTCGGCGTACCGGACACCCGCGAGAAGGAGGCCGGGCGATGAGCCGCCCCGGAGGACACCCCGCCGAGGCGCGCCGCCTCACCCCGTACGAGTACGCCGCCACCCACGGCCCCCGCGCCGGCGACCGGGTCCGGCTCGGCGACTCGGGGCTGACCATTCGCGTCGAGTCCGACGCCCAGCTCCCCGGCGACGAGTTCCTCGCCGGGTTCGGCAAGACCGCCCGCGACGGACTGCACCTCAAGGCCGCGGCCGTCCGGGACACCTGCGACGTCGTCATCAGCAACGTCGTGGTCATCGACGCCGTCCAGGGCATCCGCAAGGTGTCCATCGGCATCCGCGAGGGCCGCATCTGCTCGATCGGACGGGCCGGCAACCCCGACACGCTCGACGGCGTCGACGTCGTCGTCGGCACCGGCACGTCCATCGTCTCCGGCGAGGGACTCATCGCCACCGCCGGAGCCGTCGACACCCACGTCCATCTGCTGTCGCCGCGCATCATGGAGGCCTCGCTCGCCTCCGGCGTCACCACGATCATCGGCCAGGAGTTCGGCCCGGTCTGGGGCGTCGGCGTCAACTCGCCCTGGGCGCTGCGCCACGCGTTCTCCGCCTTCGACGCCTGGCCCGTCAACATCGGCTTCCTGGGCCGGGGTTCGTCCTCCCACGACGCCCCGCTCGTGGAGGCACTCGCCGAGGGCGGCGCGAGCGGCTTCAAGGTCCACGAGGACATGGGCGCGCACACCCGCGCCCTGGACACCGCGCTGCGCGTCGCCGAGGACCACGACGTCCAAGTGGCCCTGCACAGCGACGGGTTGAACGAGTGCCTGTCGGTCGAGGACACCCTCAAGGTGCTCGAGGGCCGCACCATCCACGCCTTCCACATCGAGGGCTGCGGCGGCGGCCACGTCCCGAACGTCCTGAAGATGGCCGGCGTCCCGAACGTCATCGGCTCCTCCACCAACCCGACCCTGCCCTTCGGCCGGGACGCGGTCGCCGAGCACTACGGCATGATCGTCTCCGTCCACGACCTGAAGACCGACCTGCCCGGCGACGCCGCCATGGCCCGCGACCGCATCCGCGCCGGGACCATGGGCGCCGAGGACGTCCTGCACGACCTGGGCGCCATCGGCATCACCTCCTCCGACGCCCAGGGCATGGGCCGTGCCGGCGAGACCGTGCGCCGCACCTTCGCCATGGCCGGCAAGATGAAGGCCCAGTTCGGCGCCCCCGAGGACCACGACAACGAACGCGTCCTGCGCTACATGGCCAAACTGACCATCAACCCCGCCATCGCGCACGGCCTCGCCCACGAGGTCGGCTCCATCGAGACCGGCAAGCTCGCCGACATCGTGCTGTGGCGCCCCGAGTACTTCGGCGCCAAACCGCAGCTCGTCCTGAAGGCCGGCTTCCCGGCCTACGGAGTGGTCGGCGACCCGAACGCCGCCACCGACACCTGCGAACCCCTCGTCCTCGGACCGCAGTTCGGAGCGCACGGCGCGACCCCCGCCGAGATCTCCGTGGCCTTCGTCGCCCAGGCCGCCCTCGACCAGGGCAACGACACCATGCCCACCCGCCGCCGCCGTGTGGCGGTCCGCGGCACCCGCGGCATCGGTCCCGCCGACCTGCGCCTCAACTCCCGTACCGGAGCGGTCGACGTGGACGGGCGCACCGGCCTCGTCACCCTCGACGGCGAACCGCTGCACTCCGAGCCCGCCGACGCGGTCTCCCTCAACCGCCTGTACTTCCTCTGATGGACACAGCCTGTAAGGAACACCCCATGTCTGCTGCCGCCGACGGCTTCCGCATGCCCGCCGAGTGGACCCCGCACGAGCGCACCTGGATGGCGTGGCCGGGCCCCAACCCCACCTTCGACAGCCCCGAGGACCTCGCCGCCTCCCGTGCCGCCTGGGCCGAGGTGGCCCGCGCGGTCCGCCGCTTCGAACCCGTCACCGTCGTGTGCGGCCCGGGCCAGTCCGGGCCGGCCGCCGAACTCCTCGGCCCCGGCATCGACACCGTCGAGCGGGAACTCGACGACGCCTGGATGCGCGACATCGGCCCCACCTTCCTCACCGACGGACAGGGCGGACTCGCCGCCGTCGACTGGACGTTCAACGGCTGGGGCGCCCAGGACTGGGCCCGCTGGGAGCACGACTCCAAGATCGGCGCCCAGGTCGCCGAACTGGCCGGCGCGAAGACGTACGCCTCGCGGCTGGTCAACGAGGGCGGCGCGATCCACGTCGACGGCGAGGGCACCGTGCTGCTCACCGAGACCGTCCAGCTCGGCCCCGAGCGCAACCCCGGCTGGAGCCGCGAGCAGGTCGAGGCGGAGATCCACGCCCAGCTCGGCACCGAGAAGGCCATCTGGGTGCCGCGCGGCCTGACCGGCGACTACCCCCCGTACGGCTTCGGCACCCTCGGCCACGTCGACATCGTCGCCGCCTTCGCCCGGCCCGGCGTGATCGTCGCCCACTCCCAGCAGGACCCCGCGCACCCCGACCACGAGGTGAGCCGGGAGGTCATCGGGCTGCTCAAGGCCCAGACCGACGCGCGCGGGCGCGCCATCGAGGTCGTCGAGGTCCCCGCCCCGACCGCCCTGGAGGCCGACGGCCACTGGGCCGACTACTCGTACATCAACCACTACCTCTGCAACGACGGCGTCGTCCTGTGCGGCTTCGACGACCCGCGCGACGAGACCGCCGCGGACATCTTCCGCCGGCTCTTCCCCGAGCGGACCGTCACCCTGGTGGACGCACGTACGATCTTCGCGGGCGGCGGTGGCATCCACTGCATCACCCAGCAGCAGCCGAAGGTCTGACAAGGGGAGTCACGGATGGCCGGTGCGCGGAAGAACGCGCCACCGCGCGAGGAGGTCCTCGCCGCCGCCATGGAGATGATCGCCGAACGCGGTCTGGAGAAACTCACCATGGCGGCGCTCGGCCGTGAGGTCGGCATGAGCAGCGGCCATCTCCTCTACTACTTCCGCTCCAAGGACGAGCTGCTGCTGCGCACCCTGGAGTGGAGCGAGGGC
Source organism: Streptomyces sp. NPDC096324 (assembly GCF_044763015.1). Classification (NCBI taxonomy): domain Bacteria; kingdom Bacillati; phylum Actinomycetota; class Actinomycetes; order Kitasatosporales; family Streptomycetaceae; genus Streptomyces; species Streptomyces sp. NPDC096324. The sequence goes on along the minus strand of NZ_JBIWFK010000014.1, from coordinate 108,951 downwards.
CGCCTCGGCGCCGAGCGCGGCCGGCTGCTCGCCGCGCGCGGAACCGCCCGCGAGCGCCTGGACGCCTACGTCGACCTGTACGTCCCCGACGGCCACCGGGACCCGCACTGGACCCTGTGGCTGGAGGTCTGGAACCACTCCCAGAACGCGGACGACGACGCCCGGGACCGCCAGGCCGCCATCGAGGGCGCCTGGCACCGGGACCTCGTCGCGCTGCTCGCGGAGGGCGTCTCGCGCGGCGAGTTCCGGCCCGTCGACGCGGACCGCTTCGGCGCCCGGCTGCGCGCCCTGCTGGACGGCTTCTCCATCCATGTGGCGATCGGCCTGCGCGGCACCAGCCGCGAGCAGGTCCTGTCCCACGTGCGGGAGTTCCTCGACGAGTCGCTGCGCTGAGCGGCCGGCGTCCGCCGATCATGTAGCCCAGTGCTCGCATCCTGAGACACCGTGTGATCACGGGGGCGGTATGTGCCACACTGCCCCCGTGCTCTCGTTCGCCATGATTATTGGCAGCAGGCGCGCCGGTCCGCAGTGACCGCCACGTACGACCAGGTACGGGCGGACACCGTCGTTCTCGACCCGCGCGCAGACCTCTCGCACCCGCGAGGGGTTTTTCGCATTTCTGGCCCACCTTCAGCCGGGAGCGCAGCGCGAGGGATCATTGGGGGACGGTGGAGCCGGTCATTCCGGTAGACCGAGTTTCAATACAGGAGCCTTGAGACCATGACGGAAACCAGCGAAGTCGACGATTCCTTCCACGTCTTCGACACGACGCTGCGCGACGGCGCGCAGCGCGAGGGCATCAACCTCACCGTGGCGGACAAGCTGGCCATCGCGCGGCACCTGGACGACTTCGGGGTGGGCTTCATCGAGGGCGGCTGGCCCGGCGCCAACCCCCGCGACACCGAGTTCTTCGCCCGCGCCGCCCAGGAGATCGACTTCCGGCACGCCCAGCTCGTGGCCTTCGGAGCGACCCGCAGGGCGGGCGGCAAGGCCTCGGAGGACCCCCAGGTCAAGGCACTCCTGGACTCGGGTGCCCCGGTGATCACGCTGGTCGCCAAGTCCCACGACCGGCATGTGGAGCTGGCGCTGCGCACCACGCTGGAGGAGAACCTGGAGATGGTCCGCGACACCGTCTCCCACCTGGTGGCACAGGGCCGCCGGGTGTTCGTGGACTGCGAGCACTTCTTCGACGGCTACCGCGCCAACCCCGCCTACGCGAAGTCCGTGGTGCGGGCCGCGCACGAGGCCGGCGCCGACGTGGTGGTGCTGTGCGACACCAACGGCGGGATGCTCCCGGCGCAGGTGCAGGCCGTGGTCTCCACCGTCCTCGCGGACACCGGCGCCCGCCTCGGCATCCACGCCCAGGACGACACCGGCTGCGCGGTCGCCAACACCCTGGCCGCCGTCGACGCGGGTGCCACGCACGTGCAGTGCACCGCGAACGGCTACGGCGAGCGGGTCGGGAACTCCAACCTGTTCCCCGTGGTGGCGGCCCTGGAGCTCAAGTACGGCAAGAAGGTGCTCCCCGAGGGCGCGCTGCGGGAGATGACGCGGATCTCGCACGCGATCGCCGAGGTCGTCAACCTGACCCCCTCCACCCACCAGCCGTACGTGGGAGTGTCGGCGTTCGCGCACAAGGCGGGCCTGCATGCCTCCGCCATCAAGGTCGACCCCGATCTGTACCAGCACATCGACCCCGAACAGGTCGGCAACACCATGCGGATGCTGGTCTCCGACATGGCCGGCCGCGCCTCCATCGAGCTCAAGGGCAAGGAGCTCGGCGTCGACCTCGGCGACGACCGCGAACTGGTCGCCCGGGTCGTCGAACGCGTCAAGGAGCGCGAACTCGAGGGCTACACCTACGAAGCCGCCGACGCCTCCTTCGAGCTCCTGCTCCGCGAGGAGGCCGAAGGCCGCAAGCGCACCTACTTCGAGGTCGAGTCCTGGCGGGCCATCGTCGAGGACCGCCCCGACGGCAGCCACGCCAACGAGGCCACGGTCAAGCTCTTCGCCAAGGGCGAGCGCATCGTCGCCACCGCCGAGGGCAACGGGCCGGTCAACGCCCTCGACCGCGCCCTGCGCGTGGCCCTGGAGACGCTCTACCCGCAGCTCGCCAAGCTGGAGCTGGTCGACTACAAGGTCCGCATCCTGGAGGGCAAGCACGGCACGCAGTCCACGACCCGCGTCCTGATCTCCACGTCCGACGGCACGGGGGAGTGGTCCACGGTCGGCGTGGCGGAGAACGTCATCGCCGCGTCGTGGCAGGCGCTGGAGGACGCGTACACCTACGGCCTGCTCCGGGCCGGGGTCGAACCCGCCTCGTAGACCCGCCCCGAACGCCGGAGGGCGCGCGAACCGCACCCTCCGGCGTTCACCGCGTTCACCACGTCCCGGTTCCTTCGCGGTGCCGGGCGGCTACCGGAGCTGCCATTTCTGATTGGCGGCCCCCGTGCACGACCAGATCTGCGCCCGCGCCCCGTTCGCGGACGAGTTGTCCGTCACGTCGAGGCATTTGTTCGCCGCCGTGTTGACCACGTCACCCGTCGACGATCTGTACGACCACTGCTGGGCGCCCGAGCCGTTGCAGTCGTAGAGCTGGATCCTGGCGCCGTCGGACGTCGAGCCCGAGGTGACGTCGAGGCACTTGCCGAGCGCGCGCACCGATCCGTCGGACCCGACGGTCCAGGACTGCGCGGCGCTGCCGTTGCAGTCGTAGAGCTGGACCGCGGTGCCGTTGGCGTTCGACGCCCCCGCCACGTCGAGGCACTTGCCGGCCAGTCCGACGAACGCGCCGGACTGGCTGCCGCCGCCCGACGGGGTGCCGGACCAGGTGAACGTCGCCGAGGTCTTGCCCGGCAGCGAGTAAGTGGCGTGCTGGGAACCCCAGTTGATGGTGACGGTCCTGGCGGTGGACGCGTCGTTGTAGGCGATCAGTGCCTTGCCGCCGTCCGGGTTGCGCCAGGCGACGTTCGGGACGGTGGACGAGGCGGTGGAGGCGATCCGCTGCGCCCCGGGCCGGACGAACTTCGTCAGATGGCCCATCGTGTAGTACTCGACCGTGTAGTCGACGGTCCCGCTCGCCCCGTCGCCGTTGTGCACGGTGATCAGCCCGGTGCAGGTGCCACAACCCCCGTTGTGCGGGCCCTTGTTCTGGTCCACGGCGAGCGACCACTTGGTCACCGACTTCGCCCAGTCGCGGGTGTAGTCGACGATGTTGAGCATGTCCTCGCGCTGCTGGTTCGCGATCCAGGTGCCGCCGGAGTGCTCGGTCCCGAAGGCGTCGAGGCCGGGGTACTGGTTGTGCACACTCGTCTGCTTGGCGATGTCACCGCCGTAGCCGTGCCAGGCGATCCCGCCGAAGTTCGGGTGCGAGCGGACCGCGGCGTCGTCGACGGTCTGGGCGGCGTAGGAGTCGTACACGTCCCAGTTCCAGTCGTGGGCGAGCACCTTCGTGGACAGCCCGGCCGCCTGGAGCCTGGGCAGCAGCTCGCTCTTGGTGAAGTAGGCGAGCCCCGAGGCGTTCCAGCTCATCGAGGGATAGCCCGAGCAGCAGGTCGGCTCGTTCTGCGCGGTGACGTACGAGACCGGGATGCCTTGGTCCCGGTACGCCTGGAGGTACTTCACGAAGTACGAGGCGTACGCGCCGTAGTCCTCCGCCTTCAGCCAGCCGCCGTTCAGCGACCCGCTGTCCTTCATCCAGGCCGGCGCCGTCCACGGCGAGGCCATCACCGTCAGGGAGGGGTTGAGCTGGAGTGCCTGTCTGGTCAGCGGGACCACGTCGGCCAGGTCGTGCGCGACGGAGAACCGGGCCAGGTTCGGGTCGCTCTGCCCGGCCGGCACGTCGTCATAGGTGTAGCCGTAGCGCGCGAGGTCGGAGGCGCCCATCGGGTTGCGCAGGAAGGACAGTCCGATCCCGTCCGTGGGGGAGAAGAGCTTGCGCATCGCCGCGTCACGGGTGCTCTGCGACAGCGCGCCGCTGCTGTTCATCAGCCAGGCCGCGGTGTCCGTGAAGGAGGCGCCGCCGCCGGTGAAGCTCTGGTACCGCGTGTTCTCGTCGACGGTGATGTTCTCGCCACCGCCGCCGCTGCCCGACTGGAAGGCGAACGGCGCCTGCGCCTGGAGGCCGCGCACGACATGCCGTCCGCCGGCGTCGTCCGTCGTCGTCAGATAGGCGGTGACCTGTTCGCCCGCGGCGTGCGCGGGCGCGGCCGCCGTGAATCCCGCGGTGGCGAGCAGCCCGGCGACGATCAGCCGGGCCGTCCGAGTGGATCTCCTGGTGGATCTCCTCATGGAGCGCCGCCCTTCTGGAGGTGGGGGTTGGGAGGCGTGCGAGGCGTGAGTAAATGACGGCTGCGAAGGCGCGTCAAGGGGTTGCGCGTTCAGACTTTGAAGGAACAACTGCCCTGATCCGGCCGGGACTTGAGTCTGTACCGGTTCTGGCGTGAAGTCTTGACGGGTTGCCGGGGCACCAGTTAACTCACGCCGTGATCTAAGTCGTGAGACGAGCGAGGGAACAGAGCGGCACGTCATCGTCAGGAACCACGTCGTCCGCACCACGTGAGAGTCGAGGGGAACCCCATTGACCGGGCTCGATCGGAACTCCGTACGAAGAACCGCTCTGCTGGCCGGTGCCGCGCTGATCGCCGGACTGCTTCCGCTCGCCTCGGCGGGAACGGCGGCGGCCGATGAACCCGCGCCCGTCCCCGTCGACCGCTTCGAGGGCGAGGTGCCCTTCGCGAACCAGCCCGCCGAGGGCCTCTTCACCTGGGGCGGCGACAGCGACGACCCGCCGAGACTCGCCCTGACCGCGCGCTCCGACGCACCCGAGGGCGCCAAGGTCCTCACCGGCGACTACGACATCAGCGGCTACGGCGGATTCACCCACGACTTCGCGGCGGACCAGCCGGCCCACGACTGGTCCGCGCACAAGGGCATCCGCTTCTGGTGGGACGGCCGGAACACCGCCAAGAAGATCTCCTTCGAGATCAAGGACGGCGGCGCCAACGGCGAGGCCTCGGAGCTGTGGACGACCTCCTTCACCGATGACTTCAGCGGCTGGAAACAGGTCGAGATCCCCTTCGCCGACTTCGTCTACCGCACGGACTACCAGCCCGTCGGCGGCATCGACCAGGTCCTCGGCCTGACGCAGATGTGGGGCTACGCCCTCACCCTCCCGGTCGGCGCCCCGGGGCAGTTCGCCCTGGACGACGTCGAGCTGTACGGCAAGGCCGACCAGTCCCTGCGCGCCTCCGTCAGCACCGACTCGGCGGTCTACCCGGTCGAGGAGGGCGGCACGGCGCGGGTGAGGGTCTCCGTCGCCACCACCGGCTCCGCCCCGATCGACGAGCCCGTCACCGTCGCCTACGAGAGCGCGGGCGGCGGCGCCGCGCCGGGCAGGGACTACACCCCCGTGAAGGGCGAGATCACCTTCCCGGCGGGTACGACGTCCGGCACGAGCCGTACCGTCACCGTCCGGACCCTGCGCGACAAGTCCGCCGAAGCGGCCGAGACGATCCCCCTCAAGCTCACGGTGACCGGGGCCAAGGCCCCCGCCGAGACCCCGCAGGTCGTCATCGACGCCCACGGGCTGCCGTATCTGAACCCGAAACTGCCCGTGCGGAAGCGGGTCGCCGACCTCGTCTCCAGGATGTCCCTGGAGGAGAAGACCGGGCAGATGACCCAGGCCGAGCGCGGCGCGATCGGCACGGGCGGCGACATCGCCGCCTACGACCTCGGGTCCCTGCTCTCCGGCGGCGGTTCCACACCGACCCCCAACACCGCGGCGGCCTGGGCGTCGATGATCGACGGCTACCAGCTCCGCGCGCAGGCCACCCGGTTCCAGATCCCGCTGATCTACGGCGTGGACGCGGTGCACGGCCACAACAACCTCGCCGGCGCGACGGTCATGCCCCACAACATCGGCATCGGCGCCACCCGCGATCCCGCTCTGGCGGAGCGGACGGGCGCGGTGACCGCCTCCGAGGTCCGCGCCACCGGCATCCCCTGGGACTTCGCGCCCTGCCTGTGCGTGACCCGCGACGAACGCTGGGGCCGCTCCTACGAGTCCTTCGGCGAGGACCCGGCGCTCGTGAAGTCCATGGAGACGGTCGTCCAGGGCCTCCAGGGTGCCCGCGACGGCAGTGACCTGAAGGACGACGACAGGGTCCTCGCGACCGCCAAGCACTTCGTCGGCGACGGCGGCACCGGGTACGGCACGTCCACGACGGGCTCGTACACCCTCGACCAGGGCGTCACCAAGGTCACCCGGCAGGAGCTGGAGGCCGTCCACCTGGCGCCGTTCAAGACCGCGGTCGACCGGGGCGTCGGCTCGGTCATGCCGTCGTACTCCTCGCTCGACATCATCGGCGACGGTCAGGGCCCGGTGAAGATGCACGCCCGCGCCGACATGATCAACGGCGTGCTCAAGGGCCGGATGGGCTTCCACGGCTTCGTCATCAGCGACTGGAACGCCATCGACCAGCTCCCCGGCGACTACGCCTCGCACGTGCGCACTTCGGTCAACGCGGGCGTGGACATGATGATGGTGCCGTACTCCTACAAGGACTTCCGGACGACGCTCACGGACGAGGTGAAGGCGGGCCGCGTCACCCAGCGGCGGATCGACGACGCCGTGTCGCGCGTCCTCACCCAGAAGTTCGAGCTGGGGCTCTTCGAGAAGCCGTACGCGGACACCGACGGCGCCTCGCGGATCGGCTCCGCCGCGCACCGCTCCGTGGCACGGCAGGCGGCGGCCGAGTCCCAGGTCCTGCTGAAGAACGCGGGCGGCGTCCTGCCGCTGAAGAAGTCCCAGAAGGTCTACGTCGCCGGTTCGAACGCCGACGACCTCGGCAACCAGACCGGCGGCTGGACCCTCACCTGGCAGGGCTCGTCCGGGAACATCACCAAGGGGACGACGGTCCTCCAGGGCATGCGGAACGCCGGCGGTGACGTCACGTACTCCAAGGACGCCTCGGCACCGACGGGCGGGTACGACGTCGGCGTGGTCGTCGTCGGCGAGACCCCGTACGCGGAGGGCGTCGGCGACGTCGGCAACGGCAACGACCTGGAGCTGACCGCGGCGGACAAGGCGGCCGTCGACAAGGTGTGCGCGGCCATGAAGTGCGCCGTGCTGGTCGTCTCGGGCCGCCCGCAGCTGATCGGCGACCGGCTCGGCGGCATCGACGCCCTCGTCGCCTCCTGGCTGCCGGGCACCGAGGGCGACGGGGTCGCGGACGTCCTCTACGGAAAGCGCGCCTTCACCGGGCAGCTCCCGGTCACCTGGCCCAAGGCGGAGGCCCAGCTCCCGATCAACGTCGGTGACGCCTCCTACGATCCGCAGTTCCCGTACGGCTGGGGGCTCACCACGCTGACGAAGACACCGGGGGGTGGCGCCACCACGCTGCGGGAGCTCGCCCGGGTGGCCTCGGCGGCGGAGCGGAGCGGCGCCGACAGGACGGCCCGCGCGGTCGTGACCAAGGCCCGCCTGCTCGTCCAGCAGAAGATCGGCACGTCGGTCACCGCGGCGAACGCGGGTCCCTTCGCGGACGCGGACCATCTCCTGCTGACCGGCCACTACGGAGAGGCGGTGGCGAAGCTGGCCCAGGCGTACCGCGCGGCCTGAGGGAGAAACGGGAGGGCCGGCCGGGGCTGAACCGTCAGCCCCGGCCGGCCCGCGTTCCGGCGGCCGCGGCAGGCCGCTCTGCCGATGTCCGGTTTCGCTCCGGTTCGGGTAGCTTCAAGGCATGAGGGCCGCACTCACCCGAGGACTTCCAGGCCTGCTGGTCGCACTGATGCTCGCGGCCCTGGCGCTGGTGTGGCTCCCGGCGCCCGGGGCCCACGCCGCCACCGATGTCTCCACCGTCGCGGCGGCCCTGCGGAAGGGCCCGGTCTACGTGGACCCGGCCGCCTCCGGCCAGCTCTCCGCCACGGAGGCCGACGCCCTCGCCGCCAAGATCAAGAAGGCGGACAAGCCGGTCTTCGTCGCGGTGCTCCCCGCGGACTTCCCCACCGCGAACCTGTTCCGGAACCTGCGCACCGACACCGGGATCACCGGCCTCTACGCGATCAGGCTCGGCGACCGCTTCGACGCCCGCGCCGACTCCGCGGTGATGTCCCGCTCGGCCGTGCAGAACCTCGTCACCAGCGTCCAGGGCGTGTCGGACGCGAACACCCAGCTCAACGAGTTCACCGACCGCGCGCTCGCCAACATCCACGGCGCGGCCCCCGAGAGCTGGGGCGGCGGCTCGAACGACGGAGGCGTCTCGACGGGAGCGCTGATCGCGGTCGGCGCGGTGGCCGTGATCGGCGGCGCGGGCGCGTACACGGTCGTACGGCGCAACCGGCGCCGGCAGGAGGAGGAACAGCGTGCCGCGCTGGACCGGCTCCGCGTGGTCGTGGACGAGGACATCACCGCCTTCGGCGAGGAACTCGACCGGCTGGACTTCCACCCCGCCGAGGCCGGCGCCGACGACGCGATGCGCGCGGACTACGAACGCGCGCTGGACGCCTACGACCAGGCGAAGTCGTCCATGGCGCAGGCCCGGCGCCCCGAGGACGTGCGCGCCGTCACCCAGTCCCTGGAGGAGGGCCGCTTCTCCCTCGCCGTGCTCGCGGCGCGCCGCGAGGGCCGCCCGGTGCCCGAGCGGCGCGCGCCCTGCTTCTTCGACCCCCGGCACGGCCCGTCCGTCGCCGACGCGGCCTGGACACCCGCCGGGGGCGCGCCCCGCGAGGTCCCGGTCTGCAAGGCGGACTGGATGCGTCTCACCGGGGGCGAACAGCCGGCGGTGCGCGAGGTCGAGACGGAATACGGCCGCCGACCGTACTGGGACGCGGGCCCGGCGTACGGCCCCTGGGCGGGCGGCTACTTCGGCGGCGGCCTGCTGCCGGGCCTGCTCGTCGGGACCGTGCTCGGCAGCATCATGGCGAGCCCCGGGTACGGGGCCGCGTACGGCACCGGGTACGGCGACTTCGGCGGCGGCTACGACGGAGGCGATGTCTCCGGCGCCGACTTCGACTCCGGCGACTTCGGCGGCGGCTTCGGTGACGGCGGGGGAGGGGACTTCGGCGGGGGCGGCGGCGACTTCGGCGGCGGTTTCTGAGGCCGGGCGCGCCCCGCGGCCCTCCCCGCGGCCCTCCCCGCGGCCCTCCCCGGGGCCGGACACGAGAGCGCCCGCCTCCTCCCTTACGGAGAAAGCGGGCGGGCGCGCTCGGTGGGCCACGGGCCGGTGACTCAGCCGGCGTTCCTGATCGCCGAGATGTCGAAGTTCAGCTTGATCTTGTCGGAGACGAGGACGCCGCCGGTCTCCAGGGCCGCGTTCCAGGTGAGGCCCCACTCGGAGCGCAGGATCTCGGCCTTGCCCTCGAAGCCCACGCGCTCGTTGCCGAACGGGTCCTTCGCGGAGCCGTTGAACTCCAGGTCGATGCTGATCTGCTTGGTGGTGCCGAGGATCTCCAGGTCGCCGGTGATCCGGTAGTCGTCACCGCCGAGGGCCTCCGCCTTGACGGAGCGGAACGTCATCGCCGGGAACTCGTCGGTCTTGAAGAAGTCGGCGCTCTTGAGGTGGCCGTCGCGGTCGGCGGAACCGGTGTCGATGCTGTCCATCGTGATGTCGAGGGAGGCCGTGGACCGCGACGGGTCGCCGCCGTCCAGGTGCAGGGTGCCCTCGAAGTCCTTGAAGCTGCCCTTGACGTTGGTCACCATCGCGTGCCGGGCGACGAAGCCGATCGTCGAGTGGGCCGGGTCGATGGTGTAGTCGCCGGTCAGCGCGGCCAGGTCCGGGCTGACGGCGGCGGCCGGCGCGGTGGCCGTCGCGGCGGCGGAGGTCGTGGCGGTGTCGGTGGTCTTGCGGCCGAAGATACCCATGAGGTGCTCCTTGGGGGGACGGGCCGCGGTTCCGGGGAGAGCCACGGCGTGAGTCTGTTGAATGTTCAACGATGCCAACGTGGGCAACCGTAGACCTATTCCGTTCAAGTTTCAACAGCATCCGGAGTGTGCGCGTGATGTCACGGTGGGTCGCATCCGTCCGGCGTCGAGACCGGGAGCGCGAGCGGCATCCGCTCGCACGGGAACGGTCGCGAGCTCGACTACGGTCACGCCGGCGAGGGCGACCACCGGGACGTCCTCCACCGCGCCCGCGGCGGCCGCCGAAGCCGTGCCCCCGGGGTGCGCGGACCGCCGAACGGGCGTCCGCGTCACCCCGGTGACGGCATGGGCCGCTCATGAATGTGAGGGGGCGGTCGGCCGAACAGTTTGTGAGACCCCGACAACCCCAGGCCCCTCCGGGCAGTCGGATCGCCTGCATGTGATGGTGGTTCTGTTCAGGGGCACCAGGAAAACGGTCCGGAGACTGTGCAGAGTCGACGGGCCTCTTTCCTTGGTGGACTTCGTATGGTCGCTACATGACCGTTTTGGACGAGGCCGACACCGCGAGCTCCACGATCCCCTCAGGCGAACCGACGGACGCGCGTGGCCGGGTGGCCGAGCTGCACGCCATCCGTGCGGAGGCGCTGCGGGGTCCCAGCGAGAAGGCGACCGAGGCGCAGCACGCCAAGGGCAAGCTGACCGCCCGGGAGCGCATCGAGCTGCTGCTCGACGCGGGCTCGTTCCAGGAGGTCGAGCAGCTCCGCCGGCACCGGGCGACCGGGTTCGGCCTGGAGGCCAAGAAGCCGTACACCGACGGTGTCATCACCGGCTGGGGCACGGTCGAGGGCCGCACGGTCTTCGTGTACGCCCACGACTTCCGCATCTTCGGCGGCGCCCTCGGCGAGGCCCACGCCACGAAGATCCACAAGATCATGGACATGGCCATCGCGGCTGGTGCGCCGCTGGTGTCCCTGAACGACGGCGCCGGCGCCCGTATCCAGGAGGGCGTCTCCGCGCTCGCCGGCTACGGCGGCATCTTCCAGCGCAACACCAAGGCTTCCGGCGTCATCCCGCAGATCTCCGTGATGCTCGGCCCCTGCGCCGGCGGCGCGGCCTACTCGCCCGCGCTCACGGACTTCGTCTTCATGGTCCGCGAGACCTCGCAGATGTTCATCACCGGCCCGGACGTGGTCAAGGCGGTGACGGGCGAGGAGATCACCCAGAACGGTCTGGGCGGCGCCGACGTCCACGCGGAGACCTCCGGCGTCTGCCACTTCGCGTACGACGACGAGGAGACCTGCATCGCCGAGGTGCGCTACCTCCTGTCGATGCTCCCGCAGAACAACCGCGAGAACCCGCCGCGCGCGGAGTCCGCGGACCCGGCCGACCGCCGCAGCGAGGTGCTGCTGGACCTGGTCCCGGCCGACGGCAACCGCCCGTACGACATGACCAAGGTCATCGAGGAGCTCGTCGACGACGGCGACTACCTCGAGGTCCACGAGCGCTGGGCCCGCAACATCATCTGCGCGCTGGCCCGTCTCGACGGCCAGGTCGTCGGCATCGTTGCCAACCAGCCGCAGAGTCTGGCGGGTGTGCTCGACATCGAGGCATCCGAAAAAGCTGCACGCTTTGTCCAGATGTGTGACGCTTTCAATATCCCGATCATCACGCTGCTGGACGTGCCCGGGTTCCTCCCGGGTGTCGACCAGGAGCACGGCGGGATCATCCGGCACGGCGCGAAGCTGCTCTACGCCTACTGCAACGCGACGGTGCCGCGGATCTCCCTCATCCTGCGCAAGGCGTACGGAGGTGCCTACATCGTCATGGACAGCCAGTCCATCGGGGCCGACCTCACCTACGCCTGGCCGACGAACGAGATCGCCGTGATGGGCGCCGAAGGTGCCGCCAACGTCATCTTCCGCCGTCAGATCGCCGATGCCGCCGATCCCGAGGCGATGCGCGTCCGCATGGTCAAGGAGTACAAGGCCGAGCTGATGCACCCGTACTACGCCGCCGAGCGTGGGCTGGTCGACGACGTCATCGACCCCGCCGAGACCCGCGAGGTCCTGATCAAGTCGCTCGCGATGCTGCACACCAAGCACGCGGACCTGCCCTCCCGCAAGCACGGCAACCCCCCGCAGTAACCCGGCGGATCCTCCGCGGTACCCCCGCGGAAACCTCTCTCATGGAGACTGAAACCTATGAGCACCCCTGACATCCGCGTCGAGAAGGGCCACGCCGAGCCCGAGGAGGTCGCCGCCATCACCGCGATCCTCCTGGCCCGTGCGGCCTCCGCTCCCACTGATGCCGACTCCTCCCACCGCCCCCACCGCAAGGCGGGCTGGCGCCGCCTGGAGCGGGAGCCCGGTTTCCGGGCGCCGCACAGCTGGCACTGAGAGTCCGACGCCGACAGCCCCGTCCTCCGATGGAGGGCGGGGCTGTGGTGTGTCCGGAAGCCCGCGGACGCCCTCCACGGCCAACAGGAGCCTCCGGGGCGGGTGTTCGGGCACTCCCTGCCACCCGCCCGCCCAACGGGGCGGTACGGGGCAGGAGTTCGGCCGGCGACGCACGACGGCCCCCGTTCCTCCGGGTGGAGGAACGGGGGCCGTCGTCGTGCGAGCGGGGGACGCTAGCGCAGGCGCGCCATGAGGGCGTGCTCGACCAGCGTGATCAGCGCGGACTTGGCGTCCGCGCGGTGACGGGCGTCCGTCGTGATGATCGGGGCGTCCGGGCCGATCTGGAGGGCCTCGCGGACCTCCTCCGGGTTGTACGGCTGGCTGCCGTCGAAGCCGTTGAGGGCGATGACGAACGGCAGGCCGCTGTTCTCGAAGTAGTCGACCGCGGGGAAGCAGTCGGCGAGACGGCGGGTGTCCACCAGCACGATGGCGCCGATCGCGCCGCGCACGAGGTCGTCCCACATGAACCAGAAGCGGTCCTGGCCCGGCGTACCGAACAGGTACAGGATCAGGTCCTGGTCCAGGGTGATACGTCCGAAGTCCATGGCGACCGTCGTGGTCTTCTTGTCCCCGGTGTGGGTGAGGTCGTCGATGCCCGCCGAAGCAGACGTCATGACGGCCTCGGTGCGCAGCGGGTTGATCTCCGAGACGGCGCCGACGAACGTGGTCTTGCCCACGCCGAAGCCGCCCGCCACCACGATCTTCGCGGACGTGGTGGAGCGGGAAGGCCCTCCGCTAGAGCTTGCGAAGTCCACTGAGCACCCTTTCGAGCAATGTCACGGCTGGCTGGCCGCCGGCGCTCTCGTCGCCGCCCGGCTGATGAATGGCGACCAGGCCCGCTTCCGCCAAGTCGGCGACGAGGATCCTGGCCACACCGAGAGGGATGGTCAGCAGGGCCGAGATTTCAGCCACCGACTTGATCTCCCGGCAGAGGTTGCAGATGCGCTGATGCTCGGGCAACTGGCCCTGCATCTGGTGAGGCTGCGCGGTTGTGTGCACCAGCGCCTCGATGGCGAGCTGGTAACGGGGCCTGGTGCGGCCACCCGTCATGGCGTACGGACGCACCAGGGGGTTGCTCGCCGACCCGGCGGGGGACGCCTCGGGCGAGCGTCGCTGCGGCTGCACGGGCTGGATGCGCGGAGCCGACGGCTGGTCGTACGGAGACGGCCCGGGACCCTGGGGACCCTGGGGCGCGTACGGCTGGCGCCGCTGGCTGGGCGCGGAGGGAGGAAAGTTGTACCGGTTCGGGTCGCCTGAACCGTCGCCCTGCCCCTGGCCGGGGCCGTACGACCAATTGCCCGAAGACGAACCGCCTGGGGGTGTTACCACTTTCTCTCCTCCTCCGACCGTGCCGGGCACCCAACGCTGGGACCGCGTCCCGAAACCTTACGGCCCCGGGACGCGAATTCGCACCGTCTGTCTATTAGTTGAGAAGGCTGCCCTGGAGCTCCGCACGAAGGTCCGGAGTGAGAACCGTGCCCGCACGGTCCACCAGAAGCGCCATCTCGTACCCAATGAGACCGATGTCCGCCTCAGGGTGTGCAAGTACTGCGAGTGAAGAACCGTCCGAAACGGACATGAGGAAGAGGAATCCTCGCTCCATCTCCACAACAGTCTGGTTCACGTGGCCGCCCTCGAAGATACGGGAAGCACCCGCGGTCAAAGAGGTCAGACCGGACGCGACGGCCGCCAACTGGTCGGCGCGGTCACGGGGAAAGCCTTCGGACATAGCCAGAAGGAGTCCGTCGGCGGAGACCACCACCGTGTGCGACACCCCGGGGGTGTTGTCCACGAAATTGGTGATCAACCAGTTCAGGTTCTGTGCCGCCTGGCTCATCGGGCTCACAACTAACGCTCCTGGTTGTAGGTGCTGTCAGGACCGAGGCCCTGGCCGTTCGTCTCACTACCTGCATTGCGTCCCCGCTCCACGCCGCGACGCAGGTTGCTCAGCCTGCCCCGGACGTCTTCGGGAGCACGGGAGACCTGGGGGCCGCCCTGCGGGGTCGATTCCGCGGTTCCCTCGACCAGGTTGGCCTTGGGCACCCTCCGCGGCAGACCGGACGAGGTGACCCCGCCCGCCTTGGGCTTCTTGAGCTGCTCGGCGCGCTGCCAACGGTCGTCGTTCGACGACCGCCAGTCGTCGCCCGTGTTCCCGGAGGACATGGGCGGCGCCTGCTCCCTCGCCGGTTCCGCGGGACGCCGGCCGTTGCCGGCGGGAACGGGTCCGCGGCGGGGGAGGCCCGCGTCGGTCATCGTGTGGGGGGCCGAAGCGGCCGGACCCGGACGACCAAAGCCTACGCTGTCCCGCTCGTTCGCGTCAGCGACCTGCGGAGATCCCGCTTCCGGAGCGTAGTCGGGCCGGTACCCGCCCTGGTACGCGTCCTGCTGCGGCCAGTCGTCCTGGTAGGACGGCTCACCGTAGCCCGACAGCGTCTCCGGGGCGGAGCCGCCCATCCCGGCGTGCTCCTGCTGGACCGGCTCCGTGTAGGAGGGCTCAGGGTAGCCGCCATTGGACGGGAAGTACGCCTCGTCGTACGCAGCCTGCTGCGGCTCCTCGTACGACGTCTGCTGGTCGTACGTGGTCTGCTGCTCCTCGTGCACACCCTGCGCGCCGTCGTACGCCTGGGCGCCGTCGAACGACGGCTGTCCGTTGTCGTACGAGGGGGCGGCCGGGGCGTCGAAGGCGTCGCCGTAGGCCTGGGGGGCCTCGATGGCCTCCGGACCCTGCGCCTGGGCCTCCAGGGCCGCACGGCGCTCCTCACGCATCAGGGAGCGGCCCACCGGGTCCAGGTCACGGGCGTCGTCCGGGACCTCGTAGCGGCTGTCGTCGAAACCGAGGTCCGCGGCGGTCAGCACGGGCTGCTGCTGCACACCGAAGTTCTCGCCCGGGAACTGCTGCTGCTGATGCTGCTGCTGCTCGGGAATGATCTGCGACACGGTGAACTCGTCGGTCATCGGCTGCTGCTCGCCACCGCCACCGTGGGTGATGGCGTCGGGGAGCATGACGAGGGACGTGGTGCCGGCCTGCTCGCCCGAGGGGCGGAGCTGGACGCGGATGCCGTGGCGGTCGGACAGACGGCCGACCACGAAGAGGCCCATGCGCTGCGAGATCGCGGCGTCCACGGTCGGCGGGTTGGCCAGCTTGTGGTTGATGTCCGCGAAGTCCTCGGCCGTGAGACCGATGCCCTTGTCGTGGATCTCGACCATGACGCGGCCGTCGGGGAGACGGGTCGCGGTGACACGGACCTTGGTCTGCGGGGAGGAGAACGTGGTCGCGTTCTCCAGGAGCTCGGCGAGCAGGTGCACGAGGTCGGTCACGGCGCGGCCGTGGATCTCGGCCTCCGGGACACCGGAGAGCTCGATGCGCTCGTACTGCTCCACCTCGGAGGAGGCGGCGCGCAGGACGTCGACCAGCGGGACCGGCTGGTCCCAGCGGCGTCCGGGCTCCTCGCCGGCGAGGACCAGGAGGTTCTCACCGTTGCGGCGCATACGGGTCGCGAGGTGGTCCAGCCGGAAGAGGTTCTCGAGCTGGTCCGGGTCGGCCTCGTTGTTCTCCAGGTCGGTGATGAGGGTCAGCTGGCCCTCGATCAGCGACTGGTTGCGGCGCGAGAGGTTCGTGAAGATCGCGTTGATGTTGCCTCGCAGGAGGGCCTGCTCGGCGGCCAGTCGCACGGCCTCGCGGTGGACCTGGTCGAAGGCGCGGGCGACCTCGCCGATCTCGTCCGTCGTGTTGATCGGGATCGGCTGCACGCGGGTGTCGACCCGGCCGGGGTCGGTGCGCGAGAGCTGGTCGACCAGCATCGGCAGGCGCTGCTCGGCGACGTTGAAGGCGGCGCTGCGGAGCTGGCGCATCGCGCGGCTCATCTGGCGGGCCACCATGCCGGCCAGGATGAACGCGGCGAGCAGGGCGACCACGACGATGGCACCGGTGATGAAGGCGTCGGTCTGAGCCGTGTCGGAGATGTCACCGGCCTCGGCCACGGCCTTGTCGGCGAGGTCCGACTCGATCTGGCGGTACGCGTTGTACTTGGCGGTGTTGACCGCCATCCAGTTCTGCGCCGTGACGCCCTTGGCGGCGAGTACCGCCCGGTCGCTCTCCAGCGGGGAAGCGAGCGACGCGAGGTCCTTGACCATCTCGTTGTCGCCCGTGGGCGGCGGTACGTAGGTCGGGTCGGCGGCCGCGGCTTCCTTGGCCTTCGCGGTCAGCTCCGACTTGATCTTCGCCGACGCCTCTTCGAGCTTGGCGGTGTCGGCCTCGGTGCCACCACCCTTGTACTCCTCGATGGCGATGCCCTCGAGGTAGGCGTACGAGGAGAGGGCGACGCGCTGGCTGGCGAGGCCGCTGACGCCGGGACCCGGCTTGATCAGCAGGTGCAGGCCGATGGACCGCTCCAGCGACAGCGCGGCCTTGGACAGCGAGATCGCGTAGACGGTACGGCCGTAGCTGGTGATGTTGCCGGTGCCCAGGCCGAGCTCGTTGGCGAACTCCATCAGCGGGTGCTGGATCTGGAGGTAGCCCTCTTCGGTCTGCACACCGGGAAGCTTGGTGGTGTACGCGACGGTCCGCAGCTTCTCGAGACCGGGCTCGACGTTGCGGAAGACCGTGAGGCGGCGCTCCAGACCGGGGGTCTGGGGCATGTTCTGGGCGGCCTCGTCGAAGGCGTCCGCGGCCAGGTCGGTGTCCCGGCGGACCTTCACGACGGTGGCGTCCTTGGCGCCCTTGCCGGACAGCAGGGGCACGGCGCTGAGGTCGCGCTCGACGAACAGTTTGTCGCCGTAGTTCAGTGCCGCCTGCACGAGGCGCGCCGTCTTCTCGGCGTCCTGCGCTTCCTGCCAGGTGTCGATCGAGCTCTTCACCTGGAAGCCGCCCATGACGAGGCCGACCACCACGGGTATGAGCAGGATCGCGTTCAGCCTGGTCGGCACGCGCCAGTTGCGCGGGGAGAATCGGCTCCCGCTCGGCGCGGGCGCCTGCGTGGGCTCGGGGCCGGCGACTTGTGCGGGCGCCGCTCCGCGCGCCGGCGGGGTGAAGTTGCCCCGTGCCGACGGCTCGGGACCGTTCATGCTTCGCCTCACTCGACCAACAACCTCTCGGCGTCGGCACCTACTGTGTGCCGCCGTATCTACCAGCGCCCTTGACTACTGGGCAGTTCAGCGCATTCCAGCACGTCAAGCAGCGCCATTCCAAACACTCGGAACGGGTGATTCCGAGTGGTGCCGACCACAGATAAAACGGTCATAAAGAGCGAGCCCCGCCAAAAGACGGGGCTTTCATGAACGCAGGGGCATCGGGTGACCGCTATGCGTGTCGGGGCCAGCGAAATTCTCTGTCGAAACGTTATGAACACCGAGGCCGGCCGTGTCAAATGACACAGCCGGCTCCAATGCGTCTACGACAACTTCCATAGGGAGCCGTCTACTTGGCTGCTACCGCAGCCGTGCCATGAGGGCGTGCTCGACCAGCGTGATGAGAGCGCTCTTCGCATCCGCACGGTGTCGCGCGTCCGTCGTGATGATCGGAGCGTCCGGGCCGATCTGAAGGGCCTCGCGCACTTCTTCCGGGTTGTACGGCTGGTGACCGTCGAAGCCGTTGAGGGCGATGACGAACGGCAGGCCGCTGTTCTCGAAGTAGTCGACCGCCGGGAAGCAGTCGGCGAGACGCCGGGTGTCCACCAGGACCACGGCACCGATGGCGCCGCGGACCAGGTCGTCCCACATGAACCAGAAGCGGTCCTGGCCCGGCGTACCGAAGAGGTACAGGATCAGGTCCTGGTCGAGGGTGATACGGCCGAAGTCCATGGCCACCGTGGTGGTGGTCTTGTCCCCGGTGTGGGTGAGGTCGTCGATACCCGCCGAGGCGGAGGTCATGACGGCCTCGGTGCGCAGGGGGTTGATCTCGGAGACGGCACCCACGAACGTGGTCTTGCCGACACCGAAACCACCCGCTACGACGATCTTCGCGGAGGTGGTCGCCCGGCCTCCGTCAGAGCTTGCGAAGTCCACTGAGCACCCTTTCGAGCAGTGTCACGTCCGGCGCGCCGCCGTTGTTCTCATCGCCGCCAGGCTGGTGAATGGCGACAAGTCCGGCCTCGGCGAGGTCCGCGACAAGGATCCTGGCCACGCCGAGCGGCATGGACAGGAGGGCCGACACCTCGGCCACCGACTTCACTTCCCGGCACAGGTGGCAGATGCGCTGGTGTTCGGGGAGCAGTCCCATCAGCTGGGCCGGATCGGCCGTGGTGCTGATCAGAGCTTCTATGGCCAGTTGGTACCGCGGCCTGGTCCGGCCGCCGGTCATCGCGTACGGACGTACCAGCGGCTGGTCGCCTTCATCCCCGTACGAATCGTCGTACGGATCATGAGAGGCGGGGGGCGGGGTCATGAATCCTCCGGGCGGGACAGCAAGTCGGTCAGTCGTGCCGTCTGTTGAGGCCGGTGGGGGGATTGTGGCGGCCGGACGGTGATTTCGTGCGGTGTCTGGATCCGGCGGCGGTCAGTGAAGCAGACTGCCTTGTAGTTCGGCACGCAGGTCCGGCGTGAGGACGGCGCCCGCACGGTCGACGAGCAGTGCCATCTCGTAGCCGACAAGGCCGATGTCGCAATCCGGGTGGGAGAGGACCGCGAGGGACGATCCGTCCGAAACCGACATCAGGAAGAGGAAACCGCGCTCCATCTCCACGACCGTCTGGGCCACCGAGCCGCCTTCGAAGATCCGGGAAGCCCCGGCGGTCAGCGAAGTGAGTCCGGAGGCGACGGCCGCCAGTTGGTCCGCGCGGTCGCGGGGGAAGCCTTCGGACATTGCCAGAAGGAGTCCGTCGGCGGACACGACGACGGTGTGGGACACCCCAGGGGTGTTGTCCACGAAGTTGGTGATCAACCAGTTGAGGTTCTGTGCCGCCTGGCTCATCGGGCTCAACTAACGCTCCTGCTGGTGAGTGGGGCTGGGGAAGCTGCCGGTCTGACCGTTGCCGGCCTGTCGACCCTGCTGAATGCCCCGACGGAGATTGGTCAGCCGGCCGCGTACGTCATCGGGCGCACGCGAGACCTGCGGACCGCTTTGGTGCTGTTGCTGCTGTGCCGTGCCCGCGACGAGGTTGGCTCGCGGGACTCGGCGCGGCAGGCCTGAGGTGGTGATCCCGCCTGCCGACGGCTTACGGGAACGCTCCGCCTGCTTGACGAGATCGTCGTTCGGAGAGCTGCGCCACGAGGTGGCGGCCGGCGCTGCGGCCGGTGCGGCAGCCGGCCGCTGCGGAGCCGGCGGAGTCTGCGGCTGCTGGGGAGCGGCCTGGGCGTATCCCTGGGACCCGTTGTTCTGCGTCCCGTTGTTCTGCGTCCCATGGCTCTGGGCGGCACCGCCCGCGGGCGCGCCGTCCGAGCCGTTCGCCTGACCGTGGAACCAGTTGGTCTCCAGCGTGTCGTACAGCGGCGTACGGCCGTCACCGGGGTTCGAGGCCGGGGGAAGCGCCTCGGGGGCCTGCGGACGGGCGGGGGCCTGTGGGGTGGCCGGCCGCTCGTACTGTCCGGTGGACGAGCCCTGCCCGTTGCCGTAGCCGGGTGCCGCGAACTGCCCGGTGGACGCGGGGTCCTGGGAAGGCGCGTAGCCCGGCTGGGCGAACTGGCCGGTGGACGACGGGGACTGGGAGGCCCCGTAGCCCTGGGCGGGGAACTGTCCCGTGGCGGCCGGGTTCTGGCCCGCCGAGGACTGGTTGCCGTAGCCGTACTGGCCGTTGTTCTGGCCGTTGTTCTGCGGCGCGCTCGCGCCGGGGCGCGGGGCGTCGAAGTCGGGACGGGCGAACTCCGCGGTGGAGGCGGGGCCCTGACGGTCGTCGACGCGCGGCATGCGCGACGTGGCGTCGGGGTCCTCGTGACCACGCGGGGTGTCGTGCGAGGTCCGCGGCACCGGCGGCTGGGCGTTGTCGTCGCTCCAGCTCGGCGTGCGGGAACCGGCGTTGCCGCCGGGCAGCTCGGCGCGTGCGCCACCGCGGCCCGGAAGCTGCGGACGACGACGGCCGCTCTTGCCGCCGGACGCCTTCGCGGGCGCGGCGGGAGCCTGGTTGCTGTCGCCGAAGGCGTTCTGACCCGTCTGGCCCGTGCCGGATCCGTTGCCGAAGCCCTGCTGCTGCGAGCCGTTCTGGGCGGGGAAGCCCTGCTGCGGGCTCTGCCCGAAGGCGTTCGCGCCGGCGGGAGCCTGCCGGCCCTGCTGACCCTGGCCCTGCTGCGGACCACGCGCTCCGCCGGCGGCACCGGGGCGACCGCCCTGGCCCGTGCCGGGCAGCGCGGCTCGCGGAGCCTGGCCCGAGCCGACCTGTCCGCGCTGCGGCGGGGCCCCGAGGGGACCGCCGGGAGCGGAGGGGGAGCCGGCGCCGAGCGAGGGACCGCCCGAGCGACGGGCCGCGGCCACACCGGCCGAGGCCTGCGACGCGGCGGGGCCGCCGGCGCTCTGGCCCGGCTTGTTCGGCATGGGCTTCTTGCCGCCCTGGGCGACGTCCACGGGCAGCATGACCAGCGCGGTCGTACCACCGGAGTCGGACGGGCGGAGCTGGATGCGGATGCCGTGACGCTGCGACAGACGACCGACCACGAACAGACCCATGCGTCGGGAGACGGAGACGTCCACCGTGGGCGGGGCGGCGAGCCGCTCGTTGATCGCGGCCAGGTCCTCGGGGGACAGACCGATGCCGGTGTCGTGGATCTCGATCAGCACGCGGCCGTCGGGCAGGGCGTGACCGGTGACCTTGACCTTGGTCTGCGGGGAGGAGAACGAGGTGGCGTTCTCCAGCAGCTCCGCGAGCAGGTGGACGAGGTCGTTGACGACCCGGCCGGCGACCTCGGTGCCGGGCACCGAGGCGAGTTCGATGCGCTCGTACTGCTCCACCTCGGAGGCGGCGGCGCGGAGGACGTCGACCAGCGGGACCGGACGGGTCCAGCGACGGCCGGGCTCTTCACCGGCGAGGACGAGGAGGTTTTCACCGTTACGGCGCATGCGGGTCGCGAGGTGGTCGAGCTTGAACAGCGAGGAGAGCTGGTCGGGGTCGGCCTCACGGGACTCGAGCTCGGAGATGAGCGAGAGCTGGCGCTGGATGAGACCCTGCGAACGGCGCGAGAGGTTGGTGAACATCGCGTTGACGTTGCCTCGCAGAAGGGCCTGCTCGGCGGCGAGGCGGACTGCCTCGCGGTGCACGTCGTCGAAGGCCGCGGCCACCTGGCCGATCTCGTCCCGGGAGTGCACACCGACCGATTCCACGGAGGTGTCGACGTCCTGCGGGTCCGACTCCGAGAGCTGCTTGACGAGCTCGGGCAGACGGTCCTGGGCGACCCTGGTGGCCGTGTCCTGCAGGCGGCGCAGCGAGCGGATCATGGACCGGGCCACGACGAAGGCGCCGACGAGCGAGACACCGAGGACGAGCAGGATCAGGATACCGGAGATGATCGCTTCACTCTGCGACTCGTTGCGCAGCGCACGGGCCTTCTGCTCCATCTCGCTGAGCAGCGTGGTCTCGATCTTCGACATCTGGTCGATCTTGGACGAGTCGTCGTCGAGCCAGTCCCTGTAGGACCGCTTGTTCTGCGTCTTCAGGCCCTCGGGGTTGGTCAGCACGCGCTTGGCGTACTGGTCGGCCGACTTGATCGTCGGGTTGTCGCCCTCGATCGGCAGGAGGAGGTCCGTGCTGCCGGCGCCGTAGATGTTCTTGAAGGCCTGGTTCTCGGACTCCTGGCTCTCCTGCGCGGACCGCGCGTACTGCTGGTCGTTCTTGGAGAGGGTTCCGAAGGTCGTCGGGCGCGTGGGAAGCGCGGCGGCGATGACGGCCCGCTGGACGGAGGCGTACTCCTTGGCGGCGGAGAACGAGGCCAGCGCGCGGGTGCGCTGGATCATCTCCGGGTTGCTGGTCGCCTCGGCCATGTCCTGCGACAGCGAGAGGAGCTCGTTGACCAGGCGGTGGTACGCGTCCACCGTCTGGGTCGAGTTCTGCGGGTCGTTGTAGGCGTCGCTGCGGATCTGGTTGAGCTTGTAGAGCTCGCTCACGACACCGACGAGGCTGTCGTGCACGCCGGAGAGCTGGCCCTTGGCCGTGGCGTCGTCGACCTGCTGGGTGCCCTCGAGGAAGTGCTTCTTCGCCACGTCCGTGGCGTCGCGCACGTTCTTGACTTCGTAGTCGTTGGACAGGGCGCCGTGGGCCAGCGGGCCGGCCGTCTCGTCGCGCTCCTGCTGGAGGGCGGCCGCGAGTTCGGTGGCCTGCTTGGTCATCTCGGTCAGCAGTCGCATGTTGTCGAGCTGCTGGATGTTGTCCATCGACTCGTTGATGCGGAGCGCACCCAGCGAGGTCGCGGCGACCACGGGGAGTGCGAGCAGCGAGACGAGTCGCGTCGAGATGCGCCAGTTCCGCAGGGCTACGCGCGAGCCGTGGCCCGGTGTGGCGCTCTGCGTGGCGTCGGTCGTGGTGGCGGGAGCCTTGGGCTTCGCGCCGGCGCGAGCGGAATGTTCACCGCTGCCGCCGACCTCTGCCGGTCCCGGGTTCTGGGCGTGCTGGGGCGAGGAACCGCGGTCGGTCCCGCCGCGCGGCTCCGGCTCCGCCGAAGCGCTGCCATCCCTCTTGAAACGTCCCTGCACTAGCGTCGCAACCTCTGGACCAGGCGCCCCTCCGCTGGAACGGCGGGACGGTGTCGGCGTTGTACACGGACGCAGATACGCCCTGTGTATGTGGTCGAAGTGACCGGCGCAGGCTCCCCCTTCCCGCCGCCACTCGGCGCTGAGTAGCGCCCCCGCGCGTCGGATCGTGAAATCCGCGGCGGTCCGAGGAATTCCAGCACAGCCCAGGATCTCCAACAAGGCCCGTGTACCAGGCTGTGACCTTCGTGACAGGATGTGAGTGACAGGTCACGAGGTGTGTAAAGGGTTCTCGTACATACCGGGCATAGGCCTACGAGCCGTGGGCGCGCATACCCTGTCCCAGTCGCGATGATCAGGAGCGGAATGGTTGGTTCAGTAGCGTAATGTCCGTTTGGTCGCCCTGAGTTGAGGGCCTCGATTGACCGGTTTGCCCCTTGGTGAGTGAGCAAACTCACATGCCGATCATGGCCTCTTCGCGTCGTCGCCCGGGAATTGAATGTTTAGCCTGACGCTTTACAGGGATGGCGAATCCGACAACCCGCGTCTATGTGGGGCTCTTTGACCCCGACCGGCGCCCAGGACGACAAGGTCGAGCAAAACGGTGAAGACGACGATGATGTTCCGCAACATTGCCAATCCGCAGCGCACGACGCTGGCGCACCTCGAGGACGCCGACGCCCTGCGTACGCCGGAGCGGCCGGAGCACGCGGTCGTCCTCCCGCTCCAGACCGCCAACCCCCGCCGCACCGTCCTGATGGACGCCCCGGTCACGGTCTCCGCCGCGGAGTGAACGCGGTGTCCGGCCGAGGGCCGCGCCCCGCGGCGCGGCCCGGCCGGTCGCGCACGACCGCGGGCCGGCCGGTCACGGCCGCCCCTCCCCGAGGGAACCGTCGCCCGCACCCGGACCGGCGCGCCGCCGCTCACCACCCCGGCGGATATACGCGAAGTCCGCAGCCCTTGCCGCGTTAGCCTGGAGCGTCAGACTCCAGCCAGCTCAGTGAGGGGCGCAAGGATCCCGTGCGCATCGCCAGATTCTCCATCGACGGCAACGTCGCTTTCGGCGCGGTCGAGGGCGACAGGCCGGACGAGCTCGTCCTCGACATCATCAAGGGCATCCCGTTCGCGGACTTCGAGCTCTCCGGTACGAAGGTCCCGCTGAACAAGGTCCGGCTGCTGCCGCCGGTGCTCCCGAACAAGGTCGTGGCCTTCGGCCGCAACTACGCGGAGCACGCCAAGGAGCTCGGCAACGAGGTGCCCGACGCCCCGTTCGCCTTCTTCAAGCCGTCGACCTCGGTGGTCGGCCCCGGCGACCCGATCCAGTACCCCTCCTTCTCCAGCGAGCTGCACCACGAGGCGGAGCTCGCCGTCGTCATCGGCCGCATGTGCCGCGAGGTCCCGCGCGAGCGCGTGAAGGACGTCATCCTCGGCTACACCTGCGCCAACGACGTCACGGCCCGCGACGTGCAGAAGCGCGAGAAGCAGTGGGCCCGCGCCAAGGGCTTCGACAGCGCCTGCCCGCTCGGCCCCTGGGTGGAGACGGACCTCGACCCCGCCGACCTGACCATCCAGTGCACGGTCAACGGGCAGCAGCGCCAGCTCGGCCGCACGAGCGAGATGATCCACTCCATCGAGGACCTCGTCGTCAACATCACCGAGGCCATGACGCTGCTCCCGGGCGACGTGATCCTCACCGGCACCCCGGCTGGGGTCGGCCCCCTGAACGTCGGCGACGATGTCGCCGTCACCATCGAAGGCATCGGCACTCTCACCAACAAGGTGATCAAGCGTGGCTAACGTCCGTGTACGTTTCTGTCCCTCCCCGACCGGCAACCCCCACGTCGGGCTGGTCCGCACCGCCCTGTTCAACTGGGCGTTCGCCCGGCACAACGAAGGCACCCTGGTCTTCCGCATCGAGGACACCGACGCGGCCCGCGACTCCGAGGAGTCGTACGACCAGCTCCTCGACTCGATGCGCTGGCTGGGCTTCGACTGGGACGAGGGGCCCGAGATCGGCGGCCCGCACGCGCCGTACCGCCAGTCGCAGCGCATGGACATCTACGCCGATGTCGCCGCCAAGCTCCTGGACGCGGGGCACGCGTACCGCTGCTACTGCTCGACCGAGGAGCTGGACACCCGCCGCGACGCCGCCCGCGCCGCCGGCAAGCCCTCCGGCTACGACGGTCACTGCCGCGACCTGTCCGCCGAGCAGAAGGCCGCCTACGAGGCCGAGGGCCGCAAGCCCATCGTCCGCTTCCGGATGCCCGACGAGGCGATCACCTTCGACGACCTGGTCCGCGGCGAGATCACGTATCTCCCGGAGAACGTCCCGGACTACGGCATCGTCCGCGCCAACGGCGCGCCGCTCTACACGCTCGTCAACCCCGTCGACGACGCCCTGATGGAGATCACCCACGTCCTGCGCGGCGAGGACCTGCTCTCCTCCACGCCCCGGCAGGTCGCCCTCTACAAGGCGCTGACCGAGCTGGGCATCGCCAAGGAGACCCCGGCCTTCGGCCACCTCCCGTACGTGATGGGCGAGGGCAACAAGAAGCTCTCCAAGCGTGACCCGGAGTCCTCGCTCAACCTCTACCGGGAGCGCGGCTTCCTCCCCGAGGGCCTGCTGAACTACCTGTCCCTGCTCGGCTGGTCGCTCGCCGCCGACCGCGACATCTTCTCGATCGACGAGATGGTCGCCGCGTTCGACGTCACGGACGTGAACCCGAACCCGGCCCGCTTCGACCTGAAGAAGTGCGAGGCGATCAACGCCGACCACATCCGCATGCTCGACGTGAAGGACTTCACCGAGCGCTGCGCCCCGTGGCTGCGCGCCCCCTTCGCGCCCTGGGCGCCGGAGGACTTCGACGAGGCCAAGTGGCAGGCGATCGCCCCGCACGCCCAGTCGCGGATGAAGGTGCTCTCCGAGATCACGGACAACGTCGACTTCCTGTTCCTGCCGGAGCCGGTCTCCGACGAGGCGTCCTGGACGAAGGCCATGAAGGAGGGCTCGGACGCCCTCCTCCGCACGGCCCGCGAGAAGCTGGAGGCGGCCGACTGGACCTCTCCGGAGTCCCTCAAGGAGGCCGTCCTGACCGCCGGTGAGGAGCACGGCCTGAAGCTCGGCAAGGCCCAGGCCCCGGTCCGGGTCGCCGTCACCGGCCGCACGGTCGGCCTGCCGCTCTTCGAGTCCCTGGAGATCCTGGGCAAGGAGAAGACGCTGGCCCGCGTCGACGCGGCACTGGCGAAGCTGGCCGTCTAAGCGGAGCGCGTGAGGGGCGGTGTCCGGACCGGGCACCGCCCCTCACGCATGCGCGAGCCGGCACGGGTGGTCACGGTCACGAAGACCGACGCCGAGCGCCGTGCCGACGCGGGCCGAGGCCAAGTGGCGGTTCTCACGCGCGCCGGCGCCAGACGGCGCTCGTCGCCCAGACCGGTGTCGGCTGCGCGGGTCCGGTGGGTCGGCGGCGCGTGGTGGTCGTCACGGTGGGTGTTCCGTCCTCCTCGGTCGCGGGTGATCATCGCCGCCCGGGGGACAGCCGACCGCCCCCGGCGATACCGTCGGCGCATGAGCATCGACGCCGTGGTCTGGGACATCGACGACACGCTCTTCGACTACACGAGCGCCGACAGGGCGGGCATGCGGGACCATCTCGCGGCCGAGGGCCTGCTCGACGGCGGTACGACCGTCGAACAGGCCCTCACGCGCTGGCGGGAGATCACCGACGCCCAGTGGGCGAGGTACGCGGCCGGGGAGACGGACTGGCAGGGCCAGCGGCGGGACCGCGTCCGGGTGTTCCTGGGGGAGTCGCTCGACGACACCGAGGCCGACGCGTGGTTCGACCGGTACGTCACGCACTACGAGGGCGCCTGGGCGCTCTTCCCGGACGTCCTGCCCGCCCTCGACGCGCTCGGCGACGGCCACCGGCACGCGGTCCTCTCCAACTCCAGCCTCCTCGTGCAGGACCGCAAGCTGCGCGTCCTCGGTGTGCACGACCGCTTCGAGGCCATCCTGTGCGCCGCCGAGCTCGGCGTCTCCAAACCCGCCGCGGCCGCCTTCCACGCGGCCTGCGACGCCCTCGGGCTGCCGCCCCACCGCGTCGCCTACGTCGGGGACCACCCGGAGATCGACGGACGCGGCGCCGCCGACGCCGGTCTGCTCTCGGTGTGGATCGACCGGGGCGGAGCCCATGCCGCCGGCGCCGCCGGACGAAGGGGTCCGCATCGCATCGGATCGCTCGCCGAGTTGCCCGCGATCCTTGGCGCGGATACCCGTTTTGGAGCGTGGTCCACCTTCGGGTAATGTTCTTTCTGCGCCGCCGGGAGCGGGCCGAAAGGCCGGAGCCCGGAGACGTCAGCCGAAACAAGATCTTCGTACGGGATTGCGTTTCTGTGGCCTATGGTGTAATTGGCAACACTACGGTTTCTGGTACCGTCATTCTAGGTTCGAGTCCTGGTAGGCCAGCTCGCAGAGCTCATCTGCACCGCGGAGATCCAGATCCGCAACGCCCCCGTTGTGTAGCGGCCTAGCACGCTGCCCTCTCACGGCAGTAGCGCCGGTTCGAATCCGGTCGGGGGTACAGATCCTTCCCAGGAAGGCAGTTCGGGTCGCACCCGCTGCCCTTCATGCAGGATCGCTAGGGCCCCCGTTGTGTAGCGGCCTAGCACGCTGCCCTCTCACGGCAGTAGCGCCGGTTCGAATCCGGTCGGGGGTACTGACCGATAATGGTCTAAACCACCATGGGCTATGGTGTAATTGGCAACACTACGGTTTCTGGTACCGTCATTCTAGGTTCGAGTCCTGGTAGCCCAGCTCAGAATCTGCGCAAGCGCAGGATTCAGGCCCCCGTTGTGTAGCGGCCTAGCACGCCGCCCTCTCAAGGCGGTAGCGCCGGTTCGAATCCGGTCGGGGGTACACGGTCCGCAAGGGTCTCCACTTCGGTGGGGGCCCTTTCGGCGTTCGGAGATCAACTCTTCGGAGATCAACTCGCGGCGCCTCGCCATGAGTTGGATCACCCCGGAAACGAGGCGCGGGGCGCACCGGGCCCGAGGGCCGGTACACCCCGCGTACGGGACGATGCGCATCGGGGAGAGCCTGCCGCGGCGTTGAGGCCGGCCCTCCCGTCACGCGGGGGCGGGGCGAAGGTCAGCCCGTGCGGCGCAGGGCCTCGGAGAGACGCCCGGCGGCGTCGATGACCGCCTGGGCGTGCATGCGGCCCGGGTGCCGGGTCAGGCGCTCGATCGGCCCGGAGACCGAGACGGCGGCCACGACGCGGTTCGAGGGTCCGCGGACCGGCGCGGAGACGGACGCCACGCCCGGCTCACGTTCGCCGATCGACTGGGCCCAGCCCCGACGCCGTACTCCCGACAGCGCGGTGGCGGTGAAGCGGGCGCCCTGGAGACCGCGGTGCAGCCGCTCGGGCTCCTCCCAGGCCATCAGGATCTGGGCGGAGGAACCGGCCTTCATGGTGAGGGTGGAGCCCACCGGGACCGTGTCCCGCAGTCCGGACAGCCGTTCGGCCGCGGCGACGCAGATGCGCATGTCGCCCTGGCGGCGGTAGAGCTGCGCGCTCTCGCCCGTGATGTCCCTCAGGTGCGTGAGCACCGGGCCGGCCGTCGCGAGGAGGCGGTCCTCGCCGGCGGCCGCGGCCAGCTCCGCGAGCCGGGGGCCGAGTATGAAACGGCCCTGCATGTCGCGCGCCACCATGCGGTGGTGTTCAAGTGCCACGGCGAGGCGATGTGCCGTGGGTCGTGCCAGTCCGGTCGCCGCGACCAAGCCTGCGAGGGTGGCCGGACCGGACTCCAGAGCGCTCAGGACAAGGGCTGCCTTGTCCAGAACGCCGACGCCGCTACTGTTGTCCATGAAACGATACTCGCGTCTCACTCTGTGAAACGCAAGTTCAATTTCCGGTGGAACGCGCCACCCTTGTACACAGAGCGGCCCGCGGACCAACGGGCCCGGCGGACGACGTCCGGACGAGGGGTACGGAACGTCTGCCGCCCCGGAAATCTCTAGTTGGGCCGGCGCCACACGAGCCGGCCGGAGGGAAAGCGATGGGTAGGACACTCGCGGAGAAGGTCTGGGACGACCACGTCGTCCGGCGCGCCGAGGGCGAGCCCGACCTCCTCTTCATCGATCTGCACCTGCTGCACGAGGTGACCAGCCCGCAGGCCTTCGACGGCCTGCGTCAGGCGGGCCGTCCGGTGCGGCGCCTCGACCTCACCATCGCGACCGAGGATCACAACACCCCGACCCTCGACATCGACAAGCCCATCGCGGACCCGGTCTCGCGTGTCCAGCTCGAGACGCTGCGCAAGAACGCGGCCGAGTTCGGCGTACGGCTGCACTCGCTGGGCGACGTCGAGCAGGGCGTGGTGCACGTGGTGGGACCGCAGCTCGGTCTGACCCAGCCGGGCACCACGGTGGTCTGCGGCGACTCGCACACCTCCACGCACGGTGCCTTCGGCGCCCTGGCGTTCGGCATCGGCACCTCGCAGGTGGAGCACGTGCTGGCCACCCAGACGCTGCCGCTGGCCCGCCCCAGGACCATGGCCATCACCGTCGACGGCGAGCTGCCCGACGGCGTCACCGCGAAGGACCTGATCCTGGCGATCATCGCCAAGATCGGTACGGGCGGCGGCCAGGGCTACATCCTGGAATACCGCGGCCCCGCCATCGAGAAGCTCTCGATGGAGGCCCGGATGACCATCTGCAACATGTCGATCGAGGCCGGCGCCCGCGCGGGCATGATCGCCCCCGACGAGACGACCTTCGACTACCTCAAGGGCCGCGCCCACGCGCCCGAGGGCGAGGACTGGGACGCCGCCGTCGCGTACTGGAAGACGCTGAAGTCCGACGACGACGCCGTGTTCGACACGGAGGTCGTCATCGACGCCGCCTCCCTGTCGCCGTTCGTCACCTGGGGCACCAACCCCGGCCAGGGAGCGCCGCTTTCGGCGAACGTCCCCGACCCGGCTTCGTACGAAGACGCTTCGGAGCGCCACGCCGCCGAAAAGGCCCTGGAATACATGGGGTTGACCGCCGGGCAGCCGCTGCGCGACATCAAGGTCGACACCGTCTTCGTAGGTTCTTGCACCAACGGCCGTATCGAGGACCTGCGCGCGGCCGCCGAGATCGTCGGGGGCCGCAAAGTCGCCGACGGCGTACGGATGCTGGTCGTCCCCGGCTCCGCGCGGGTCGGACTCCAGGCCGTCTCCGAGGGTCTGGACGTGGTCTTCAAGGAGGCCGGCGCCGAATGGCGGCACGCGGGCTGCTCGATGTGTCTGGGCATGAACCCCGACCAGCTCGCCCCCGGTGAGCGCTCCGCGTCCACCTCCAACCGCAACTTCGAGGGCAGGCAGGGCAAGGGCGGCCGGACACACCTGGTCTCGCCGCAGGTCGCCGCCGCCTCGGCGGTCCTCGGCCACCTGGCCTCCCCGGCCGATCTGTCCGACGCCCCCGTGCCCGCTGGAGTCTGAGAGCCATGGAAGCATTCACCAAGCACACCGGCCGGGCCGTCCCGCTGCGCCGCAGCAACGTCGACACCGACCAGATCATCCCCGCCCACTGGCTCAAGAAGGTGACCAGGGACGGCTTCGAGGACGGTCTCTTCGAGGCCTGGCGCAAGGACGCCTCCTTCGTCCTCAACCAGCCCGAGCGCCAGGGCGCCACGGTCCTGGTCGCGGGCCCCGACTTCGGTACGGGCTCCTCGCGCGAGCACGCCGTCTGGGCGCTGCAGAACTACGGCTTCAAGACCGTCATCTCCTCCCGGTTCGCCGACATCTTCCGCGGTAACTCGCTCAAGAACGGCCTGCTCACGGTGGTTCTGGACCAGAAGATCGTGGACGCCCTCCAGGACCTGTCGGAGCGGGACCCGCAGGCGGAGATCACGGTCGACCTGGAGGCCCGCGAGGTACGCGCCGAGGGCGTCACCGCCGCCTTCGAGCTCGACGAGAACGCCCGCTGGCGGCTGCTGAACGGGCTGGACGACATCTCCATCACCCTCCAGAACGAGGGCGACATCGCGGCGTACGAGGCCAAGCGGCCCTCGCACAAGCCGAAGACGCTCCAGGTCTGACCCCCGGGCCGGGCCACGGCCCGGCCCGACTCATTTCAGCCACGCAACACCCCTCTGTACCCCCAATCGTGGACGGTTGGGGGTACAGCCATTTCCGCTCCCGGAGGGCCCCCGCAGGCCCCCACGAGGCCGGTCAACTCCCTTAGTTACAGGGCGGGTTGCCTGGGTAGTCGGGTACGTGGGCGACTTCCGGCCAAGGGGGCCAGGAGGCCTCCGGGGGGCGGCAGTTACCCTCTGCGCAGGCGACAACTCGCCCCAGATGGCACAATCTGTGCATGGAACGTGACGGCCAACTCGAGCTCTACATGGCAGTCGCGGCCCAACTCAAGGAAGCGCACACAACAGTGCGCGCACTGCAAGTCCCGGAGGGCGTACGGATGGCGCTGACCCGGAAGCTGCTGGTCATTACGGCCGCGGCCAAACACGATCTCGCCGACGCGGCAAGGCGGCTGGAGCGGTTCACCAGCGACCTCGACGAGGGCCGATTCCTCGAAGGGGATCACTGACGAACCGCGCTGCGGCCCGAGTTCGTTGCGGCACAAGGGTGATTAGCCCGTTTCGTGTTTGATTTGCGGTATATATCTGCCTAACGTGCGAAAAAGCTTGAACGCATTCGTTCGGGCTATGTCTCCGAAGGGGAAGACGTGAACAAGGCGCAGCTCGTAGAAGCGATTGCCGACAAGGTCGGCGGGCGTCAGCAGGCCGCCGACGCGGTCGACGCGGTACTGGACGCCATCGTCCGTGCGGTTGTCGGCGGAGACCGGGTCTCGGTCACGGGCTTCGGTTCCTTCGAGAAGGTCGACCGTCCCGCCCGTTACGCCCGTAACCCTCAGACGGGTGAGCGTGTTCGGGTCAAGAAGACCTCCGTGCCGCGGTTCCGTGCCGGCCAGGGCTTCAAGGACCTGGTGAGCGGCTCGAAGAAGCTCCCGAAGAACGACGTCGCGGTCAAGAAGGCCCCGAAGGGCAGCCTCTCCGGCGGCGCTTCCGCGACGGTGAAGAAGGCCGCGGCCAAGAAGGCCACCACCGCCAAGAAGGCGGCGGCGAGCAAGGCCGTGGCGAAGAAGACCACGGCGAGGAAGACCACGGCCGTCGCGAAGAAGACCACGGCGAAGAAGACGACGGCGAAGACGACCGCCGCCAAGAAGACGACGGCGAAGACGACCGCGGCCAAGAAGACCGCCGCCAAGAAGGCTCCGGCGAAGAAGGCCACGGCCAAGAAGGCCCCCGCCAAGAAGTCGACGGCTCGCAAGACCACCGCCAAGAAGGCCACCGCCCGCTAGAGGCGGGTACAGGGCACCTCACGCGCCGGGCCGGGCTCCCCAGGGGAGCCCGGCCCGCGGCGTGTCCGCGGCAGTCCCCGGCGCGTGGGTGCGGAACGTCCGCGGCACGGGGCTCAGAACGTCTGCAGCGTGATCAGGGTGATCCGGAGCTCCGCGCCCGCGCCCTCGGTCTCGATCCGCACACGCTGCCCCGGCCGCAGCAGCCGCAGCCCGCCGGCGTCGAACGCCGGACCGTCGAAGGGCACCGGCGTGCCGTCGTCGAGCAGCACCTGTCCGCTGCGGGTCTCGGGGTCGTACGTGTACGAGGTCGCCTGCATGGGGGCAGCCTACGGCTCGCCCGCCGGCGTCCGCCTACTGCCCGGGGATGAGCAGCCGCGCCGCCGCGGCCGCCGTGCGCGGTCCCACGCCGAGCGTCAGCGCCGCCCGCAGATCCTCCCGGGTGTCCACGTCCCGGCGTACGGAATCCACCGCGTCGAGACCGAGTTCCGCGGCCCCCGAGGCGCCATGACGGGCCCGGGATTCACCGCCGAAAGCGGGGAGCAATTCCCGGCCGGGGGACGCGGTCAGGAGCGTGGTGCCGATTGCAGCAGCATCGGCCAGGAAAGCGCGCGGGAATTCACCCGCGGCGGCCAGTACCCGGGCCAATTCAGAAGGCCGCAGAGCGGGCAGATCGGCGTTCAGGGCCGCGACGGCGCTTTCGGGATCCCGGGCCCGTACGACACCCGCGCCGTGCGCCAGTGCCGCGTTGAGGCCCCCACCCGGCTCGTCCGCGACGATCCGCGCGCCGAGTGCGGCCAGCGCCCGGCCGGCCACCACGTCGCCCGTGACGACCGCCACACCCCGCACGGCTGCGCAGGCCAGTGCCGCCGCCACGGTGTCCTGCGCGAACGCGAGCGCGAGGCCCGGGCGCAGTACGTCGGAAGCGGTGTCCGCGAGCCTGCTCTTGGCGCGCGCCAGGGGTTTGAGGGGTACGACCAAGGTCCACCGCACGAGCGCTCCACCCTCTCCAGTCACGCCTTATTGTGACCTGGTCACCCTGGCGGTCCGGGTGTCGGGGCGTACGGTGTTCTCGACAGACAGGCGGCCTGGAGCGACACTTGTGCGGCCCCCCAGGCTCTAGAGGAAGGTGTCCGCGTGCCCCGCCGCAGAATCGGCTTCTGGTACCGCTTTGCAGCGGTTCTCGTCAAACCGCCGCTCGTGGTTCTGATCAAGCGGGACTGGCGTGGGATGGAGAACATTCCGGCCGAGGGCGGATTTATCACCGCGGTGAACCACAATTCGCACGTGGACCCGTTCGCGTATGCGCACTACCAGTACAACACCGGGCGTGTTCCGCGCTTCCTGGCGAAGGCCGGGCTTTTCAAGAAGGGATTCGTCGGTGCCGCGATGCGCGGCACGGGACAGATTCCCGTCTACCGCGAGAGCACCGACGCCCTGAGCGCCTTCCGGGCCGCGATCGACGCCGTGGAACGCGGTGAGTGCGTCGCGTTCTACCCCGAGGGCACGCTCACCCGTGACCCCGACGGCTGGCCGATGACCGGCAAGACCGGTGCCGCGCGCGTCGCCCTGCAGACCAGGTGCCCGGTCGTCCCGGTCGCCCAGTGGGGCGCCAACGAACTGCTGCCCCCGTACGCCAAGAAGCCCGACATCCTCCCGCGCAAGACCCACCACGTGCTCGCGGGCCCGCCGGTGGACCTCTCGCACTACTACGACCGGGAGATGACCCCGGACCTCCTCAAGGAGGTCACCGAGGTCATCATGGCGGCCATCACCGCGCAGCTCGAGCTGATCCGCGGCGAGAAGGCGCCCGAGAACGTGTACGACCCGCGCGAGGTGCGCATCGCGCAGCGCCGCAAGGCCGCGGCCAAGTCGAAGGCACAGCAGGAAGAAGGGCAGGGCACGTGAGCAAGCCGGTCAGGGCGGCCGTCTTCGGAACCGGATCGTGGGGTACGGCCTTCGGCATGGTGCTCGCCGACGCGGGGTGCGACGTCACCCTGTGGGCACGCCGTCCCGAGATCGCCGACGCGGTCAACTCCACGCGGATGAACCCGGACTACCTCCCGGGGATAGAACTCCCGGAGAACCTGCGGGCCACCGCCGACCCGGCCGAGGCCGCCCGCGACGCCGAGTTCACCGTCCTCGCCGTTCCCTCGCAGACACTGCGCGGCAACCTCGCGGAATGGGTGCCGCTGCTCGCCCCCGACACCGTGCTCGTCTCGCTCATGAAGGGCGTCGAACTCGGCACCGTGAAGCGGATGAGCGAGGTCATCGAGGAGGTCGCCAAGGTCTCCGCGGACCGCGTGGCCGTGGTCACCGGACCCAACCTCGCCAAGGAGATCGCCCAGCGGATGCCCGCGGCGGCGGTCGTCGCCTGCCGCGACGAGGCGGTGGCCCGGCGCATCCAGACCGCCTGCCACACGCCGTACTTCCGCCCGTACACCAATACCGACGTGGTGGGCTGTGAACTCGGCGGAGCCGTCAAGAACGTGATCGGCCTCGCTGTCGGCATCGCGGACGGCATGGGCCTGGGCGACAACGCCAAGGGCTCGCTGATCACCCGCGGCCTGGCCGAGACCACCCGGCTCGGACTCGTCATGGGCGCGGACCCGATGACGTTCTCCGGCCTCGCGGGCCTCGGCGACCTCGCCGCGACCTGCTCCTCGCCGCTGTCCCGCAACCACACCTTCGGCATCAACCTCGGCCGGGGCATGACCCTCCAGGAGACCATCGCGGTCACCCGGCAGACCGCCGAGGGAGTCAAGTCCTGTGAGTCGGTGCTGGATCTGGCGCGCCGGCACGGCGTCGACATGCCGATCACGGAGACGGTCGTCAGCATCGTCCACGAGGGCAAGCCGCCGGTGGTCGCCCTCAAGGAGCTGATGGGGCGCAGCGCGAAGTCCGAACGCCGCTGAGCCGTCCCCGCCGAACCGCCAGGTGGGCGACGCTCCGCAACGGTGGGTACGACGCTGAGCAACAGCCGCCGTGGGGCGCTGACTCACCGCCGTACCACCGGGTACTCTCAACGCGATATGAGCACCGAGAACCTCCCCCAGAGCCCTGAGCAGGCGCCTCGCAAGCCG
Organism: Streptomyces sp. NPDC096324; assembly: GCF_044763015.1. Taxonomy (NCBI): domain Bacteria; kingdom Bacillati; phylum Actinomycetota; class Actinomycetes; order Kitasatosporales; family Streptomycetaceae; genus Streptomyces; species Streptomyces sp. NPDC096324. The sequence goes on along the minus strand of NZ_JBIWFK010000014.1, from coordinate 73,592 downwards.
CGCGTGGCCGTCGTCTTCGGCGGCCGCAGCTCCGAACACGGGATCTCCGTGGTCACGGCCGGCGCCGTCCTGAGCGCCATCGACCGTACGAAGTACGACGTACTGCCGATCGGCATCACCCAGGACGGCCGTTGGGCGCTCACCGCGGACGAGCCGGAACGCATGGCGATCGTCGACCGCAAGCAGCCCAGCGTCGAGCAGCTCGCCGAGTCCGGCGAGGGCGGCGTGGTGCTCCCCGTCGACCCCGCCAACCGTGAAGTCGTCTACAACGAGCCCGGGTCGGTCCCCAAGGCGCTCGGCGAGGTCGACGTCGTCTTCCCGATGCTGCACGGCCCGTACGGCGAGGACGGCACCCTCCAGGGCCTCCTTGAGCTGTCCGGCGTCCCCTACGTCGGCTCGGGCGTCCTCGCCTCGGCCGTCGGCCAGGACAAGGACTACATGAAGCGGGTGTTCACCTCGTTCGGCCTGAAGGTGGGCCCGTACGTGGTGATCCGGCCGCGCGAGTGGCAGCAGGACCAGTCCGCCGCCCGCAAGAAGATCGTCGACTTCGCGGGCGAGCACGGCTGGCCGCTCTTCGTGAAGCCCGCGCGCGCGGGTTCCTCGTTCGGCATCACGAAGGTCGACGACCTCGCGGGCCTCGACGAGGCGATCGAGGAGGCCCAGCGGCACGACCCGAAGATCATCGTGGAGGCGCTGCTGCGCGGCCGCGAGATCGAGTGCGGTGTCCTGGAGTTCGAGGACGGGCCGCGCGCCTCGGTCCCCGCGGAGATCCCGCCCGTGCAGTCGCACGCGTTCTACGACTTCGAGGCCAAGTACATCGACGCCGCCGACGGGATCGTGCCGGCGCCGCTCACCGAGGAGCAGACCGCCGAGGTCCGCCGGCTGGCCGTCGAGGCCTTCGAGGCGGCCTCCTGCGAGGGTCTGGTCCGCGCGGACTTCTTCCTCACCGAGGACGGCGAGTTCGTGATCAACGAGATCAACACGATGCCGGGCTTCACACCGATCTCCATGTACCCGCGGATGTGGCGGGAGACGGGCGTCGGTTACGCGGAGCTCGTCGACCGGCTCATCCAGGCGGCGCTGCGGCGGTCCACCGGACTGCGCTGAGCACCGCGCGCCACCAGCACGTCAGTCGGCGATCCCCTCGGGGATCGCCTTCTTGACGGAGGGGGCCAGGTCGACGAGCACACCGGTGGCGTCCTCGTCCTTCGGCACGGTGACCTGGACGTAGGCCAGACGCGACGCGGTGGTGAGGCGGGTCGTCCCGTCGTCCTGCGGCTCCATCAGCCAGTCGACGCCGTTCACTCCGCCGGCCACCGCCTTCGGGTCCTCGCCCGTCGGCACCTTCGGATCGGACATCTTCACGGGCCGCTCGACACCGCAGCGCAGTATGATCGCCGGGCTTCCCCAGCCCGCGGTCAGCGCGGACCGGGGCTCAGGGTCCTCACGGCGCCGGCCGTCCACGGTCCGCGGCAGCGCCTTGTCCAGGTTCCGGCACAGCTCGGTGACCTTCGTGTCCGGACTCGGAACCGCGACGGACGCGCTGTCGTCTGCTGAGGAGCAGCCCGCGATCGCGATCAGCGCCGCGAGAACGGGCAGCCCGGGGGAAGCGGTGTGCCGGTGACGGAAGAAGTTCACCGGCCAAGGGTAGACGGGGGCTACAGGTGCACGACCGGACAGGTCAGGGTGCGGGTGATGCCGTCCACCTGCTGGACCTTGGCCACGACCATGCGACCGAGTTCGTCGACGGTGTCGGCCTGGGCCCGCACGATCACGTCGTACGGTCCTGTCACGTCCTCGGCCGTGATCACCCCCGGGATCTTGCTGATCGTCTCGGCGACGGTCGACGCTTTGCCGACCTCCGTCTGGATCAGGATGTACGCCTGTACCACGGAACCTCCAGGGCGGCCACGAGGATCATGTGGGGAAAAGGAACGCCACGGTATCGCGTTGCCGCGCGCCACGGGGAGACCCGCGGTGACTGGGGCTCGCGCGCCGGGGTGGAGGGACTGCGCAAGTTGACGGTCAACTCGACCGTACCGAGTACTCAGACGGCTCGCGACCGGGCACGGGCAGCGACAGAGGGAGCACGACGATCATGAAGGGCACCGTGGGCGAGTTGGGGGAGTTCGGGCTCATCCGAGAGCTCACCTCGCGCCTCACCACCACCCCGGCGGTCCGGGTCGGCCCCGGCGACGACGCCGCGGTGGTGGCAGCGCCGGACCGCAGGGTCGTGGCGAGCACCGACATCCTCCTCGAAGGGCGTCACTTCCGCCGCGACTGGTCCACGGCGTACGACGTCGGCCGCAAGGCCGCCGCGCAGAACCTCGCGGACATCGCCGCGATGGGCGCCGTGCCGACCGCGCTGCTGCTCGGTCTGGTCGTGCCCGCCGAACTCCCGGCCACCTGGCCCTCGGAGCTGATGGACGGGCTCCGCGACGAGTGCCAGGTCGCGGGCGCGGCCGTGGTCGGCGGGGATGTCGTCCGGGGCGAGACCATCACCGTCGCGATCACCGCGCTCGGCGATCTGCGCAACCACGAGCCGGTCACCCGGGGCGGCGCGCAGCCCGGCGACGTCGTCGCCGTGACGGGCTGGCTGGGCTGGTCCGCGGCCGGGTTCGCGGTGCTCTCCCGGGGCTTCCGGTCGCCGCGCGCCTTCGTCGAGGCCCACCGCCGGCCCGAACCGCCGTACCACGCGGGTCCGGCCGCCGCCGGGCTCGGCGCGACCTCGATGACGGACGTCAGCGACGGACTGATCGCCGACCTCGGGCACATCGCCGAGGCGAGCAAGGTACGCATCGACATCCGCTCCGGGGACATCGACATCCCCTCGCAGATGAACGACATCGGCCAGGCCGTCGGGGTCGACCCCATCCAGTGGGTCCTCACCGGTGGTGAGGACCACGCGATCGTGGCCACCTTCCCGCCGGACGTGAAGCTGCCCGCGCGCTGGAAGGTCATCGGCGAGGTCCTCAACCCGTCGGCGCTGCCGCGGGTGACCGTGGACGGCGCTCCCTGGACGAGCAAGGGCGGCTGGGACCACTTCGGGGACATCGAGTCCTGAGACCGCGTGCGGGGCCCGGAGGACCGGGCCCCGCACGACGGGCGGTGTTGCACTCGGCCCACATCGGCCCGCATCGCTCCGGATCGGTCCGCATCAGTCCGTACCGGCCCGCAGCGGCCGTTGTCCCGGAGACAGCAAAAAACCCGCCCACCGTGAGGTGGACGGGTTCAGTGCAAGCGAACCAGCAGTGGCCGCGCGCTAGCGGTTGTCAGCGCGTGACCTTGCCGGCCTTGATGCACGAGGTGCAAGCGTTCACGCGCTTCGGCGTCCCGCCCACCACGGTACGAACGCGCTGGATGTTGGGGTTCCAGCGACGCGGTGTACGGCGGTGCGAGTGCGAGATGTTGTTGCCGAAGCCCGGCCCCTTGCCGCAGACATCGCAGTTGGCAGCCACGGGTCACTCCAAAGACTTCAGATGCATTTACGGTTGATCCCGGCATGCCGAGGATCAAGATCTAGGATCTGAGGGGCGGTGCCAGGGGGATGGCCCGATCGGATCGGGCAACTGGAGCAGCATACAACGACTGCGTCCGGAGAACGAAACTACCATGACCTGCCGGTCGCCACCCCGCCCGAGGCCGGGGCCCTCTACCGGCAGTAACCCCTTCTGGGACTACGCTGCCTCCCACGTCCAGCAGCTCAAGGAGGCGCAGGTGCCGCAGGTGCCGCAGACATTCGATGCTCTCGCGGTGCGCACCTGGTGCGGGCTCGCGCTGGAGGCCCTGGGCCGCGCGCGCGAGGAGATCGACGCGATCAATGTCTACCCGGTCGCCGACGGGGACACCGGGACGAACCTGTATCTGACGGTGGAGTCGGCCGCGGCGGCGGTCGAGGCGGTGTTCGCGGGCCATGAGGCGGTGGCGGCTCCGGCGCCCGGGACCGCCGAAGGGACCGGGGCGGGCCGAGAGCGTGAGGTCTCCCTCGCCGACGCCGTCAGGGCCATGGCGCACGGGGCCCTGATCGGGGCCCGGGGCAACTCCGGGACCATCCTCGCGCAGCTCCTGCGGGGGATGGCCCAGGTGCTCGCGGCCGACAGCGGGACCGCTCACACCGACGGCCGGGGCCTGTGCCTCGCCCTGCGCAACGCCGCCGACTCCGCCCGCGGGGCCGTCGCGCACCCCGTCGAAGGCACGGTCCTCAGCGTCGCCTCGGCCGCCGCCGACGCCGCCTCCGGTGTCGAGGGCGACTGCGGCGAGGTCGCGGTCGCGGCCTACGCGGGCGCGGGCATCGCGCTCTCCGCGACCACCGGACAGCTCGCCGTCCTGGAACACGCCGGTGTGGTCGACGCGGGCGGGCGAGGACTGGTGGCGGTCCTCGCGGCACTGGTACAGACGTTCACGGGGGAGGCGCCGCGACCGTTCGCCGCCTCCGCCTCCGCCTCCGCCTCCGCCTCCCCGCACGAGCCGGGGGAGGGGACCGCACTCGGCACCACCGGCGTCCCCGGTGTCACACGCGTCCCCGGCACCACGGACCTGACCGGTTCCGCCGGCGCACCGGACGCTTCCCCCGGGACCGCCGGAGCCGGCACGGGGGACGGTTCCGGGACCGCGACGCGACGGCCGGACGGCCTCGGTGCCGACGCGGCGGCCGTCTGCGGGGACGGGGGCGCGGAGAGCGGGCATCCCGCCTTCGAGGTGATCTACCTCCTGGACGCGGAGGACGCCGCTGTGGACCGCCTGCGGGACCGGCTCGACGGCCTCGGCGACTCGCTCGTCGTGGTCGGCGGCGACGGCCTGTGGAACGTCCACGTGCACGTGGACGACGCGGGCGCGGCCGTCGAGGCGGGCGTCGAGGCGGGGCGTCCGCACCGCATCCGGATCACCCACTTCGCGCTCGGCGACGCCCACACCGGAGCCGGGGCGGGTCGGCCGCCCCGGGAGCGGACGCAGCGGGCCGTCGTGGCCGTCGTGCCCGGCGAGGGCCTCGCCGGGCTCTACACGGAGGCCGGGGCGACCACCGTGCTCGCGCGGCCGGGGGAGCCGCCCGCCAGCGGGGAGCTCGTGGAGGCCGTACGACGGGCCCACGCGCGCGAGGTGGTGCTGCTGCCCAACGACGCCGACCTGCGGCACACCGCGGCGGCGGCCGCCGAACAGGCCCGCGCCGAGGGCGTCCGGGTCGCGCTGATCCCGACCCGCTCCGCGGTCCAGGGCATCGCCGCGCTGGCCGTGCACGAACCGGAGCGCCGCTTCGACGAGGACGTCGTCGCCATGACGTCGGCCGCGGGCGCCACCCGCTACGCCGAAGTCGCCGTCGCCGAACGGCAGTCCTGGACCATGGCCGGCATCTGCCAGGCCGGAGACGTCCTCGGCCTCATCGAGGGCGACGTCGCCGTCATCGGCGCCGACGTCACCGCCACGGCGGAGACCGTCCTCGACCGGATGCTCGCGGCGGGCGGCGAGATGGTCACCCTCGTCCTCGGCGACGAGGCCCCCGAGACCATCGCCGCGCACCTGGAGTCACGGGTACGGGAGTCCTACCTCGCGGTGGACACCGTGGTGTACCGGGGCGGGCGCCAGGGCGCGCTGCTGCTGATCGGGGTCGAGTAGCGGACCCCGGTGCCGGCGGTCAGGCGCTCGCGGGCACCTCGGACCGCCGGGGGACCTCCAAGGGCCCGGCCGTCCGGTGGGCACGTTCGACGGCCTGTCCCCAGTAGGTCCCGGCGACCATGAGCAGGGCACCGAGGGCGGTGAGGGCGGTCAGGTGTTCGCCGCCCAGGACGATGCCGACCGCGACGGCCCACACCGGCTCGGTGCCCAGGAGCAGGCTGACCCGGCTGGCGGAACTGCGCTGCACCGCCCAGGTCTGGGCGAGGAAGGCGAACAGGCCGCAGAACAGGGCGAGATAGGAGAGTCGCGCCCAGCCGCCGGCGTCGACCCCGCCGAGCGTGGTCAGGGTGCCCGCGACGGGCACCGCGAACAGGACGGCGCCGACGAGCGTCTGGACGGCCGTGACGTGCAGCGGCCGCACCGGGTGACGGGCGGTGAGCCGTCCCACCAGGGCCACATGGGCCGCGCGGACCAGCGCGGCGGCGAGGATCAGCAGGTCGCCGCCACGAGGCGAGTGGAAGCCGCTGCCGGACACCAGGAGGACGACGGCCAGTAGACACACGCCGGTCGCGGCGAAATAGCGGGGCGGCAGCCCCGCCGCGCCGGACGTACGGTCCAGCAGCGGGGTGAGCACGATGGTGAGGCTGATCAGCAGGCCCGCGTTGGCGGCGCTGGTGTGGGCGACCCCGTACGTCTCCAGGACCAGGACGGCGGCCTGGGTGACCCCCAGCACCGCCCCGACCCGCAGCTCGTCGCGTGTGCAGCGCCTCGTCCGGCGCCGGACGCCGACGAGCGCGACACAGGCGGCGGCCGAGATGCCGTACCGCGCGAACAGGACGAGGAGGACGGGGAGCGCCGATGTGGCGGTCTTGGCGGCCAGATAGCTGGAACCCCAGACGACGGCGACAAGGAGAAGCACCGCGTCGGTGCTGCGGACTCGGGACACCTCCACACGCTCTCCCACCCGGACTCTGAAGCCCAGAGCGAAGTTCTTCAAGGTCTTTTAAGCATCACTACAATGAACGGGTGAACGAGCGGCAGCTGCGGATCCTGCGTGAACTGGGCGAGCTGGGGAGTGTCACCGCCGTGGCGGAGGCGCTGCTGATGACTCCCTCGGCGATCTCGCAGCACCTGCGCCTGCTGCAACGCTCGATTCCGGTCCCGCTCACCGAACGCGACGGACGGCGGCTGGTGCTGACGGACGCCGGGCGGGTGCTCGCCGGTGCGGCGATCGAGGTGGAGACCGCCCTCGCCCGGGCACGGCACTGCGTGGACGAGTTCGTGGACGAGCCGGCCGGAGACGTGTCCGTGGCCGCCTTCCACAGCGCGGCCGCCACGTTCTTCCCGGTCCTGCTGCGCGACCGGGCCGCGACGGCCCCGAGGCTCTCGCTCGCCGACGAGGACGTGGCGCAGGACCACTTCCCCCGGCTGACCCGGGACTACGACCTCGTCGTCGCCCACCATCTCGCGCACACGCCGCCCTGGCCGCGCACCGTCACCGCGACCACGCTGCTGAGCGAACCCCTCGACGTCGCCCTGCCGGCCGATCACCCGCTGGCCCGCGAGGCGAGCCTGACCCCGCACGATGTCGCGGGTCTGCCCTGGATCACCGTGCACGACGGTTTCCCGCTGATGGCCACCGTCGACGCCATCGCGACCGCCGCGAACCGGCGGCTCGACATCGTCCACCGCATCAACGAGTTCGCGGTGGTCGCGGAGACCGTCGCCGCGGGAGGCGGCCTCGCCCTGATGCCCCGCTGGACCACGCGCCCGCATCCCGCCCTGGTCCTCAGACCCCTGACCGGGGTCCACGCCGTACGCCGCATCGACGTGCTCCACCGTCCCGAGCGCGCGGCCCGCGAGGCCGTACGGACGGTCCTCGGCGAACTGCGCCGCGCGGCCGAGACGATCCGCACCGGCGACACCACCGGTCCCGGCGTGGCCGGACCAGACCCTAGGTCGCCTTCTCCATCAGCGTGACCATCCTCTCGGCCTCGGCCCGCCGGGCCTCGGCGATCTCCCCGTCCAGTCGGCCGCACACGGCGAGGACCGTACGCGCGCGGGCGGAGGCGGCCTCGTGCCGCCCCAGGTCGGCCTCCAGCCAGCCGGCCGCCAGTTCGGCGGCCGTACGGGCACCGAGCAGGGGCTCGCCGAGGGAGGCGAACACGGTGATCGCCCGGGCCATGTGCCCGAGTGCCTCCTCGAACACCTCCCGTACGACGGGCTCTTCCGCGTCGTCCGCCACGGAGCGGGCCAACAGGTCGCCGAACTGACGGTGGGTGTGCCCGAGTTCGGCGACGACACGACGCTCCTCGTCCGCCCCCTCGTCCGTGGGACGGACGCGGGCACCGGCACCGGAATCCGCGTCGACACCGGTTCCGGTTCCGGTATCGGCTCCGGCTCCCGCCTCCGCCGCCGACTCGCACTCCCGGATCGCCTGCGCCATCAGCTCCCGCGCCTCGCCGAGCTCGCCGTCCCGTCGGGCCGCGCCCCACGCGCGGGCCCGGAGCGTGCGGACGAGCCCGCCGACGTCGCCCAGCTCGCGCCACAGGTCGCACGCACGGACGTACGCCTGATCGGCCCGCGCGGTCATCCCGGCGTGCGCGAGGGCCTCGGCCGCGAGGTTCGCGAGCATCGCGTGGTCGCGCTGCTCGGGCCAGTGCCGGGCGATGTCGGCGGCACGCAGCCAGTGTTCGGCGGCCTCGCGGTGCTCGCCGAGCTCGGTGAGACAGTCGCCGAGCCACCAGCGCGTCTGCACGATCGCGCCCTCGCCGTGCATCTCGGCGGTCAGATCCGGCAGCGCCGACTCCAGGATCTCGGCCGCCTCCGCCCACCGCCCGAGCCGCAGCAGGAAACCACCGAGGTGGTGGCGCGCCCAGGCCCCGAACGTGGCGGCCTCGCCCGCCTCGTCGGCCCAGTGCGCGGCCTCCAGGGCATGCTCCGAGGCGGGGCCGAGCCGCCCGGTGGCGGCGAGTGTCTCGGCGAGCCGGAGGTGAAGCTGGGCATGGCCCACCGGCTCCAGATGGGACCCTCCGTGTTCCAGCGCGTCGCGCGTCGCCCGTTCCGCCGCGTCCAGGTCGCCGAGATGCGTCGCGATGCCGGCGAGCCGGGAGTCGTACTCGACGGCGAACCACGGCAGCCCCGCCGCGACGAACCCGTCGACGGCGCGCCGGAGGAATTCGGCGGCCCCTTCGGCGTCGTCGGCGCGGGCCGCGAGTTCCCCGAGCATCGCGTACGCCTCGGCGGCGCGCGACGCGAGTCCCACGTCGTCCCCGGCGTGCGGCCCCGTGAGGTCCAGCAGCTCCCGCGCGGCCTCCTCGGCGGCGACCATGACATCGACCTCGGAGCCGGTGTCGGTGTCGTGGAACGGCTGCCCGTTCACCGCGTCGGTCTCCAGCTCGTCCACCCGGTGCATCAGCGTCCGGGCCCGGCTCATCAGTACGGACGCCGTCTGCGAGATCCCCGTCCCTCCCTCCGCGAACAGGGCGAGCACCCGCGCGCGCAGCTCCGCGACGACCTCCAGGGCCTGCGCGGACCCGCCCGACAGCGTCTGGACGTACGCGGCGCGGGAACGGGCCGCCAGCGCCTTGCCGGGGTCGCCCGCCTCGGCGTACAGCCCGGCGGCCCGCTGGAAGAGCTCGGCGCCCCGCGGCCCGAGGCCCATCGCCGCGTGATCGGCGATCTCCGCGCGGTCGCGGACCTCCAGCTCGTGGCCCTCGGCCGCGCGCGAGACCGCCGCCCACGCCTCGACCGCGTCCGGGTCCCGCAGCGCCGAGAGCCGCCGGGCCTCGGCGAGCAGCGCGTCCACGCCCGGTTCGGCGGCCTCAGGCACCGCCCGCCCCGAGGGCGCGGGCACCGGCGGCCGGGATCCCGCGCGTGCCGGGGCCGCGGAACGGACACCCAGCGGCAGCCGGCCGACGAGCACCGGCTGGTCCATGCGGGCACGGGTCCGCTCGCCGACGTACGACGTGCCGTTGCGGTCGTCGAACCGCGCGGCCAGCGCGATTGCCTCCCCGCGCGCGTGCACGGCGAGTTCCGCGGCCGTCCACGCCCGCCCCGCGGGCCCGGGAACCGCCTGCCCGCCGAGCCCGAGCGCGGTCAGCCGGTCCATCGTGAGCGCCACGACCGCCATGAAGTCCAGTTTGCTGCGCGGATCCCCGGAGTCCGTGAAGTAGGCCGGGCGCTCCGCGAGCAGTTCCAGGGCGCGCGCCTCGTTGCCGGTCAGGGCGCAGAACTCCACATGGTCCGCGTACGCGCCGCGCATGCTCTCCATGGCCCGCACCAGCCGGAAACCCCGCAGATGATGGGCGCGCGCCTCCTCGACGCGTCCCAGGCGCAGCAGCGGCAGCAGGGAGGACGCGAGGACGGTGTGCGGCTCGTGGGCGCAGGTGTACTCGCCCTGGAGCACCGGCGCCCACAGCTCCAGCGCCTCCTGTTCGGCGCCGCGCACCGCGCGCCACCAGCCCTGCCCGTGCAGTTCGCACGCGTGGCAGTCGGCCATCGAGTCGCGGTCCGCCGCCAGCCAGGCCCCGTACGCCCGGTCGGCGCGCCCCAGGTCGCCCAGATGGGCGGCGACACTGAACTCAGCGCTGCGCACGGCCCGTTCGGAGTGACCGGCGAGACGGTAGCGCTGCTCCATCTCGCCGAGCCACTTCTCTATGGAGGCGAGCGGGACGTGCGGCTGGTCGAGCATGCCCGCCGACATCCACTTGAAGACCCAGTGCAGGGAGTGGATCTCGAACTCGTCGAAGTCCTCCGGGTGTTCGTCCCACATGCGCAGCAGGCGCGCGAAGGGGACGAACATCTTGTCCTTCTCGGAGCTGTAGTTGTAGACCTTGAGCTGGTGTCCGAGCGCCTCGATCACGGCGAGCGGGACGTCCAGCCCCTCGGCCTCCACGAGGAGTTGTTCCGCGCGCGCGTTGCGGCCGGGCCCCTCGGGCTGCTCGTAGTTGTCCGCCATCGCCCGGCGCAGCGTGTCGAAGTCCATGGCCGGGGTCATCGGCGGTCGTCCTTTCCGGGGTCGGTGTGGGTGGCCCATTCCAGGAGGCCGATGAAGGAGCGGTTCAGGAGCGCCGAGTCCGCGGGCCGCAGCGGGCGCTGGGCCATCAGCAGGGCCTGTCCGTACAGGGACTCCGTGGCCGTTCCGACGAGGTCCGGATCACCGAGCGAACTGATCCTGCGGATCAGCGGGTTGAGATGGTTGAGGACCAGACGCGCGCGGGGGGCGCTGCCGCGCAGCGAACCGAGGATGCCCGCCCACAGATCGTCGGCCTGCTCCTCGGCCTCCGCCCGGGCCTGTTCGTGGCGGGCCGCCCGGTCGTCCAGATGCAGGGCGGGCACCGACAACGGGTGGAAGGCGCGCAGCACGACGTCGCAGTTCAGCGGGTCGAGCCGGGCCCGCGCTGCGGCCAGGAAGCCGGCCAGCGCCAGCTCCTCGGCCGGGTCGACCGTGTCCAGGTGCGCCGTGACGGTGTCCGCGTCCAGCTCCGAGACGGCCGTGCCCGGACGGACGGCGGGCAGGGCCTCGATCAGCTCGCTGTCGTACGTGTAGCCGCCGTTGACGACCCCGACCCCCTGCGCGGAGGCGATCGGCGCGACCTGCCGGTACTCCTCCACGGTCCGCGTGAAGTGCACCACCGGGTGCCGCTGCGCGAACTCCTCGAGGGACAGCCGTCCGTCGGTCGTCTCGAACGGCAGCCACGGCAGCATCGTGCGCAGCATCCCGGCGTCGTGCCGCGCCAGCGACTTCACTCCCAGGTGGTGCACGGACAGGAAGGCGGCCAGCCGTTCCGGGTCACCCGCCGCGAGTCCGGTCAGCCAGGACCGGATGCGCTCGCCGAGCGCCTCCCGTACGGCGGCGAGGGTCTCGTCCTCGTACAGCGACTCGCGGGACGCGGTGGGCCGCAGGCTGTCCGTGTCGAGGACGCAGCGCACGAAGAACGCCCAGTCCGGCAGGAGCTGTTCGGCCCGCTCGGTGAGCAGCATGCCCTTCAGGTGCACGCGGTGACTCGCGCGCTGGGCGGGACTGACCGCCGTCGGCAGCACGTAGGCCACACCGCGGATCCCGGCGAGCGGCACGTCCAGGTCGATCGAGTCCAGCGGAGTGAACCCGAACAGCTCCCGGCAGTGCCGGGCCAGGGCGACCCGCCGGGCGGACGGGCTCGGATGGGGCCGGTCCCAGGGCGCGGGCAGATCCGCGATCGCCTCGTCCCCCACCCGTACGTCGTACGGCAGCAGCGCCCCGAAGTCGCGCGCCAGCGACCGGACCCGCTCCGGGCTCAGCCACTCGCCGGCCCCGGCCCGCGCCACCAGGTGCACGGTGGTGCCGGGCTCGGTACGCGCCTCCTGCGGCAGGGTGCGCACGGTGTACGAGCCGTCGTCGGCCGCCGTCCACTCGACCGGCGCCGCCCCGGGCGTGCGGGCGCTGCGGCTGACCACCCGGATCCGCTCGGCGACGACGAAACACGCGAGCAGCCCGATGCCGAACTGCCCGAGGAAGTCCGAACGAGCCGACTCCAGACCGTCGTTCCGCTTGGAGCTGCGGCCGATGGTCGCCAGCAGACTGTGCACGTCGGACTCGGTGAGCCCGACGCCGGAGTCCTCCACCCGCAGGGTTCCGTCCTCGGCGTACAGCCGCACCGTGGCCGGGGCGTCCGGATCCTCGGCGCGCCGCGCGGTGATCGCGTCGACGGCGTTCTGCAGCAGCTCGCGCAGGTAGACCTTGGGGCTGGAGTAGAGGTGATGGGAGAGGAGGTCGACCAGACCGCGCAGGTCGACCTGGAACGTATGAGGTGACGGGGAGGCCTGGGACGGCTGTGAGGTCTGGGAGTCCATCGTCGCTGCGCCGGTCGGTGGGGGGACGGGCGACGGCGCGGGGTCGGGCGGTCCCGGGGGAGGTGACCGCGAAGAGGGCCGGAGCGCGTCATCCTAGGCCCGGAACGAGCCGTCTGACCAGCGGATTCCCCGGACGTATACGGCAATGTCAGTGCCGTGGTGTGCAATGGATCTCGTGCCCGTGCTCGAAGAACCACTGAAGAAGGCGCTCGGTCCCGCCACCGCGAAGGTGATGGCCGAGCACCTCGGCCTGCACACCGTCGGCGATCTGCTGCACCACTACCCCCGCAGATACGAGGAGCGCGGACAGCTCACGCACCTCGCCGACCTGCCGATGGACGAGCACGTGACGGTGGTGGCCCAGGTCGCCGACGCCCGCCTGCACACCTTCGCCTCCTCCAAGGCACCCCGCGGCAAGGGCCAGCGCCTCGAAGTGACCATCACGGACGGCAGCGGCCGGATCCAGCTCGTCTTCTTCGGCAACGGCGTGCACAAGCCCCACAAGGACCTGCTGCCCGGCACCCGCGCGATGTTCTCCGGCAAGGTCTCCGTCTTCAACCGCCGCCTCCAGCTCGCCCACCCGGCCTACGAACTGCTGCGCGGCGAGGGCGACGAGGCCGCGGAGAGCGTCGACAGCTGGGCGGGCGCCCTCATCCCGATCTACCCGGCCACCGCCAAGCTGGAGTCCTGGAAGATCGCCAAGTCCGTGCAGACGGTGCTGCCCAGCGCCCAGGAGGCGGTCGATCCCCTCCCGGACCCGCTGCGGGACGGCCGCGGTCTGGTCACCCTCCCCGAGGCCCTCCTCAAGATCCACCGCCCGCACACCAAGGCGGACATCCACGACGCCCGCGCCCGCCTCAAGTGGGACGAGGCCTTCGTCCTCCAGGTCGCCCTGGCCCGCCGCCGGCACGCCGACGCCCAGCTCCCGGCCGTGGCCCGCACCCCCGCGCCCGACGGCCTGCTGACCACCTTCGACAGCAGACTGCCCTTCACCCTCACCGAGGGCCAGCGGAAGGTCTCCAAGGAGATCTTCGACGGCCTCGCCACCGAACACCCGATGCACCGGCTGCTCCAGGGGGAGGTGGGCAGTGGGAAGACGATGGTGGCCCTGCGCGCCATGCTCGCCGTCGTCGACGCGGGTGGGCAGGCAGCGATGCTCGCGCCCACCGAGGTGCTCGCCCAGCAGCATCACCGGTCGATCACCGAGATGATGGGCGAGCTGGCCGAGGGCGGCATGCTCGGCGGGGCCGAGCACGCGACGAAGGTCGTGCTCCTCACCGGCTCCATGGGGACGGCCGGCCGCCGACAGGCGCTGCTCGACCTGGTCACCGGCGAGGCCGGGATCGTGATCGGCACCCACGCGCTGATCGAGGACAAGGTGCAGTTCCACGATCTGGGCCTGGTCGTGGTCGACGAACAGCACCGCTTCGGCGTCGAGCAGCGCGACGCCCTGCGCGGCAAGGGCAAACAGCCCCCGCACCTCCTGGTGATGACCGCCACCCCCATCCCGCGCACGGTCGCGATGACGGTCTTCGGCGACCTGGAGACCTCCGTGCTCGACCAGCTCCCCGCCGGACGGTCCCCGATCGCCAGCCATGTCGTCCCGGCCGCGGACAAGCCGCACTTCCTCACCCGCGCGTGGGAGCGCGTGCGCGAGGAGGTGGAGAACGGCCATCAGGCGTACGTCGTCTGCCCCCGCATCGGTGACGAGGAGGACGACCCGAAGAAGGCCGCCCGGAAGAAGTCCGCCGAGGACGAGGCGGAGAAGCGTCCGCCGCTGGCCGTCCTGGACATCGCCGACGAGCTCGCCAAGGGACCCCTTCAGGGCCTGAGGGTCGAGGTCCTGCACGGCAGGATGCACCCGGACGACAAGGACGCCGTCATGCGCCGCTTCGCCGCGGGCGAGACACACGTCCTGGTCGCCACGACCGTGATCGAGGTCGGGGTGAACGTACCGAACGCCACCGCCATGGTGATCATGGACGCCGACCGCTTCGGCGTCTCCCAGCTCCATCAGCTCCGCGGCCGGGTCGGCCGCGGCTCGGCGGCGGGGCTCTGCCTGCTGGTCTCCGAGATGCCGGAGGCGAGCCCGGCCCGCCAGCGGCTGAACGCGGTGGCCTCGACCCTGGACGGCTTCGAACTCTCCCGCATCGACCTCGAACAGCGCCGCGAGGGCGACGTCCTCGGCCAGGCGCAGTCCGGTGTCCGCTCCTCGCTGCGCATGCTGACCGTCATCGACGACGAGGAGATCATCGCGGAGGCCCGCGAGGAGGCCACCGCCGTGGTCGCCGCCGACCCGGACCTCACGGGCCTGCCCGGCCTGCGCGTCGCCCTGGACGCCCTGCTGGACGAGGAGCGGGAGCAGTACCTGGACAAGGGCTGAGCGGCGGCGGGCGGCCTACGGCTGAGAGACTGGGAGGAACCGACCACCCCCAGCGCAAAGGACCCTCATGACCCGCGTGATCGCCGGCCGGGCCGGCGGACGCCGTCTGGCCGTCCCGCCGGGCACCGGCACCCGCCCCACCTCCGACCGGGCGCGCGAGGGCCTCTTCTCCACCTGGCAGTCCCTGCTCGGCGGCCCGCTGGAGGGCGAGCGCGTGCTCGACCTGTACGCGGGCTCGGGCGCCGTCGGCCTGGAGGCCCTCAGCCGCGGAGCCGGCCACACCCTGCTCGTGGAGGCGGACGCCCGCGCGGCCAAGGTCATCCGCGACAACGTGAAGACGCTGGGCCTGCCCGGCGCCGAGGTCAGAGCGGGCAAAGCGGAACAGATCGTCCGGACGGCGGCGCCGCGGGAACCGTACGACCTGGTCTTCATCGACCCTCCGTACGCCGTCGCGGACGACGATCTTCGGGAGATTCTGCTCACACTCCGCACCGGGGGCTGGCTCACGGAGGATGCGCTCGTCACCGTGGAGCGCAGCACAAGAGGCGGAGAATTCGGCTGGCCCGAGGGTTTCGAGGCCGTCAGGGCCCGTCGTTACGGCGAGGGGACCTTTTGGTACGGTCGCGCCGCCTCTACGTGCGAAGACGCACGATGACCGGACCGGAGAGCGAGGGACCACTGTTGCGCCGCGCCGTCTGTCCGGGGTCATTCGACCCCATCACCAACGGACATCTCGACATCATCGCCCGCGCCTCCGCGCTGTACGACGTCGTGCACGTCGTCGTGATGATCAATCAGTCCAAGAAGGGCCTGTTCACGGTCGACGAGCGGATCGAGCTGATCCGCGAGGTCACGGCCGAGTTCGGCAACGTCCAGGTCGAGGCCTACCACGGCCTCCTCGTCGACTACTGCAAGCAGCGGGACATCCCGGCCATCGTCAAGGGCCTGCGCGCGGTCAGCGACTTCGACTACGAACTCCAGATGGCCCAGATGAACAACGGCCTCTCGGGCGTCGAGACCCTGTTCATCCCGACCAGCCCCACCTACAGCTTCCTCTCCTCGTCACTGGTGAAGGAAGTCGCGAACTGGGGCGGCGACATCTCCCACCTGGTGCCGCCGGTGGTCCTGGAGGCGCTCACGGAGCGCCTCGGCAAGGACTGAGCGACTGACTGTCCGTCACCCGGTGTCGGGCGGTGCGGGAGTGGTCGTACAGTCGTCCCGTCCGTCTCCATCACGGCTGTAGAGAGTGGCGAGCACACGGTGGACGTACAGAAGAAGCTCGATGAGATCGTCTCGGCGGTCGGCAGTGCCCGTTCCATGCCCATGTCGGCATCGTGCGTGGTCAACCGCGCCGACCTGCTCGCGATGCTGGAAGAGGTGCGCCAGGCGCTGCCCGGCTCCCTCGCCCAGGCGCAGGAGTTGATCGGCGGCCGCGAGGAGATGGTCGAGCGGGCCCGTCAGGAGGCCGAGCGGATCATCGAGACCGCGCACGCCGAGCGCGGTTCGCTGATCTCCGACACCGAGGTCGCCCGCCGCTCGCAGAACGAGGCGGACCGGATTCTCAACGAGTCGCGCAAGGAGGCCGAGGAGATCCGCGCGGAGGCCGACGACTACGTCGACTCCCAGCTCGCCAACTTCGAGGTCGTCCTCACCAAGACCCTCGGCTCCGTCGGCCGCGGCCGCGAGAAGCTCCTCGGCACCGGCCCCGGCCTCGACGAGCAGGGGTACGAGGACGAGGACGCCCCCGAGCGCAGCTACGACCCGGAGACCCTGCGCCGCAACGCCGACGACTACGTCGACGCCAAGCTCGGCGCCTTCGAGGCCGTCCTCGCCAAGACCCTGGAGGCCGTCGGCCGCGGCCGCGAGAAGCTCCAGGGCCGCATCGCCAGCGACGACCTCGGCGAACTCGGCACCTTCGCGGACGACGGGACGCCGGGCGCGCACACCAGCGACGCCGACTACCTGGCCGGCCTCGCGGAGCTCGCCGACGACCCCGAGCAGAGCGCCCGGACCCCGGAGCCGGCCGCACAGCCGTCCTACGCCCAGCAGGACGCGTACGCCTACCAGCAGCAGGCCGACCCGTACGGCTACCAGCAGCAGTACACGCAGCAGCAGGACGCCTACGGCTACCAGCAGGCCGACCCGTACGCCGCCTACCAGCAGCAGGGCTACGACCAGCAGGGCTACGACCAGAGCGGGCAGGTCTACGGCCAGCAGGCCCACGCCATGGACCAGCAGAACCACGCCCTCGACGAGGCCAGCCTCTTCGACACCAGCATGATCAGCGCGGACCAGCTCAGGGCGTACGAGCAGGGGCGCGGCGGCCACTGACCCCCGGTCGGGAGGGGCGCGCGCCCCCGGCCCGGGGGCCGGCGCGCACCGGATTGGGCCGTGAGCGAAAGGTCCAGTATCCTGGCTCTTCGGTCGCGTGTACGTCCGCGATCAGCGCTGCCCGAGGGACACCTGGGGCGGTGTCCCCGAGTTCGTAGATCGAAAGCAGGAATGGCTCTGAACGCCCGCCTCGACCACCGCAATCCTCTCGTGTTCGACACACACGAGCTGGGGCGGCGTCCTGGCGCGATGCAGCGCCTGACCCGCACGATCGACGCTCCCGTGGATCTCGGGATCCAGGGTGTCATCGGAGTGCCGGAAGGCGCGCCGGTGGAGCTCGAACTCCGTCTGGAGTCGGTCATGGAAGGGGTGCTTGTCACAGGCACCGCCCGTGCATCGGCGAAGGGGGAGTGCGTAAGGTGTCTGGAGCCGCTTGAGCAGGTGCTCGAAGCGGATTTCCAGGAGATGTTCTCGTACCCTGACGCCGATGACCGGGGCCGCCCCAAGGCGGAGCCGGTCGACGACGCCGAGGACGACGAGGAGACTCTCCCCCTCGAGGACGGACTGTTCGACCTCGAACCCGTGCTGCGGGATGCGGTGGTGCTCGCACTGCCGATGCAGCCGGTGTGCCAGGACGACTGCCTGGGCCTGTGCTCCGAATGCGGAGCCCGGCTCGCGGACGACCCGGACCACCACCACGACGCCCTCGACATCCGTTGGGCGGCACTGCAGGGACTCGCCGGTTCACTCGAAGATGGCGAGAAGGACGAGTTGAGCGGCGCCGAACCTGGCGTCGACGAGAAGCAGGAGAAGTAGCCGTGGCTGTTCCGAAGCGGAAGATGTCGCGCAGCAACACGCGCCACCGCCGGTCGCAGTGGAAGGCTGCGGTCCCCACCCTGGTTGCGTGCGAGCGCTGCCACGAGCCCAAGCTGCAGCACATCGCGTGCCCGGCTTGCGGCACCTACAACAAGCGCCAGGTCCTCGAGGTCTGAGCGGCTGGTGAGAGGTCTGATGTCTGACGCCAAGGCGGATACAAACGCCAAGAAAAAGGCGGACAACACAGCCTCGTCCCACACGCTTCTGGAAGGGCGGCTCGGCTACAAGCTCGAGTCCGCCCTTCTGGTGCGTGCGCTGACCCACCGTTCCTACGCGTACGAGAACGGCGGTCTGCCGACCAACGAGCGTCTGGAGTTCCTCGGGGACTCCGTACTTGGCCTCGTGGTCACGGACACGCTGTACCGCACTCACCCCGACCTGCCGGAAGGCCAACTGGCCAAACTGCGGGCCGCGGTGGTCAATTCTCGTGCGTTGGCCGAGGTGGGCCGCGGCCTCGAACTCGGCTCCTTCATCCGGCTCGGCCGGGGCGAGGAAGGCACGGGAGGCCGGGACAAGGCGTCCATCCTCGCCGACACCCTTGAAGCGGTGATCGGCGCCGTCTATCTCGACCAGGGTCTTGAAGCGGCGGGCGAACTCGTCCACCGTCTCTTCGACCCACTGATCGAGAAGTCCTCGAATCTCGGTGCCGGCCTGGACTGGAAGACCAGTCTCCAGGAGCTCACCGCGACCGAAGGGCTCGGAGTTCCCGAGTACCTGGTCACGGAGACCGGCCCGGACCACGAGAAGGTCTTCACTGCTGCCGCCCGCGTCGGAGGCGTCTCGTACGGCACCGGCACCGGCCGCAGCAAGAAGGAGGCGGAGCAGCAGGCCGCGGAATCCGCGTGGCGTGCCATCCACTCCGCCGCGGACGAACGCGCGAAGTCGGCGCAGGCCGCCGAACAGGCGGCTCGTGCCGCCCAGCAGGCGGCGCAGGACATCGAGGAGACCGCCGACGCCTCCTCGACGCCCAGCACCGACACGGCCACCGCCTGAATCCTTCACCCGGGCGGGAACGCGCTGATCCGCGTCCCCGCCCGGCCCCCGCACCACCGGACCCCGCCCCGCCGCACTCGCGCCGGGGCGGGGTCCGTGCGTTGCCGCTGCCGCGGAGGGGGCCGGGTGAGTGGGGCCGACTGAGCCCCGGCCGGCGGAAGGCAACTCCGAACCCCGCGCGGCTGGGCGCCCGCGCGGTTTCCCGGCTCCGCCCCGGGCCTTCGGCCTGCCCCGGGTTCGCGGCGGTGAGGGGCCGGGATCGAACCCCGGGGGAACGCTTGCCTCAGGCTGGGTGGTGAACCGCTCCCCGACGGTCGCCGTCCGGTGCGATGTACCCTTCCGGCATTACCGGCCCAGCCCGTTCCCCCAGGAGGAGTCCCGTGCCCGAGCTGCCCGAAGTCGAAGTCGTGCGGCGGGGGTTGGAGCGCTGGGTCACCGGGCGGGTGGTGCGATCGGTGGAGGTCCGTCATCCGCGGGCCGTACGGCGGCATCTGGCGGGCCCCGACGGCTTCGCCAAGGCGCTCGCAGGGCACCGGGTGGGCGAGGCGATGCGCCGCGGCAAGTACCTGTGGCTGCCCCTCGACGACTCGCCGTACTCCGTGCTCGCCCACCTGGGCATGAGTGGACAGCTCCTCGTGCAGCCGGAGGACGCCGCGGAGGAGAAGCACCTGCGCATCCGCGTCCGCTTCGAGGACGAGCAGGGGACCGAGCTGCGCTTCGTCGACCAGCGCACCTTCGGCGGGCTGTCGCTGCACGAGAACACCCCGGACGGCCTCCCCGACGTCATCGCGCACATCGCCCGCGACCCTCTCGACCCCCTCTTCGACGACGCCGCGTTCCACACCGCGCTGCGCGCCCGCCGGACGACCCTCAAGCGCGCCCTGCTCGACCAGTCACTGATCAGCGGTGTCGGGAACATCTACGCCGACGAGGCGCTGTGGCGTTCCAAGCTGCATTACGAACGCCCCACGGGAACGATGACCCGGCCGCGCACCGCCGAACTCCTCGGCCACGTCCGCGAGGTCATGAACGACGCGCTCGCCGCCGGAGGCACGAGCTTCGACAGTCTGTACGTCAACGTCAACGGCGAGTCCGGCTACTTCGACCGCTCGCTCGACGCGTACGGGCGCGAGGGCGAGCCCTGCCGCCGCTGCGGGACGCCGATCCGCCGACGCGCCTGGATGAACCGCTCCAGCTACTTCTGCCCACGCTGCCAACGGGCCCCCCGCCCGACCGCCTGAGGCGCCGGACCCCGGACCCTGGGCCTTTGAGCCCCTACGCTCCCCGCGCCGCCCGCGAGGTCCCACTGGCCTCGCGGATCTCGTCGTAACGCCCGCGGGCCTCCAGGACGTCGTCCATGCGTCCTTCGACGAAGTCGATGAGGGCCAGCAGTCGCTCGGCGACCTCGCGGCCCAGCGGCGTGAGGGTGTAGTCGACGCGCGGCGGGTTCGTGGGCCGCGCGTCACGGAGCACCAGACCGTCGCGCTCCAGCGCGTGCAGGGTCTGCGAGAGCATCTTCTCGCTGACGCCGTCGACCCGGCGGCGCAGCTCGTTGAACCGGAACGTGCCGTCGTACAGCGCTCCGAGCGTGAGCGAGCCCCAGCGACCGGTGACGTTCTCCAGCGTGCCCCGGGACGGACAGCCGCGGGCGAACACGTCGTACGCGAGGTCCCCGCCGCCGGCACTCACGCCGTCCTCGCCGCTCCCGGCGCGCTCCGTGATCCCCGCGGACGATTCCATGCAGCCAGCATACTCAGCCACAGCGCCACCCGACAGGTTGCACTAACTCCTGGTTAGCTCCCTGCCCGATGCCCTGCTCCCGCCCCTGAGCAGCCGCGAGCAGACGTGTTCATGCGCGAGGTCCACCGGTCCGCCAGGCTGGCCGGTCCACACACGATCGGGGGACCGGCGGAGGCCACGGGGGATCGGGGCGGAAACGCCACATGGCCGACCCCCCGAGCGGGTCGGCCATGCGTGGTGCGATCGGCTCAGTAGCCGAAGTCCTGCGTCCACCAAGGGCCGCCCTCGCCGAAGTGGGCTCCGACGCCGAGGGTCTTGAAGTCGCAGTTCAGGATGTTGGCCTTGTGGCCGGGGCTGTTCATCCAGGCTTCCATGACGGCTGCCGCGTCGACCTGGCCGCGGGCTATGTTCTCGCCGCCGAGGCTGGTTATCCCGGCGTTCGCCGCGCGGTCCCAGGGGCTGAGCCCGCTCGGGTCGGTGTGGTCGAAGAAGGACCGGGCCGCCATGTCCTCGCTGAAGGTCCGGGCCAGGTCCGTCAGGGCGCTGTTCGCGGCCACCGGGCTGCAACCGACCTTGGCTCGCTCGTCGTTGACGAGCTTGAGCACCTCGGTCTCGGCGGCGGACTCCGCGGACACGTTCACCGGGGTCTTGGCGACCGGCGCCTTGGTCTCCTGCTTGGAGGGCTTGGTCGTCTTCGGAGCCTTGGGCTCCTTCGTCTTCTCTTCCTTGGAAGCCCCGTCGTCCTGCTTCTTCGGCGGCTCGGTCGTGGTCGGAGCGGCCGACGGTGACGTGGAGGTCGAGGGGGCGACGGTCGAGGGGGTCGACGCGCGACCGGAGCCACGGCTCGTCGACGTGCCCTCGCGGGAGTCCGCGCTGCCCGAGGTGCCGCCCTGCTGGGTCTCCACGCTGGAGGGCGAGCTCGCGGCCTGGACGCTGTCGGAGTTGTTGCTGCCACCGCCGAGCGCGTAGTTCTCGGCGCCGGGCACGACACCGGCCGCGACGGCCACGGTGCCGAGGGCCACGGCCGCCGAGACGCCGAGCAGTCCCGTCTTGACCGGGCTCGGACCCTTCCGCTTGCGGTGCGAGCGGGCGGAGGCGGCGGTCGGGAGATCGGCGACGGCCGCGTAGCCGTACAGGTTCTCCGGGCCGTAGCTTTCCGTGGGGGTCCCGCTCGTATCTGTGACTCCGGTGGCGCGCCCTGTGGCGGCGCGGCCGGCGTCGGAGCGTCGGTGGCGTCCCATCTCTTGGGCCTTCCTCGATCTTGAGTCAGCGATCCTCATTTAAACCTCACCCGAAAGAGTGAGTTTCTAATGAGACTCATTGGGTCGGGACGGTACCCCATGGCGCGTGTGGAGGATGTGCTCCACGAGACATTGTCCGGTTAGCGTGCAGCCATGAACGAGGTTTCACGGCTGGTCGTCTGGGTCCGCGGACGGGTCCAAGGTGTGGGTTTCCGCTGGTTTACGCGGGCCAGGGCGCTGGAGATCGGAGAGCTGAGTGGTTTTGCTCTCAATCTCGACGACGGACGCGTCCAGGTGGTCGCGGAGGGCCCCCGGGCCGGCTGTCAGAGTCTGCTCGACTGGCTCCAGGGAGACGACACGCCCGGCCGGGTGGACGGAGTCACTGAGATCTGGGACACGCCCCGGGGGATCTACGACGGCTTCGCCATCCGCTGACGACGACGGCCCGCGGGGGCCCCGGAAGGTGGCGTGGCGTATGCCACCGGCACCCGTCAGTAGTGGGAATGGCCTGGTAGTTGCCAAGAACGGCGCGAAGTGGCAGGCTCCCGAGATAACGATGATCCCGCCGCCCTGAGGGCCCCACCGGAGTCGCAGCGCCGCCGCTTCAGAAGCCGCGCGACAGTGGGTTGCCCGCCGATACAGGGCGTGATCGTGTTGACCGTCAAACTTTTTGGTGAGACGCTGAAAGCCCCGCGCACCTTAGCTGTTTGGCATGTGGAACGGCAGCACGACAACAGCAGTGTCAAGCATCGCGGGTGCGATTCCCTCACGACCCACACCGCTTCGGTCGGTCACTCAGTGTGGAGGACCATCCATCATGGCAAAGGCGCTTCTCGGTTACGTCGGCGGTTCCGACCCGCGACTCATTGCCGAGATGCGACGGCTCCAGCAGCGCGTCCAGGACCTCGAATCCGAGCTTGTACGGATTCAGGCCGAGAACGACGCGCTCGCGGCTGCCGCTTCTCACGACTCGATTCTCGAGAGCATCGACGTACCCCAGGCGGAGCCTGCGCTCACCTGATCACTGCACCGCACCATGACAGCAGTGGTTGGGCGGCCCGAATCAACCGCTACGTTGTCAGATTTGCAAGGGACGCCGTCCGGCGTCCCTTCTTTCTTTTCCCCGAGCGGCCATCCCCGTCATCCCCCCTCTTCAACGTCTGGTGTGCCCTGCGCGTTCATGGGCGAAACCGCGCGTTCATGGAGTGAGACCGGCCCGAAAGGTAGAGTCCGGCGGCGTGCACCTCAAGGCCCTGACCCTGCGCGGGTTCAAGTCGTTCGCCTCCGCGACCACGCTGCGGTTCGAGCCGGGCATCACCTGTGTCGTGGGCCCCAACGGCTCGGGCAAGTCCAACGTCGTGGACGCCCTGAGCTGGGTCATGGGCGAACAGGGGGCCAAGTCGCTGCGCGGCGGCAAGATGGAGGACGTCATCTTCGCCGGCACCACCGGGCGCCCGCCGCTCGGCCGCGCCGAGGTCTCCCTGACCATCGACAACTCGGACGGGGCGCTGCCCATCGAGTACGCCGAGGTCACCATCACGCGGATCATGTTCCGCAACGGCGGCAGCGAGTACCAGATCAACGGCGACACCTGCCGCCTGCTCGACATCCAGGAACTGCTGTCCGACTCCGGCATCGGCCGCGAGATGCACGTCATCGTCGGACAGGGCCAGCTCGACTCCGTCCTGCACGCCGACCCGATGGGCCGCCGCGCCTTCATCGAGGAGGCGGCGGGCGTCCTCAAGCACCGCAAGCGCAAGGAGAAGGCGCTGCGGAAGCTGGACGCGATGCAGGCCAACCTCGCGCGCGTGCAGGACCTCACCGACGAACTGCGGCGCCAGCTCAAGCCGCTCGGCCGGCAGGCCGCCGTCGCCCGCCGCGCCGCCGTCATCCAGGCCGACCTGCGCGACGCCCGGCTGCGCCTCCTCGCCGACGACCTCGTAAGGCTGCGGGGCGCCCTCCGGTCCGAGATCGCCGACGAGGCCGCGCTCAAGCAGCGCAAGGAGTCCGCCGAGGCCGAGCTCAAGAAGGCGCTCCAGCGGGAGGCCCTGCTGGAGGACGAGGTCCGCCGGCTCACCCCGCGCCTCCAGCGCGCCCAGCAGACCTGGTACGAACTCTCCCAGCTCGCGGAGCGGGTGCGCGGCACGGTCTCGCTGGCCGACGCGCGCGTGAAGAGCACCACCTCGGTGCCCGCCGAGGAACGGCGCGGGCGCGACCCCGAGGACATGGAGCGCGAGGCCGTCCGCGTCCGTGAGCAGGAGGCCGAGCTCGAAGCGGCCCTGGACGTGGCCGAGCGGGCCCTGGAGGACACGGTCGCGCACCGCGCCGAACTGGAACGCGAGCTGACCGTCGAGGAGCGCCGCCTCAAGGACGTGGCCCGCGCCATCGCCGACCGCCGCGAGGGACTCGCCCGCCTCGGCGGCCAGGTCAACGCCGCCCGGTCGCGCGCCGCCTCCGCGCAGGCCGAGATCGACCGGCTCGCCGCCGCCCGCGACGAGGCCCAGGAACGCGCGGTCACGGCACAGGAGGAGTACGAGGAACTGAAGGCCGAGGTCGACGGGCTCGACGCGGGCGACGCCGATCTCACCGAACAGCACGAGGCGGCCAGGCGCGCCCTCTCCGACGCGGAGGCCGCGTTGAGCGCGGCCCGCGAGGCCGCCACCGCGGCCGAACGCAAGCGGGCCGCCACCCGGGCCCGGCGCGACGCCCTCGCCCTCGGCCTGCGGCGCAAGGACGGCACGGGAGCGCTGCTCGGCGCCACGGACCGGCTCACCGGGGTGCTCGGTCCCGCCGCCGGACTGCTGACGGTCACCCCCGGCTTCGAGGTCGCGCTCGCCGCCGCGTTCGGCGTGGCCGCCGACGCCGTCGCGGTCGCCACCCCCGCCTCGGCCGCCGAGGCCATCCGGCTGCTGCGCAAGCAGGACGCCGGCCGCGCGGCCCTGCTCCTCGCCGGAGCACCCGGGGAACCCGACGCCGAAGCGCACGCCCCCGCCGGAGCGGCGGACGGCGCCTCCCCGCACGTACCCCTCGACGGCGACACACCGCCGTACGCCGCCGATCTCGTCCGGGGACCCGCCGAACTGATGCCCGCCGTACGGCGGTTGCTGCGCGGGATCGTCGTCGTCGGCACGCTGGAGGAGGCCGAGGACCTGGTCTACGCACGGCCCGGACTCACCGCGGTGACCGCCGAGGGCGACCTGCTCGGGGCGCACTTCGCGCACGGCGGGTCCGCCGGGGCGCCCAGCCTGCTCGAAGTACAGGCGTCCGTGGACGAGGCGGCGGCCGAGCTGGAGGAACTGGCCGTACGCTGCGAGGAGTTGGCCGAGGCGCAGCGGCTGGCGACCGAGCGGCGGGGCGAACGAGCCGCGTTCGTCGAGGAGTTGGGGGAGCGGCGGCGCGACGCCGAACGGCAGAAGTCGTCCGTCGCCCAGCAGCTCGGGCGGCTGGCCGGACAGGCGCGCGGCGCCGCGGGCGAGGCAGAGCGGAGCACCGCCGCGGCCGCCCGAGCGCAGGAAGCCCTCGACCGGGCCGTGGCCGATGCGGAGGAACTCGCCGAACGGCTCGCCGTGGCCGAGGAGATGCCGGTCGAGGAGGAACCCGACACCTCGGTACGGGACCGGCTCGCCGCGGACGGCGCCAACGCGCGGCAGACGGAGATGGAGGCCCGCCTCCAGGTGCGCACGCACGAGGAGCGGGTCAAGGGACTCGCCGGACGGGCCGACTCGCTGGACCGTGCGGCCCGCGCCGAACGCGAGGCACGCGCGCGTGCCGAACAGCGGCGCGCCCGGCTCCGCCACGAGGCCGCCGTGGCCGAGGCCGTCGCCTCCGGCGCACGGCAGCTTCTCGCGCACGTCGAGATCTCGCTCGCCCGTGCCGAGGAGGAGCGCACCGCCGCCGACAGCGCGAAGGCCCACCGTGAGCAGGAGCTCGTGACCGCGCGGAGTCAGGGCCGCGAGCTCAAGGAGGAGCTCGACAAGCTCACCGACTCGGTGCACCGGGGCGAGGTGCTGGGCGCCGAGAAGCGGATGCGCATAGAGCAGCTCGAGGCGAAGGCGCTGGACGAACTCGGCGTCGAGCCGGCGGGACTCGTCGCGGACTACGGCCCCGACCAGCTCGTACCGCCGTCGCTGCCCGCCGAGGGCGAGGAACTGCCCGAGGACCCCGAGCACCCGCGCAACCAGCCCCGGCGGTTCCACCGTGCGGAGCAGGAGAAGCGGCTCAAGTCGGCCGAACGGGCGTACCAGCAGCTCGGCAAGGTCAATCCGCTGGCCCTGGAGGAGTTCGCCGCGCTGGAGGAGCGCCACAAGTTCCTCAGCGAGCAGCTGGAGGACCTCAAGAAGACGCGCACCGACCTTCTCCAGGTGGTGAAGGAGGTCGACGAGCGCGTCGAGCAGGTCTTCACCGAGGCGTACCGGGACACCGCCCGGGAGTTCGAGGGCGTCTTCAGCCGGCTGTTCCCGGGCGGGGACGGGCGGCTCATCCTGACCGACCCCGACAACATGCTCACCACCGGCGTCGACGTCGAGGCCAGGCCGCCGGGCAAGAAGGTCAAGCGGCTCAGCCTGCTCTCCGGCGGCGAACGGTCGCTGACCGCCGTCGCGCTCCTCGTGTCGATCTTCAAGGCGCGCCCCAGCCCGTTCTACGTCATGGACGAGGTCGAGGCGGCGCTGGACGACACCAACCTCCAGCGGCTGATCAGGATCATGCAGGAGCTGCAGGAGGCCTCCCAGCTCATCGTGATCACGCATCAGAAGCGCACGATGGAGGTCGCCGACGCGCTCTACGGCGTCTCCATGCAGGGCGACGGCGTCTCGAAGGTCATCAGCCAGCGCCTGCGCTGATCACCGGGGCCGCGGCCCGCGGTCGTCCGCCCGGTTGCGGTCCGAACCGCAACCGGGACGGCTGGGCTCTAGGGCAGGTCGTCCGGTGCCGGCAGGTCCTCGCCCACGCCCTCGTCGGCGAGTTCGGCGAGCACCTCGGCGTGACAGCGCTCGGGGACGCACCAGCAGCCGAGGCGGTGACCGCGCAGGGCGGGCAGCCGGGCCAGCAGTTCCGGGTGTGCCAGCAGATGGGCGCGGTACATCTCGACGACCTCGTCCCGGGTGCCGTCGTGGCCGGGGCGGAACGGGCTCGCCAGCGGGGAGCCGGCCAGGTGCCAGCCACCCCGGTGCATGGCGCGGCCGACGTACACCACATCGGCGTACGCGGGATCGTCGCGGTGACCCTTGAGGTTGACGACCGTGGTCTGCGGCATGACCGGATCCTCCTCGCTCCGGCGGCCGGGGGCAACGCGAGCACGGACGAGAACGGTCCCTCGTTGGACCATTCGGGCACGTGATGTTCAAAGCTTGAACACAGCAACGTCACATCGGCAGGGAAAGTCCACAAACAGCCGGAACCACCCCCGGGTTTGACTTCGAAAAGTGAAGGCATAGTCTCTCCGACGTTGCTTTTACCTTCAGGTGGTGGCCCGCGTGAACCTGTGCGCCACTGGTAACCACCAACGAAGGCTTTCGCCCCCCACCCCCGGCAGCGAGGCCGGTGGCCCGAGGAGTCTTACGTGACCAGCGCATCGCAGGCACCTGTGCCAGGAGCCAAGCCGGCTCCTCCCGAGCATCTCGGGCATGTCATCTTCATCGCGGCGGCGGCCGCGATGGGCGGCTTCCTGTTCGGCTACGACAGCGCTGTGATCAACGGCGCGGTCGAGGCCATCCGCGACCGCTACGACATCGGCTCCGCGGCGCTGGCCCAGGTCATCGCCATCGCCCTGATCGGCTGTGCCATCGGCGCCGCGGCCGCCGGCCGCATGGCCGACCGCATCGGACGCATCCGCTGCATGCAGATCTCCGCGAGCCTCTTCACCATCAGCGCCATCGGCTCGGCCCTGCCCTTCGCGCTGTGGGACCTCGCCTTCTGGCGCATCATCGGCGGATTCGCCATCGGTATGGCCTCCGTCATCGGCCCCGCCTACATCGCCGAGGTCTCCCCGCCCGCCTACCGCGGACGGCTCGGCTCGTTCCAGCAGGCCGCGATCGTCGTCGGCATCGCCATCTCGCAGCTCGTCAACTACGCCATCCTGAACGCCGCCGACGGCGACCAGCGCGGTCAGCTCCTCGGCGTCGAGGCCTGGCAGGTCATGCTCGGCGTCATGGTCATCCCGGCCGTCCTCTACGGTCTGCTCTCCTTCGCCATCCCCGAGTCGCCGCGCTTCCTGCTCGAAGTGGGCCGCAGGGACCGCGCCCGCGAGGTGCTCAAGGAGGTCGAGGGCGACAAGATCGACCTGGACGCCCGCATGACCGAGATCGAGACGGCCATGAAGGGCGAGCACAAGTCGACGTTCAAGGACCTGCTCGGCGGCGGCTTCCTCTTCCTGCCGATCGTCTGGGTCGGTATCGGCCTCTCGGTCTTCCAGCAGTTCGTCGGCATCAACGTCGCGTTCTACTACTCCTCGACGCTGTGGCAGTCGGTCGGCGTCGACCCGACGGACTCGTTCTTCTACTCGTTCACCACGTCGATCATCAACATCATCGGCACCGTGATCGCCATGATCTTCGTGGACCGTGTCGGCCGTAAGCCGCTCGCCCTCATCGGCTCGGTGGGTATGGCCATCGGTCTCGGCCTGGAGGCCTGGGCCTTCTCCTACGACCTGGTCGACGGCAAACTGCCGGCCACGCAGGGCTGGGTGGCCCTGATCGCCGCGCACGTCTTCGTCCTCTTCTTCGCCCTCTCCTGGGGTGTCGTGGTCTGGGTGTTCCTCGGCGAGATGTTCCCGAACCGGATCCGCGCCGCCGCGCTCGGTGTCGCCGCCTCCGCGCAGTGGATCGCCAACTGGGCCATCACCGCGAGCTTCCCGTCCCTCGCCGACTGGAACCTCTCGGCCACCTACGTGATCTACACGTGCTTCGCCGTGCTCTCCATCCCCTTCGTGCTCAAGTTCGTCAAGGAGACGAAGGGCAAGGCCCTGGAGGAGATGGGCTGACCGCCCGTCTCACCGGCGGCTCCCCACGGCCGCCGCGGGCTCCCCGGAACCCGGGGAGAAGGGCCAAGTCCCCGCTGCCCCTCTCCCCGTACTCGTCAAGAGGGCGTGCTGCCCCGGCTCGGACCGTCAGGTCGTACGAGCCGGGGCAGCACGCTTTCGCAGAACAGACGCAGGCTGCGCCAGCCCTCGTCCACCGGCATCCCGCCGGACAGCGGATGCAGGACGAGGCTGTCCAGGCCCAGCTCCACGCACTGGTCGGGCGTGAGGACGCGGTAGACACCCTCCGCGCGCAGCTCCTCGACCGTCGTGGCCGCCGATTTCACCGCCGAGAGGATCTCGCCGGACTGCCAGGAGGCGTACGTCCGTGCCTCGTGCAGGAAGTGGCGGCCGTACTCGGCCCAGGCCCGGTCCGGGTCCTCGGCGATGTGCAGCAGCGGCGTCTCGGCACCGGGCATCATGGTCCAGCCCTCGGTGCCGTACTCGATGAGCCGCTCCTTGTAATAAGCCTCCAGCTCCGGCAGATGCGCGCTGGGGAAGAACGGCAGGCCGAGCCGGGCGGCACGCCGGGCCGCCGCCCGGGAGGAGCCGCCCACCAGCAGCAGGGGGTGCGGGTCCGAGAACGGGCGCGGGGTGACCCGTACCGTACGGCCCCGGTAGTCGAACTCCTCGCCGGTCCAGGCCTTCAGCACCGTCTCCAGAAGCTCGTCCTGGAGTTTGCCTCGCCGCTTCCAGTCGACGTCGAACTGCGCGTACTCCTCGGGCCGGTAGCCGATGCCGGCCACGGTCACGAGGCGGCCGCCGCTGAGCAGGTCGAGGACGGCGATGTCCTCGGCGAGACGCAGCGGGTCGTGCAGCGGGCCGATGACGGCGGAGACGGTGACCGCGATCTGCCGGGTCGCCCCGAAGACCGCGCCCGCGAACGCGAACGGAGAGGGCAGCCAGTTGTTGACGGCGCCGTGGTGCTCCTCCGTCTGCACCGTGGTGATCCCGCGGTCGTCCGCGTACGTGGCCATCTCGACGGCGGCCCGGTAGCGGGCGCTGAGCGAGGCGGGCGTGGCGTCGGGTTCGACGAGGTTGAAGCGCACGACCGTCACGGGCATGGGGAGCCCCCCTTCGTGGGTGGAGGGGGACGGTAGCTGACGAGGCGTCAGGTTGCCATAGTCGCGGGCACGGATGCGGCCGCGGGCAGGTGCGGGGCGGGGTCGGGGATGCAGGGACGCCGAAGCGGGCCAGGATCCCGGCGCCCCGCCGCGCGATACGCGGTTCGCGCCCGGCGGTGTTCGTATGAAACTACAAGCGTTCGCCCGCGCGGGGAGAAAGCTTCCCGCACAGGGGATGGCCGATACTGAGGACGTTATGGAAACCATCATCCTTGCTGTAGTCATCGCCGTGGTGGTGATCGGCGCGCTCGGTGGGCTCGTCGTCGGCAGTCGCAAGCGGAAGCAGCTGCCCCCACCGCCCCCCGCCGCCCCCGACATCACCGCTCCACCGGCCGAACCGCACGTCGGCGACGAGGCCGAGGCGCCGCACGACGAGCCGCGCCGCACCCTGGAGGAGGTGGATCTCCCCGACGGCTCGGCCGCCCCGTCGGTCGTCGTCGAAGAACCTCCGGTAGCCGCCCCCCAGATCGAGATCCCGGAACCGACCGCCGGGCGCCTGGTGCGCCTGCGCTCCCGGCTCTCCCGCTCGCAGAACGCGCTCGGCAAGGGGCTGCTCACGCTGCTCTCGCGCGAGCACCTCGACGACGACACCTGGGAGGAGATCGAGGACACGCTGCTCGTCGCCGACGTGGGTGTGCAGCCCACCCAGGAACTCGTCGATCGGCTGCGCGAGCGGGTGAAGGTGCTCGGCACGCGGACGCCCGACGAACTGCGCGCCCTGCTGCGCGAGGAGCTGATCCAGCTTCTCGTCCCGGAGTTCGACCGTGCGGTCAAGACCGACTCGAACCTCGACACCCCGGGCATCGTGATGGTCGTCGGCGTCAACGGCACCGGCAAGACCACCACCACCGGCAAGCTCGCGCGCGTGCTCGTCGCCGACGGCAAGAACGTCGTCCTCGGCGCCGCCGACACCTTCCGCGCCGCCGCCGCCGACCAGCTCCAGACCTGGGGCGAGCGCGTGGGCGCCCGTACCGTCCGCGGCGCCGAGGGCGGCGACCCCGCCTCGATCGCGTTCGACGCGGTCAAGGAGGGCATCGAGGAGGGCGCGGACGTCGTCCTCATCGACACCGCGGGCCGGCTCCACACCAAGACCGGCCTCATGGACGAGCTCGGCAAGGTCAAGCGCGTCGTGGAGAAGCACGCGCCGCTCGACGAGGTGCTGCTCGTCCTCGACGCGACCACCGGGCAGAACGGTCTGGTGCAGGCGCGCGTGTTCGCCGAGGTCGTCGAGATCACCGGCATCGTGCTCACCAAGCTCGACGGCACGGCGAAGGGCGGCATCGTCATCGCGGTGCAGCGCGAGCTGGGCGTCCCGGTCAAGCTGGTGGGCCTCGGAGAGGGCGCGGACGACCTGGCGCCCTTCGAGCCCGAGGCGTTCGTCGACGCCCTGATCGGAGAGTGACCACCCGCGCGAACGCGTAGGTGCCCGACGAAGCGCCCGTCCCCGCGATACCGCGGGGAACGGGCGCTTCGTCCGTTCGGCTCGCTCCGGCGGTCAGGCCCGCGAACGGTGTGCCACGTAGGCGAGGGTGCCCAGCAGCAGCCTGGCCGGGGGCGGCTTCGGGGCGGAGTCGAGAGCGGGGGAGCGCAGCCAGCGGACCGGGCCGAGCCCCGCACGGTCGGAGGGCGGGGCGGTGATGAACGCGCCCGGGCCGAGGCCGTGCAGGTCGAGGGAGGCGTCGTCCCAGCCCATGCGGTAGAGCAGCTCGGGAAGTTCGGCGGCGGAACCGGGGGAGACGAAGAAGTGGGCGCGGCCGTCCGGGCCGGCCGTCACGGGACCGAGCGGCAGGCCCATGCGCTCCAGCCGGACGAGCGCCCGGCGCCCGGCCGCCTCGGCCACCTCGATGACGTCGAAGGCCCGGCCGGCCGGCAGCATCACCGCGGCGCCCGGGAAGCCCGCCCAGATGCCGGTCGCCTCGTTCAGCGTGGTGCCCGCCGGGATCGTGGGGGCGAAGGCCAGGGGGTGCGCACCCGGCGCCGGGCAGTCGGCCAGGCCGCACGAGCACGCCCCCGCGGCGGCTCGGGCACCCGGGACCACGTCCCATCCCCACAGTCCGGTGAACGCGGCGACGGCGCCGCCCTCCGACGAGCGGCCGCGGCGACGAGCACCGGTCCGGATGTCGCGCATCGCCCGACTACTGCCGATCGTGAAGCCCATGCCCCCTCCAACGGGTCCGGTGCGCCCGTGGTTACGTCACGGAACCGGATTGTCACCCTCTGTTCCTGCCTGCCCGGTTTCACGCGATCCAGGCAGCGCCTTGTCGTGCAGGGGGTGGTGTGTTCGGCTCCGTGCGCCCTGGCGTGCGCTTCTCCGCCCACCCTTGGTCGTTCTGTGTCAAGTGAATCGCGAGCAGGGCGACTGGAGTTCATTCGAAGGGGTGGCGAATGGTGGCGTTTCACGGATCGCCATGGCTGGACGCGTGATCGTAGGATTACTTTGAGTGCACGAGTCCTGGGGTTTTGTTTACTCGCGAGTATGCCAAGGGCAAGCAGGGTTCCCGTTCGAAGGGTGAGAACTACCGGACGCGCGGCCGCGTTTACGGGCATTCTGATAGGGCTTGGCGCAGAGCGGCGACAAGTGGTCTCGGGGAGTGGGGGCGTTCCAGTGGGCGGCAACGGCGGAGGCGGGACGAACGCTGACAGGCGCCCCAACGAGCTGCTCGGCTCGTGGTTCGTGCGCAGTGGCTGGTCGAAGGGCGAGCTGGCGCGCCAGGTGAACCGCAGGGCCCGCCAGTTGGGGGCCAACCACATCTCGACGGACACCTCGCGGGTGCGCCGCTGGCTGGACGGGGAGAACCCGCGCGAGCCGATCCCGCGGATCCTGTCGGAGCTGTTCTCCGAGCGGTTCGGCTGTGTCGTCGCCGTGGAGGACCTCGGCCTGCGCGCCGCCCACCAGGCGCCCTCCGTGTCCGGCATCGACCTTCCGTGGACCGGCCCCCAGACCGTCGCGCTCATCAGCGAGTACTCGCGCAGCGACCTGATGCTGGCCCGGCGCGGCTTCCTCGGCAGTTCGCTGGGGCTCTCCGCGGGCCCGGCCCTCATCGAGCCCATGCAGCGCTGGCTCGTGCCCACCCCGCCGACGGCGTACGAGCCGGCCGAACCGCCGGCCTCCACGCGCCGCGGCGGGAGGCTCTCCCAACCGGAGCTGGATCTCCTGGAGTCCACCACCGTGATGTTCCGTCAGTGGGACGCGCAGTGCGGCGGCGGACTGCGCCGCAAGGCCGTCGTCGGCCAGTTGCACGAGGTGACGGACCTTCTCCAGGAACCGCAGCCCGTCGCCACCGAGAGGCGCCTGTTCAAGGTCGCCGCCGAACTGGCCGAGCTGGCGGGCTGGATGAGCTACGACGTGGGCCTCCAGCCCACCGCGCAGAAGTACTTCGTCCTCGCCCTGCACGCCTCGAAGGAGGCGGGCGACAAGCCGCTCGGCTCGTACATCCTCTCCAGCATGAGCCGTCAGATGATCCACCTGGGGCGGCCCGACGACGCGCTGGAGCTGATCCACCTCGCCCAGTACGGCAGCCGTGACTGCGCGAGCCCGCGCACCCAGTCGATGCTGTATGCGATGGAGGCCCGCGCCTACGCCAACATGGGCCAGCCCGGAAAGTGCAAGCGGGCCGTCCGCATGGCCGAGGACACCTTCACCGACGTGCACGAGTGGGACGAGCCGGACCCCGACTGGATCCGCTTCTTCTCCCGCGCCGAGCTGTACGGCGAGAACTCGCACTCCTACCGCGACCTCGCCTACGTCGCCGGGCGCAGCCCCACGTACGCCTCCATGGCCGAGCCCCTGATGCAGAAGGCGGTCGACCTCTTCGGCAAGGACTCCGAGCACCAGCGGTCGTACGCGCTCAACCTCATCGGCATGGCCACGGTGCACCTGTTGCAGCGTGAGCCCGAGCAGAGTGCGGTCCTGGCCAAGGAAGCCCTGAGGATCGGCAGGAAAGTGCGCTCCGAGCGCGTCAACACTCGTATCCGAAAGACGGTCGACACCGCCGTCCGTGACTTCGGGGATCTCGCCGAGGTCATCGACCTCACCGACCAGCTCGCCGTCGACCTGCCCGAGACGGCCGAGGCGGTCTGACACCGGGCCGCCGCGGCGGCCCAGCCTCGTACCCCGGCCGCGGCCGGTCGTCCTGAACTGCCCGACTCGGCTCCCCCATGCCAGGTCATCGGACGACCGGACGTGGCCGGTTCCGCTGTATGCGGCCCCCGTAGGCGCCGCTCGCGCCGCCCCGGCCCCGCTCCCGCGAGAATGCCCCACACGGTGGTCACGCCCCCGCGCGCCCAGAGCGCCGCGGGCATCCCTCGGGAGATTGCGTCACGATAACGATCGCTTCGACCGCAATCAGGCAGTTCATGAACGTGTAACACACGGAGCGCCTTCGTCACTGGTGCGAAACATCGAGGGGCGTCCACGGAAACCGCGCTGCGTCAATCTCATGGCGCATAACCGGCCCACCCCTCACGACCCATTCAGGCTTCGCCCGCACGGGGCCGTACCAACGACGAGGAGACGCCGATGGCACCAGCCATCACCCTTGCCGCAGAGGCACCCAAGCTGTCTGCCGCCAACACAGGGTTCATGCTCATCTGTTCCGCCCTCGTGCTCATCATGACGCCGGGCCTCGCCTTCTTCTACGGAGGCATGGTCCGCGTCAAGAGCACGCTCAACATGCTGATGATGAGCTTCATCAGCATGGGGATCATCACCATCCTGTGGGTGCTGTACGGCTTCTCCCTCGCCTTCGGCACGGACAAGGGATCGTTCATCGGCTGGACCTCTGACTGGGTCGGCCTCAGCAACATCGGCCTGACGGAGCTGTGGGACGGCTACACCATCCCGGTCTTCGTCTTCATGGTCTTCCAGCTCATGTTCGCGATCATCACGCCCGCACTGATAAGCGGTGCCCTCGCGGACCGCGTGAAGTTCACGGCGTGGTCGCTGTTCATCACGCTGTGGGCCACGCTCGTCTACTTCCCCGTCGCCCACTGGGTGTGGGGCGCGGGCGGCTGGGCCTTCGAGCTCGGTGTGATCGACTTCGCCGGCGGTACGGCGGTCCACATCAACGCGGGTGCCGCGGCGCTCGGCGTGATCCTGGTCATCGGCAAGCGCGTCGGCTTCAAGAAGGACCCGATGCGCCCGCACAGCCTCCCGCTGGTGATGCTCGGCTCCGGTCTGCTGTGGTTCGGCTGGTTCGGCTTCAACGCCGGCTCGTGGCTCGGCAACGACGACGGCGTCGGCGCGCTGATGTTCGTCAACACGCAGGTCGCCACCGCGGCCGCCATGCTCGCCTGGCTCCTCTACGAGAAGATCCGGCACGGCGCGTTCACCACGCTGGGCGCAGCCTCCGGCGCGGTCGCCGGTCTGGTCGCCATCACCCCCTCGGGCGGTGCCGTCTCCCCGCTCGGCGCCATCGCGGTCGGTGCCATCGCCGGTGTCCTGTGCGCCATGGCCGTCGGCCTGAAGTACCGCTTCGGCTACGACGACTCGCTCGACGTCGTCGGCGTCCACCTCGTCGGCGGTGTCATCGGCTCCCTGCTGATCGGCTTCTTCGCCAGCGGCCACGGCCAGTCCACGGTCGAGGGTCTCTTCTACGGCGGCGGCCTGACCCAGTTCTGGAAGCAGTGCGCCGGCGTCTTCGCCGTCCTCGGCTACTCCCTGGTCGTCTCTGCGATCCTCGCCTTCGTCATCGACAAGACCCTCGGCATGCGGGTCACCGAGGACGAGGAGATCGCCGGCATCGACCAGGCCGAGCACGCCGAGACCGCATACGACTTCAGCGGCGCCGGTGGTGGCGCCGCCCGGACCGCCGTGCCCGCCCCGGCCGACACGGACGCCAAGAAGGTGGACGCATGAAGCTCATCACCGCCGTCGTGAAGCCCCACCGGCTCGACGAGATCAAAGAGGCACTGCAGGCCTTCGGCGTCCACGGACTGACGGTCACCGAGGCGAGCGGCTACGGTCGGCAGCGGGGACACACCGAGGTGTACCGCGGCGCCGAGTACACGGTCGACCTCGTTCCCAAGATCCGCATCGAGGTGCTGGTCGAGGACGACGACGCCGAACAGCTCGTCGACGTCGTCGTCAAGGCGGCCCGCACCGGCAAGATCGGTGACGGCAAGGTGTGGTCCGTCCCGGTCGACACGGCCGTCCGGGTCCGCACCGGCGAGCGCGGCCCCGACGCGCTCTGACGGACCGGCCCGCACGAAGAGGAAAGACAGGAGTCGCTGGGTGACGAGTACCAACACGCGAGTGGAAGCAGAGGACTCGGGACCCAGCGGCTACGCGGCGGCCCGGCTGCGCCTCCTCCAGGAGGAGGCGCGGTCCGGGCCGCCGCGCCGTACCGCCCTCGCGGAACTGACGGACGACTGGCTGACCGGCCTGTTCACCGCCGGATCCCAGGGCCTGCGCGGAGTCTCCCTCATCGCCGTCGGCGGCTACGGCCGCGGCGAGCTCTCCCCGCGCAGCGACCTCGACCTGCTCCTCCTGCACGACGGCACCGACCCCGGCGCCGTAGCCGCCCTCGCCGACCGCGTCTGGTACCCCGTCTGGGACCTCGGCCTCGATCTCGACCACTCGGTCCGCACCCCGGCCGAGGCCCGCAAGACCGCCGCCGACGACCTCAAGGTCCAGCTCGGCCTCCTCGACGCCCGCCATGTCGCCGGCGATCTCGGCCTCACCGCCGGACTGCGCACGGCCGTCCTCGCCGACTGGCGCAACCAGGCGCCCAAGCGGCTGCCCCAGCTCCAGGAACTGTGCGCGGAGCGCGCCGAACGCCAGGGCGAACTCCAGTACCTCCTCGAACCCGACCTGAAGGAAGCCCGCGGCGGACTGCGCGACGCCACCGCGCTGCGTGCCGTCGCCGCCTCCTGGCTCGCGGACGCACCCCGCGAAGGCCTCGCGGACGCCCGCCGCCGGCTCCTGGACGTCCGCGACGCGCTGCACCTCGCCACCGGCCGCGCCACCGACCGCCTCGCCCTCCAGGAACAGGACCAGGTCGCCGCGGAACTCGGACTGCTGGACGCCGACACCCTCCTGCGCCAGGTGTACGAGGCCGCGCGCGTCGTGTCGTACGCCAGCGACGTCACCTGGCGCGAAGTCGGACGCGTCCTGCGCTCGCGCGCCGTACGACCGCGGCTGCGCGCCATGCTGGGCGGCGGCAAGCCCGTCACCGAACGGTCCCCGCTCGCCGAGGGCGTGGTCGAGCAGGACGGCGAGGTCGGGCTCGCCCGCGCCGCCCGGCCCGAGCGCGACCCCGTGCTCCCGCTGCGCGCCGCGGCCGCCGCCGCGCAGGCGGACCTCCCGCTGTCCCTGCACGCCGTACGGCGCATGGCCGCCGCCGTACGTCCGCTCCCCACACCCTGGCCCGCCGAGGCACGCGAACAGCTCGTCACCCTCCTCGGCTCGGGCCGCCCGACCATCGAGGTCTGGGAGGCGCTGGAGGCCGAAGGGCTCATCACCCGGCTGCTGCCCGACTGGGAGCGGGTGCGCTGCCGGCCCCAGCGCAACGCCGTCCACATCTGGACCGTCGACCGCCACCTCATCGAGACGGCCGTCCGCGCCTCCGAACTGACCCGCCGCGTCGGCCGCCCCGACCTCCTGCTCGTCTCCGCGCTGCTGCACGACATCGGCAAGGGCTGGCCCGGCGACCACTCCGTCGCCGGCGAGATCATCGCCCGCGACGTGGCCGCCCGGATCGGCTTCGACCGCGCGGACGTGGCGGTGCTCGCCACCCTCGTACGCCACCATCTGCTGCTCGTCGACACCGCGACCCGGCGCGACCTGGAGGACCCGGCCACCGTCCGCTCCGTCGCCGAGGCCGTCGGCTCGCAGGGCACCCTGGAACTGCTGCACGCGCTCACCGAGGCGGACGCGCTGGCCACCGGGCCCGCCGCATGGTCCTCCTGGCGCGGCTCCCTCGTCGCCGACCTGGTCAAACGGGTCTCGGCCGTACTGTCCGGGGACGCTCCCGAGGAGCCCGAGGCCGCCGCGCCGACCGCCGAGATGGAACGCCTCGCGATCGAGGCGTGCCGCACGGGCGGGCCCGTCCTGTCCCTGCGCGCGCAGACGGAACCCCTCGACTCCGAGGCCGAACCCCCCGCCGCCCCGGCCGATCCGGAACCGCTCGGCGTGGAACTCCTCATCGCCGTCCCCGACCAGCCCGGCGTGCTCCCGTCGGTCGCCGGCGTCCTCGCCATGCACCGGCTGACCGTCCGCACCGCCGAGCTGCGCGCCCTGGACCTGCCCGACGGTGTCGACGGCTCGGTGCTGCTGCTCAACTGGCGCGTCGCCGCCGAGTACGGCTCCCTGCCGCAGGCCGCCCGGCTGCGCGCCGACCTCGTACGCGCCCTCGACGGCTCCCTCGACATCAGCGCCCGCCTCGCCGAGCGCGACGCCGCCTACCCGCGCCGCCGGGGCGTCGTCGCACCCCCCGCGCGCGTCACCGTGGCGTCGGCGGCCTCCCGCCTGGCCACGGTCATCGAGGTCCGCGCCCACGACGCCCCGGGCCTGCTGCACCGCATCGGGCGGGCCCTGGAGACGGCGCGGGTGCGGGTACGGAGCATGCACGTCTCCACGCTCGGCGCGAACGCCGTGGACGCCTTCTACGTGACGGGCGCGAAGGGGGAGCCCCTGCCGGGGGAGGAGGCGGCCTCGGTGGCACGGGCGGTGGAGGAGGCACTCCGCTCCTGACCCTCCGGCCACCGGCCACCGGCCACCGGCCACCGGCCCGAGGGCCGTTCCGCGCCGGCACCGGTTCCGCCCCGTGGGGCCGTCGGCCCGGCGGCCATTCCGCGCCCGGCTGGTTCCACCCCGGTCTCGGTCCGCGCCCGCGCCGTTCCGCGCCCGCGTACGCACCGGTCTCGGTCCGCGCCCGCGTCGGCACCGCTTCCCTGCTTCCGCGGCCGCACCGCTTCCGCACCGCGTCCGCCCCGGACTCGGCCCGCGCCCGCACCGCTTCCGCGCCCGCACCCCATCCGCGTCCGCACCGGGTCCCTCGCGTGCTGCCTCCGGGTGCCGGGCCGGGATGTGATCTCCGCGACCCGGGGAGTCGTCCGGTCGCCGGAAGTCGGTCCAGCGGGGGGTGGGGACCGCCGTCTCCGCCCCCGCGGGCCGCGTCCCCGCCCGTCGAATGCGGTGTGCGGGGAGGAATCGCTTGCGCGGACAGATACCCTGGAGGGCAGCCCGAAACGACCCCGACTCCGAGGACCGAAGCCACCGTGTTCGATACCCTCTCCGACCGCCTCAGCGCGACGTTCAAAAACCTCCGCGGCAAGGGGCGCCTCAGTGAGGCGGACATCGACGCCACGGCCCGCGAGATCCGCATCGCGCTCCTCGAAGCCGACGTCGCCCTGCCCGTCGTCCGCACGTTCATCAAGAACGTCAAGGAACGGGCCATGGGCAGCGATGTCTCCCGGGCCCTGAACCCCGCCCAGCAGGTCCTGAAGATCGTGAACGACGAGCTCGTCACGATCCTCGGCGGTGAGACCCGCCGTCTCCGGTTCGCCAAGAACCCGCCCACCGTGATCATGCTCGCGGGCCTCCAGGGCGCCGGCAAGACCACGCTCGCCGGAAAGCTCGGCAAGTGGCTCAAGGACCAGGGTCACTCCCCGATCCTCGTCGCCGCCGACCTCCAGCGCCCGAACGCGGTGAACCAGCTCAGCGTCGTCGCCGAGCGCGCGGGCGTCGCCGTCTACGCCCCCGAGCCGGGCAACGGCGTCGGCGACCCGGTCAAGGTCGCCAAGGACTCCATCGAGTTCGCGAAGGCCAAGGTCCACGACATCGTGATCGTGGACACCGCCGGCCGCCTCGGTATCGACCAGGAGCTGATGCAGCAGGCCGCGGACATCCGCGACGCCGTCAGCCCCGACGAGATCCTCTTCGTCGTCGACGCGATGATCGGCCAGGACGCGGTCAACACCGCCGAGTCCTTCCGTGACGGCGTCGGCTTCGACGGCGTCGTGCTCTCCAAGCTCGACGGTGACGCCCGCGGTGGTGCCGCCCTGTCGATCCGGCAGATCACCGGCAAGCCGATCATGTTCGCCTCGAACGGCGAGAAGCTCGACGACTTCGACGCCTTCCACCCTGACCGGATGGCCTCCCGCATCCTCGACATGGGTGACCTCCTCACCCTGATCGAGCAGGCGGAGAAGACGTTCAGCCAGGAAGAGGCCGAGAAAATGGCCTCCAAGCTGGCGTCCAAGAAGGGCCAGGACTTCACCCTGGACGACTTCCTGGCCCAGATGGAGCAGGTCCGGAAGATGGGCAGCATCAGCAAGCTGCTCGGCATGCTTCCGGGTATGGGCCAGATCAAGGACCAGATCAACAACCTGGACGAGCGGGACGTCGACCGCGTCGGCGCGATCATCAAGTCGATGACCCCGGGCGAGCGCCACGACCCGACGATCATCAACGGCTCGCGCCGTGCCCGTATCGCCAAGGGTTCCGGCGTCGAGGTCAGCGCGGTCAAGGGCCTGGTCGAGCGCTTCTTCGAGGCCCGCAAGATGATGTCCCGCATGGCCCAGGGCGGCGGGATGCCGGGCATGCCGGGGATGCCGGGCATGGGCGGCGGCCCCGGCCGCGCCAAGAAGAAGCCGAAGCAGGCCAAGGGCAAGCAGCGCTCCGGCAACCCGATGAAGCGCAAGCAGCAGGAGGAAGAGGAGGCCGCGCGCCGCGAGGCCGGCGCGCAGGGCGGCAACGCCTTCGGCCTCCCGCAGCAGGGCACCCAGGACGACTTCGAGCTGCCGGACGAGTTCAAGAAGTTCATGGGCTGACGCTCCTGGACCGACCTCCCGTCCCGTACGGGAGCCCCGTCGTGACGCCCACTGGGGGCGCCTCTCACCGCGAGAGGCGCCCCCATTGGCATGACCGCGGGTGCCGGTGTCCGCCATCTGTCGTAACGTCCCCTTATGAGCAACCCTGTGCCGCCGCGCAAGGCACCGGACCAGCCGTGGCGTACCGAGGGCACGCCACCCGAGCCGACACCGCCGCCGGGCGGCCGGAAGAAGCTGCCGGGCGGCTGGTGGAGCCTGGCCCTGGCCGCGCTCATCGTGTTCCTGATCGCCAACCTGGTGCTGTCCTTCTACAACAAGGGCAACGAACCGACGATCTCGTACACGGAGTTCAGCCGGCAGGTCGACGACGGCAACGTCACCAAGATCTACGCCAAGGGCGACGCGATCCAGGGGCAGCTCAAGACCTCGCAGGAGAAGCCCGACGGCGACGGGAAGTACACCAAGTTCAAGACCCAGCGACCCGTCTTCGCCGACGACAAACTGTGGGACGACCTCCAGAAACACGAGGTCACGGTGACCGCCTCGCCGGTGGTCCAGGAACGCAGCCTCCTGTCCAACCTGCTGATCTCGCTCGCCCCGATGATCCTGCTCGTCGTCCTGTGGATCTTCATCGCCCGGCGGATGGGCTCCGGCATGGGCGGCGGGGGCGGCATGCTCGGCCGCAAGACACCGCCGAAACCGGTCGAGCTCGTGCCCGGCGGCAAGCGCACCACGTTCTCCGACGTGGCCGGCATCGACGAGGTGGCCGGCGAGGTCGACGACGTCGTGGACTTCCTCAAGAACCCCGACGCGTACCGCAGGATGGGCGCGAAGATGCCGCGCGGCGTGCTGCTGGCGGGACCGCCCGGTACGGGCAAGACCCTGCTCGCCCGGGCCGTCGCGGGCGAGGCGGGCGTCCCGTTCTTCTCCGCCTCCGCCTCCGAGTTCATCGAGATGATCGTGGGCGTCGGCGCCTCGCGCGTGCGCGAACTGTTCGCCGAGGCCCGCAAGGTGGCCCCCTCCATCATCTTCATCGACGAGATCGACACCATCGGACGGTCACGGTCGGGCGGCTCCGCCATGGGCGGTCACGACGAGCGCGAGCAGACGCTCAACCAGATCCTCACCGAGATGGACGGCTTCTCCGGCTCGGAGGGCGTCATCGTCATCGCCGCCACCAACCGCGCGGACATCCTGGACCCGGCGCTCACCCGCCCCGGCCGCTTCGACCGCGTCGTCAACGTCTCGCCCCCCGACCGCGGCGGCCGCGAGGCGATCCTGGAGATCCACACCCGCGACATCCCGCTCGCCCCGGACGTGAACCTGACCCAGGTGGCCCGTACGACCCCGGGCATGACCGGCGCCGACCTCGCCAACCTCGCCAACGAGGCCGCCCTCCTCGCCGTCAAGCGCAAGCAGACCGAGGTGAACCAGAGCGACCTCTCCGAAGCGCTCGAAAAGGTCCAGCTCGGCGCCGAACGCTCCCTGGTCATGCCGTACGAGGAGCGCCGCCGCACCGCGTACCACGAGAGCGGCCACGCCCTCCTGGGCATGCTGCGGCCCGGCGCCGACCCCGTCCGCAAGATCACCATCGTTCCGCGCGGCCGCGCGCTCGGCGTCACCCTCTCGACGCCGGACGCGGACCGGTACGCGTACACCGAGGAGTATCTGCGCGGCCGGATCATCGGCGCCCTCGGCGGCATGGCCGCCGAGCACGTCGTCTACGACGTCATCACCACGGGCTCGGAGAACGACCTGGAACAGGTCACCAACCTGGCCCGGGGCATGG
Source organism: Streptomyces sp. NPDC096324 (assembly GCF_044763015.1). Taxonomy (NCBI): domain Bacteria; kingdom Bacillati; phylum Actinomycetota; class Actinomycetes; order Kitasatosporales; family Streptomycetaceae; genus Streptomyces; species Streptomyces sp. NPDC096324. The sequence continues at coordinate 30,883 of NZ_JBIWFK010000014.1, read as the reverse complement.
TGGCCCGCTGGGGCATGAGCGAGCGCGTCGGCCGGCTGTCGGCGCTGCCCAACGACGCCCAGCAGGCCTACGGCCTCGCGGCGGCCCCGGGCACCCTCGACTCGATCGACCACGAGATGCGCCGCATCGTCGACGAGTGCTACGAGGAGGCCTGCCAGAAGCTCCGCGACCATCGGGGGCAGCTCGACGCCCTGGCGGAGGCGCTTCTCGCGAACGAGACGCTGGAGGAGGCCGAGGCCTACCGGATTGCCGGCGTGCCCCGGACGACCAAGGAGGTGTGACCCCGGCCCCGGGACTGCACCAAGCCACCACACCCAAGCCACCACACCCAAGCCACCACACCCAAGCCACAGCGCTCCCGCAGCCGGGATCCGGCGCGAGGGGACGTGCCGGTACATCGATGCCCGTCGCCACCGACGCCCACGCCTCACCCGACGGCGACGGGCTGATGCACCGGCACGGCCCCGACCCACCCACCGGTCTCAGGGCGTACGGGCGATCAGATACCGGAACACGTTCGGCATCCACACGGTCCCGTCCCGCCGCAGATGGGGATGCAGCGCCTCCGCCACCTCCTTTTCGACCTGCGCCTGGTCGGTGGCGTCGACGGCCGCGTCGAAGAGCCCCGTGGAGAGCAGCCCGCGTACGGCACTGTCCACATCGGCGTAGCCGAACGGGCAGGCCACCCGCCCCGAGCCGTCCGGCCGCAGTCCGGCCCGCTGGGCCACGTCCTCCAGGTCGTCCCGGCGGGCGGCACGCCAGCTCGCCGCGCGCAGGGGATCGGCCAGTTTCGTGGCCACCCGCAGCACGGCCGAGGTGGTGCACCGCTCCGGCGGCCCCCACCCGACGAGCACCACGGGCGCTCCCCGGCCCGCGAGCGGTGCCGCCTCCACGAGCTGCGCACCGAGCCCCTCGGAGTCGCCGGCCACGCACCCGATCGGTTCGAACGCGGTCACCAGGTCGTACGCCGGCGCTCCCTCCACCACCGTGTCCCACGGGGACCCGGACACGATCCGGGCCACGGCGCGCGGGCCCGTGTCCCGTTCGGACGGCAGCAGACGATCCCGCGCGAGGGCCAGCCGTTCGGGCGACGAGGAGTCGACACCCGTGACCGCGGCGCCGCGGGAGCCGGCCATCAACAGCGCGAGCCCCGACCCGCAGCCGAGCCCGAGCAGCCGTGTCCCGCCGCCCACTTCGAGCCGCTCGTAGACGGCCTCGAAGAGCGGCACCAGCATCCGCTCCTGGATCTCGGCCCAGTCACGCGCGCGTGCACCCCGGTCCGAGCGGGGCGATGGGCCCGCATGAGGAAGGTGCTGCCGCACGAGCGTAGGTGTCATCGAAAGTGCCCCAATCCGCCGAGAGTTGCCGCCGGGCCCCCTTCCTCCGCCCCCGCGCGCGAGGCCCGCACTCCCCCCGTATGTCAGGTAACTCCGCCCTCGACGTGCCGTCCAGGGGTCTCGGGGGCCCGTTTACGGCCCGGCCGCGAAAGGCGCAAGAATTCACATACCGGCAACGTGGGCCCGTAGCATCACCCGCATGGCAAAGGCACCCGTGCTCACTCCCCAGGCGGACGATTTCCCGCGCTGGTACCAGGACTTGATCAACAAGGCCGAGCTCGCCGACAACGGACCGGTGCGCGGCACCATGGTCATCCGGCCCTACGGGTACGGCCTGTGGGAGCGGATGCAGCAGGAGCTGGACGCCCGCATCAAGGACGCGGGTGCCCAGAACGCCTACTTCCCGCTGTTCATCCCGCAGTCGTACCTGACCCGGGAGGCGGAGCACGTCGAGGGCTTCGCGCCCGAGCTGGCGGTCGTCACGCACGGCGGGGGCAAGGAGCTGGAGGAGCCGGTCGTCGTCCGCCCCACCTCCGAGACGATCGTCAACGAGTACTTCTCCAAGTGGGTGCAGAGTTACCGCGACCTGCCGCTGCGGATCAACCAGTGGGCGAACGTGGTCCGTTGGGAGATGCGCCCGAGGGTGTTCCTGCGAACGACCGAATTCCTCTGGCAGGAGGGCCACACCGCGCACGCCACGTACGAGGACGCCCGGGACTACGCCGCGCGCATCCACAAGGAGGTCTACGCCGACTTCATGGTGAACGTCCTCGGCATCGATGTCGTCCTCGGCCGGAAGACGGCGAGCGAGCGGTTCGCGGGCGCGATCAACACCCTCACGCTCGAAGGCATGATGGGCGACGGCAAGGCGCTCCAGATGGGCACGAGTCACGAGCTGGGGCAGAACTTCGCGAAGGCGTTCAACACCCAGTACCTGTCCAGGGACGGGAAGCAGGAGCTCGTCTGGCAGACCTCCTGGGGGGCCTCGACCCGCATGGTGGGTGGCCTGATCATGTCGCACGGTGATGACAGTGGGTTGCGGGTGCCGCCCCGGCTCGCCCCGGTACAGGTCGTCGTCCTCGCGATCAAGGGGGACGATGCCGTTCTGGCCAAGGTCCGCGACATCGGCGAACGGCTGGCGGCGGCGGGTGTACGGGTCCAGGTCGACGACCGTACGGACACCCCCTTCGGGCGCCGCGCCGTCGACTGGGAGCTCAAGGGCGTCCCCGTACGGATCGAGGTCGGGCCCCGTGACCTGGAGAACGGCACGGCGATGCTCGCCCGCCGCATTCCCGGCGGCAAGGAGCCGGTGGCCCTCGACGCGCTGGCCGCCCTGCTGCCCGGCGTCCTGGAGGAGGACCAGGCGCTCCTCCTGAGGCAGTCCCGCGAGCGCCGCGAGTCCCGTACGACGGACGTGTCGACCATCGGCGCGGCCGTGGAGACCGCCGTGGCCGGCGGCTGGGCGCGCATCCCCTGGGCCGACCTCGGCGAAGAGGGCGAGGCCAGGCTCGCGGAGCACGCGGTGACCGTACGGTGTCTGGTCGCCGAGGACGGGTCGGTGCCGGACACCGACGACGCACCCGGTAACGTCGCCGTCGTCGCCCGCGCCTACTGAGCCGAACGGCAGGGCGGCCGAAACACCTCTTGCGCATCTGCCGACCACAGGTGCCCCGGCGTGCTGAAATCGTCTACGCGCCGGGGCGTACGTGTGACTACGTACCGCCTTGGTATGAGCTGTAACGCTTCTCCGCAGATCAGCGCACCCGACCTCGTCGGTTCACATCAGTGGCAACTGACGGGTACGTGCAAATTATTTGGGATGCCCCGTAATAGGAACACGGAGGCACTCCCGCTCGTTCTCATTACGTGAGCACGACACCACCTGTTCTCGCCGCAGAGCTGGCAGGGGCGTGGGCCGACATTCAGCGGCACCACCCCGAACTGCCCGATCTTGCCGCGCCAGAGTCCCTGATCGGAGAATCGTCGTCCGCCTGCGGACACGAACTCTCCTTCGAACGACTGCTTCACGAAGCAGTCCACGGCATCGCCGCCGCCCGCGGAGTCCGCGACACCTCGCGCGCCGGCCGCTATCACAACCGCAGATTCCTCGCGATCGCCGAGGAGTTGGGCCTGGACCATCCCGAGGAGCCGCATCCCAGCAGTGGCTTCTCGCTGGTCACGCTCAACCCCGAGGCGAAGCGCCGCTACCGTCCGACCATCGAGCGGCTCCAGCGGGCGCTGAAGGCCCACACGGCCGCCACGTCCGCGGACACCGCCCGCTCGTTCCGCGGCCCGGCCGCACGCCACGGCTCATCCGGGGGAGGTGTCCGCGTCAAGGCCGTCTGCGACTGCGGGCGCAACGTGCGCGTGGTCCCGTCCGTCCTCGCGCAGGCGCCGATCGTGTGCGGAGGGTGCGGCAAGCCCTTCCGGATTCCGGAGGTGGTCGGGGCGGCCGCCGGCTGAGGAGCGGGCTCCACCGGCGTCTCGTGGGTGCCGGACGAGTTCGCGCGGCCCGTGAGCAGTCGTGCCTCCCTCACCGCCCTGGAGCAGGTGGGGGAATTCAGGAGGCACGAGTGCGCACGGGCGGCATCTCTCCGAGGCCCCGGCGGCCGGTGCACGTCGCCCATGCCTGTCGGGCACCCGGAACACCGGGTGCCCGACAGGCATGGGCTCGGTCAGGCATGCGGTGGTCCCGGCAGGGCTCGTCCGGGCGCGGGCTCGTGCGGCGGACGTGGGCTCGCCCACCCTCGGTCCGGGCGGAGCGCGGGATGTGGCAGAATGGCTAGCTGTACTCGACAGCCGCATAGGACCCCTCTCTCCTCCGGCTGACGCGTCCATCGGGCACTCGGGTACCGCAACCCCACGCGGCCATCTCTGCGTGCCCAACCCCGTCAAGACCAGGAGACACCACTTCCGTGGCAGTCAAGATCAAGCTGAAGCGTCTGGGCAAGATCCGTTCGCCTCACTACCGCATCGTCGTCGCCGACTCCCGTACCCGCCGTGACGGCAGGGCCATCGAGGAGATCGGTCTGTACCACCCGGTGCAGAACCCTTCGCGCATCGAGGTCGACTCGGACCGCGCGCAGTACTGGCTGGGTGTCGGCGCGCAGCCGACCGAGCCCGTGCTCGCCATCCTGAAGCTGACCGGTGACTGGCAGAAGTTCAAGGGCCTGCCGGCCCCGGCTCCGCTGCTCGTCGCCGAGCCGAAGGCCGCGCGCCCGCTGTTCGACGCCCTCGGTGGCGACGACACGGGCAAGGGTGAGGCCATCACCCAGAAGAAGAAGGCTGAGAAGAAGGACGAGGCCGCGGCCGAGTCCGAGTCGACCGAGGCCTGAGCATGCTCGAGGAGGCTCTCGAGCACCTCGTGAAGGGCATCGTCGACAACCCCGACGACGTGCAGGTCGCCTCGCGCAACCTGCGCCGTGGGCGCGTTCTCGAGGTCCGGGTCCACCCGGACGACCTCGGCAAGGTGATCGGCCGCAACGGTCGCACCGCGCGCGCTCTGCGTACCGTCGTGGGTGCCATCGGCGGCCGCGGTGTCCGCGTCGACCTCGTCGACGTGGACCACGTCCGCTGACGTAACAGGCAACACCGGCTCGGGCCGGGGAGGGCTTACGAGCCGTCCCCGGCCCGTAGTCGTCTGCGAACCCGTCCGGGCGGCCACCGGGTCCCTCCCGGAAGGGACGCCCGTCAACCTCACGGACGCCCGCGCTCCCGCGGTCGTCCGCAAACATCGCCGTCGGCACACGACAGGAGATCAAGCACAGTGCAGCTGGTAGTCGCTCGCGTCGGCCGTGCCCACGGCATCAAGGGCGAGGTCACCGTGGAGGTCCGCACCGACGAGCCGGAGCTCCGGCTCGGCCCCGGTGCCGTCCTGCTCACCGATCCGGCCTCCACCGGACCACTGACCATCGAGACGGGCCGCGTCCACAGCGGCCGTCTCCTGCTGCGCTTCGCGGGCGTGCGGGACCGCAACGCCGCCGAGGCGCTGCGCAACACCCTGCTGATCGCCGAGGTCGACCCGGACGAGACGCCTGAGGACCCGGACGAGTACTACGACCACCAGCTCATGGACCTGGACGTGGTCACCGTCGACGGCTCCGAGGTCGGGCGCATCACGGAGATCTCGCACCTGCCCTCGCAGGACCTGTTCGTGGTGGAGCGCCCGGACGGCACCGAGGTACTGATCCCGTTCGTGGAGGAGATCGTCGTCGAGATCGACCTGGAGGAGCAGCGGGCCGTCATCGACCCGCCGCCCGGCCTGATCGACGACCAGGCGGAGATCGTCTCCACCAGGGACGCGGAGGACGAGTCCGCCGCGGCCGGCGAGGACGCCACGGAGGCCGGCGCCTGATGCGGCTCGACGTGGTCACGATCTTCCCCGAGTACCTGGAACCGCTGAACGTCTCACTCGTCGGCAAGGCCCGCGCGCGCGGACAGCTCGACGTGCACGTGCACGACCTCCGGGACTGGACGTACGACCGGCACAACACGGTCGACGACACGCCCTACGGCGGCGGCCCCGGCATGGTCATGAAGACCGAGCCCTGGGGCGACGCCCTGGACTCCGCCCTGGCGGACGGCTACGAGACGGGCGCCCACGGCCCCGCCCTCGTGGTCCCCACCCCCAGCGGGCGCCCCTTCACCCAGCAGCTCGCCGTCGAACTCTCCGAGCGCCCCTGGCTGGTCTTCACGCCCGCGCGCTACGAGGGCATCGACCGCCGAGTCATCGACGAGTACGCGACCAGGATGCCCGTCTACGAGGTGTCCATCGGCGACTACGTCCTCGCCGGCGGCGAGGCGGCCGTCCTCGTCGTCACCGAGGCCGTGGCGCGACTGCTGCCGGGAGTCCTCGGCAACGCCGAGTCCCACCGCGACGACTCGTTCGCTCCCGGGGCCATGGCCAACCTCCTGGAGGGGCCGGTGTACACCAAGCCCCCGAGGTGGCGCGGCCGTGAGATCCCCGAGGTGCTGGTCAGCGGCCACCACGGGAAGATCGCCCGCTGGCGCCGCGACGAGGCACTGCGCCGTACGGCGGCGAACCGGCCCGACCTCATCGAGCGCTGCGACGCCTCCGGCTTCGACAAGAAGGATCGCGAGATGCTCTCGATCCTGGGCTGGAGCCCGGCCCCCGACGGCCGATTTTGGCGCAGGCCGGACGTCGTGGAAGAATAGGCCGCTGCTCTCCGTCGTCCGGCGTGCGCCCCTGCCACAGGGGGACACGACGCCCGTCCCGACGAGACGGCATCATCTTCGAACCTCTCTCCCGTTGATGACCTGTGGCATCAGCGAAGAAAGCAGACACAATGTCCCACCTGCTCGACACGGTCGACGGCGCCTCGCTGCGCACCGACATCCCGGCCTTCCGCCCGGGTGACACCGTCAACGTCCACGTCCGCGTCATCGAGGGCAACCGCTCCCGTGTGCAGCAGTTCAAGGGCGTAGTCATCCGCCGCCAGGGCTCCGGTGTCCGCGAGACCTTCTCGGTCCGCAAGGTCTCGTTCTCCGTCGGCGTCGAGCGCACCTTCCCGGTGCACACCCCGATCGTCGAGAAGATCGAGGTCGTCACCCGCGGTGACGTGCGCCGCGCCAAGCTGTACTACCTCCGTGACCTGCGCGGCAAGGCCGCGAAGATCAAGGAGAAGCGCGACCGCTGAGCCCGTCCGCCGCGGTGATCCGTCGGCGACCGAGCCGGTAAGAAGGTGTCTCAGACGGGCCGGATAGCATCTGGCCCCGATGGACACCGAAGCACAGCCCGTGGAGCGCGACCGCTCCTCCGGCCCTTCCGCTCCCGAGGAGATCTCGGACACAGCGGGGCCGGAGGAGGGGTCGCGTTCTGCGTTCGCCGACAAAGTCGCCGCGTGGCTCCCCGGGGGCCGGATCACCCTGACCGTGCTGGTCTGTCTGGTCTTTCTGCTGCTGGTCAGCCGCTTCGTGATGCAGCCCTTCGAAATTCCCAGCGGGTCCATGGAGTCCGGATTGAGGATCGGGGACCGCGTTCTCGTAAACAAGTTGGCGTACCGTTTCGGTTCCGAGCCGCAGCGGGGCGATGTCGTCGTGTTCGACGGCACCGGTTATTTCGGGAACGCGGACTACGTCAAACGCGTCGTCGGGGTTGAGGGGGACCACGTGGTCTGCTGCGACAAGGAGGGGAGACTCGAAGTGAACGGCCGATCGGTCGACGAGTCGACATTTCTCTATCAGGGCGACAGCCCGTCCGAGGTGCCCTTCGACGTCGTCGTGCCCGAGCGGTCCCTGTTCCTCCTGGGTGATCACCGCGGCCGCTCCAGCGACTCCCGTGATCACCTGGGCTCGCCCGGCGGCGGCATGGTCCCCGTCGGCGAGGTCATCGGCAGGGCCGACTGGATCGCCTGGCCCGCGGGCCACTGGACCCGTCTGACGCGTCCCGACGCCTACGCGCGCGTGCCCGCCGCCGGGGGTGCCCGTGGGTAACCGCGGACGGGCGCGCGGGGTCTCCGCCAGCGCCGCCGACAACCTGCTCCCCACCGGGTCCCGGCGCGCCGCCGGAGGCGCCGCCCGGCCCAGCCGGGTCGAGCGCCGCAAGCTCGCGCGCAAGATCAAGCGGCGCAGGCGCCGCTCGGCGGTCAAGGAGATCCCTCTCCTCGTCGGCGTGGCCGTGCTGATAGCCCTGGTCCTCAAGACGTTCCTCGTCCAGGCCTTCGTGATCCCGTCGGGCTCCATGGAGAACACGATCCAGATCGGCGACCGCGTCCTGGTGGACAAGTTCACCCCCTGGTTCGGCTCCGAGCCCAAGCGCGGTGACGTCGTCGTCTTCAAGGACCCCGGAGGCTGGCTCACCGCCGAGGAGTCCCAGAAGAAGAACGACCCCGTGGTCGTCAAGCAGTTCAAGGAGGGGCTGACCTTCATCGGTCTGCTGCCCTCCGACAACGAGAAGGACCTGATCAAGCGGGTCGTCGGACTCGGCGGGGACACCGTCAAGTGCTGCGACACGGAGGGCCGGGTGACCGTGAACGGCACCCCCCTGAACGAGCCCTACATCTACGCCGGGGACAAACCCTCGGACTTCGCCTTCGAGGTGAAGGTGCCCGCGGGCCGGCTGTTCGTCCTGGGTGACCACCGGGGCAACTCCGCGGACTCCCGGTACCACCGCAGCGACAAGTTCAGCGGCACCGTCTCCGAGGACTCGGTCGTGGGCCGGGCGATGGTCATCGGCTGGCCCATCGGTCACTGGACCCGTCTGACGGAGCCGAACACCTTCTCGACGGTGGCCGACGCGCCCGGAGGGTCGGCTTCCGCTCCAGCCCTGTCGCATAGGGTGGCCTCTGCGGATCCAGACGGATTGATCCCGCTCCCGAGCCCTGCGGAACTCCCGCTCGTTATGGGAGTGGTGGGCCTGCGCCGAATACGGCGCGGGCGGCGGCACGGAGTGAGGAGTGGATGTGGGGGATGTGGCGGTCGGCGCGCGATCTGGGCACGAAGGTCCCGAGGGACAGCCGGAGCGGCCCGAGGATGCGGCTGCCCCGGCCGTAGAGCCCGATTCGGGTTCCGGGAGCGGCTCCGAGGACGGGGACGCCTCGACCGGGCGTTCCGGACGGGACCCGAAGTCCACCAAGCAGCGCTCCTTCTGGAAGGAGCTGCCGATCCTGATCGGCATCGCTCTAGTGCTCGCGCTGATTATCAAGACGTTCCTGGTCCAGGCGTTCTCGATCCCGTCGGACTCGATGCAGAACACCCTCCAGCAGGGTGACCGCGTCCTGGTCGACAAGCTGACTCCGTGGTTCGGCTCCGAGCCGGAGCGCGGCGAGGTCGTCGTCTTCCACGACCCGGACAACTGGCTGGCGGGCGAGCCCACGGCCAACCCGAACGCCCTCCAGACGGTCCTGAGCTGGATCGGCCTGATGCCCTCGGCCGAGGAGAAGGACCTCATCAAGCGGGTCGTCGGCGTCGGCGGTGACACGGTCGAGTGCAAGGGCACCGGCCCGCTGAAGGTCAACGGCAAGGCGCTGAACGAGTCGGCGTACGTGTACGCGGGGAACACCCCGTGCAGCCAGGACGAGGACGGCGGCCAGTTCAAGGTCAAGGTCCCCAAGGGCATGATCTGGGTGATGGGCGACCACCGCCAGAACTCGCGGGACTCGCGCTACAACCAGACGGACAAGCACCACGGCATGGTGCCCGTGAACGACGTCGTCGGCCGTGCCATCGTCAAGGCGTGGCCCATCAACCGCTGGGGCACCCTCCCGGTCCCGGACACCTTCGACCAGCCCGGTCTGAGCGACCAGGCGGCCGCGGCGGTCACCTCGCCGGGTTCCGTGGCCCTGCTGGGCGCGGCCCCGCTCGTGCTGGTGCGACGCAGGCGCAAGGCGTCCAAGGACGACTGAGCCATCTCACGGCCTTCGGGGCCGGCCTCCGCGGACCTGTCCGCGGAGGCCGGCCCCGTTCGTTTCCGGGCAAGGATCCGGCCCGCTCCGGCGATCGTGATCCAGCGGGGGCTGACCCCGGACCGTACCCCTGGGTAAGGTGCGGGCTTATGGGTGGCGAGAGCGCAACACGTACGGCCCCGCGCGGCGGCGGCACGAGCAGGGCCCCGGCGGGCAGCAGGACCGGACAGCGGTTGTCCGGGGTGGCCGTCGCGCTGGGCCTGCTGCTGTTCCTCGGTGGATTCGCCTGGGCGGCGGTCGACTACCGGCCGTACACCGTCCCCACGAGTTCGATGGCGCCGACGATCAACATCGGCGACCGGGTGCTGGCGCAGCGCGTCGACGGCAGCGAGGTCCGCCGCGGTGACGTCGTCGTCTTCGAGGACAAGACCTGGGTCACGGGCTCGTCGGTGGTCAAGCGCGTGGTCGCCGTCGGCGGCGACACGGTCGCCTGCTGCACCGACGGCAAGCTGACCGTCAACGGGAAGAAGATCGACGAATCGTATCTGCCGAAGGGAAGCCTCGCCGAGCTCACGGGCTTCCCGACCGTGAAGGTCCCCGAGGGACGGCTGTTCCTGCTGGGTGACGAGCGGCGTGGCTCCCTGGACTCCACCGCGCACCTCACGGACGCGGCCAGCGGGACCGTGGCGCGCGGCACCGTGAAGGCCCGGGTCGACGCCATCGCCTGGCCGATGAACGGCATGCTCGCCCGCCCCGACGGCTTCAAGGTGCTCGGTGCCCTGTCCCAGCCGGGACCGCTCCCCACGATGATCGCCCTGGTGATCGCCGGCGCCGTCCTCGTGCTCGGCGGAGCGGCGTACGGGCCTGTCGCCAAGCTGGCCGGCCGTTCCCGGGCGCGCACGGAGTCCGCCGGTGCCCGCTGAGGCGGCGGAGTCGGACGAGGCCCCCGACCGCGACGGGTTGCGCAAGGTCGCCCGGGTCGTGCTGCTCGACCCGCAGGACCGCATCCTGCTGCTCCACGGCCACGAACCGGACGATGCCTCCGACGACTGGTGGTTCACCCCCGGCGGCGGCGTGGAGGGCGACGAGACCCGGGAGCAGGCGGCTCTGCGGGAACTCGTCGAGGAGACCGGGATCACCGAGGTCGAACTGGGTCCCGTGCTGTGGCGGCGGATCTGCTCGTTCCCGTTCGCGGGGAGGCGCTGGGACCAGGACGAGTGGTACTTCCTGGCCCGTACGACCCAGACCGCCACGGCGGCCACGGGGCTGACGGACCTGGAGCGGCGCAGCGTCGCCGGAGCGCGCTGGTGGACGTGCCGGGAACTGACCGAGGCACATGAGACGGTGTATCCGACCAAGCTCGCCGAGCTGCTCCGCAGGGTGCTCGACGAGGGTCCCCCGGCCACGCCCGAGGTCCTCGACACGGAAATCGTCTAGGGGCTCTCGGGGCTGGCGCACAATAGGGGGACGCACGGCTGAAGGGGAACATGCCATGAGCGCCGAGGACCTCGAGAAGTACGAGACCGAGATGGAGCTGAAGCTCTATCGGGAGTACCGCGATGTCGTCGGTCTGTTCAAATATGTGATCGAGACCGAACGGCGCTTCTATCTCACCAACGACTACGAGATGCAGGTGCACTCGGTCCAGGGTGAGGTGTTTTTCGAGGTGTCCATGGCGGATGCCTGGGTGTGGGACATGTATCGCCCCGCCCGCTTCGTGAAACAGGTGCGTGTCCTGACATTCAAGGACGTGAACATCGAAGAACTGAACAAGAGCGATCTGGAACTGCCGGGCGGCTGAGGACCGGAACCACGGTGATGACTCGTACGGGTGACTGGGCTTTCCACAGTCACCCGCTCGTCCACCAAGATCCAAAAGTTGTGTGACCTGGCCTCAGTGTCGGTGCCGGAGGTGGTGCCGACATGAAGACATCCGAGGCACGCAAGGCACTGGGCGCCTACGGCGAGGAACTGGCCGCACGGCGGCTGACCGGGTCGGGCATGACGATCCTGGCACGCAACTGGCGCTGTGGCCGTACGGGCGAGATCGACATCGTGGCCCGGGACGGCGACGCGCTGGTCGTCTGCGAGGTCAAGACCCGCGGGGCCGGAGCGTTCCAGCATCCGATGGAGGCCGTCGCGCCGGCCAAGGCCCGCCGGCTGCGCGGTCTGGCCGAACGCTGGCTCCAGGAGCACGGCGGAGCCCCGCCGGGCGGCGTCCGCATCGACCTGGTCGGCGTCCTGATCCCCGAACGCGGCGCACCCGTGGTCGAGCACGCGCGGGGGGTGGCCTGATGGCATTCGCGCGTACGTGTTCGGTGGCCCTGGTGGGCGTGGAGGGCGTCGTCGTCGAGGTCCAGGCCGACCTGGAGCCGGGCATCGCCGCCTTCACGCTGGTCGGGCTCCCCGACAAGAGCCTGACGGAGAGCCGGGACCGGGTCAGGGCCGCGGTGGTCAATTCCGGCGCGGCCTGGCCGCAGAAGAAACTGACGGTGGGGCTGAGCCCGGCCTCGGTGCCCAAGGGCGGCTCCGGGTTCGACCTCGCCGTGGCCTCGGCGGTGCTGGGCGCCGCCGAGCGGATCGACCCACGGGTGCTCGCCGACATCGTGATGATCGGGGAGCTGGGGCTCGACGGCAGGGTGCGGCCGGTCCGCGGCATCCTGCCGGCCGTCCTCGCCGCGGCGGACGCCGGCTACGAACAGGTGGTGGTGCCGGAGTGCGCGGCGGCCGAGGCCTCACTCGTGCCGGGAATCTCGGTGCTCGGGGTCCGCAGCCTGCGCCAGCTCATCGCCGTGCTGGCGGACGAACCGGTTCCTGAGGAGGAGCCGGACGAGCGGGGCCGCCCGGACCCGCTGACGGCCGGACTGCGCCTGCCCGGCACGGGCGAGGCCACCGGCCTGTGCGGCATCGCCGTGCCCGAACACGACCCGGGCCACGACCTCGGCGACGTCGTCGGCCAGCACTCGGCGCGCACCGCGATGGAGGTGGCGGCGGCGGGCGGCCATCACGTCTTCCTTCAGGGGCCACCGGGCGCGGGCAAGACGATGCTGGCCGAGCGGATGCCGCTCATCATGCCGCGCCTGACCCGGCAGGAATCCCTGGAGGTCACGGCGATCCATTCCGTCGCGGGCCTGCTGCCGCCCGGCAAACCGCTGGTGGACGTCGCTCCGTACTGCGCGCCCCATCACTCCGCGACCATGCAGGCCCTCGTCGGCGGCGGCAAGGGGCTCGCACGGCCCGGCGCGGTGTCCCTGTCGCATCGGGGCGTGCTGTTTCTGGACGAGGCACCGGAGTTCAGCGGCTTCGCGCTGGACGCCCTGCGGCAGCCGCTGGAGGCGGGACACGTGGTGATCGCGCGCAGCGCCGGAGTCGTGAGGTTCCCCGCCAAGTTCCTGATGGTGCTGGCCGCCAACCCCTGCCCCTGCGGACGCTTCAGCACGACGAACGACTTCTGCGAGTGTCCGCCCTCGGTCATCCGCCGCTATCAGGCGAGGCTCTCCGGGCCGCTGCTCGACCGGGTCGACCTGCGGGTGGACGTCGAGCCGGTCACCCGGGCCGAACTCACCGCGCGCGGTGCGCGGGGCGAGTCGACGAAGACGGTCGCGGACCGGGTCCTCGCCGGGCGCGAGCGGGCCGCCGAACGTCTGAAGGGGACTCCCTGGCACACCAACAGCGAGGTGCCGGGACGCGAGCTGCGCGGACGCTGGCAGGCGCGGCCGGGAGCGATGGACGAGGCCGAGCGGGGCCTGGAACGCGGGGTGCTGACCGCCCGTGGGCTCGACCGGGTGCTCCGGGTCGCGTGGACGGTCGCCGACCTTTCGGGACACGACCGGCCCGACGCCGGTGACGTCGCCCTGGCCCTCCAACTGCGCACCGGAGTCCCGCGCGGGGTGCCGATGGCGATCGGCTCGCCGGCATGACAGCCGGCGAGCGCCGGGCCCGCGCCACGCTGTCCCGGGTCGTCGAACCGGGCGACGAGGTCTGCGGGCGCTGGATCAGGGAGGTCGGAGCCCCAGAAGCGGTCCGGTGGCTGTACGGGGACCTGGGGCAGCCGAGAGGGATGACCGACCGGAGGTGGGCCGGGCTGCGGGCCAGGGCCGCGCGGGCCGCGCCGGAACGCGACCTCGCCCTCGCCCGGGACGCCGGGGTGCGGTTCATCTGTCCCGGTGAATCCGAATGGCCCGCGCAGCTCGACGACCTCGGGGACGCCCGGCCCGTCGGACTGTGGGTGCGGGGGCGGGCCGGCCTGCGGCTGTGGGCCCTGAGATCCGTCGCCGTCGTCGGAGCCCGCGCCTGCACGGAGTACGGCGCGCACATGGCCGCCACCCTCGGCGCCGGACTCGCGGAGCGGGGCTGGGTGGTGGTGTCGGGCGGTGCCTACGGCATCGACGGCGCCGCGCACCGGGGCGCCCTCGGGGCGGGCGGCGCCACCGTCGCGGTGCTCGCCTGCGGCGTCGACCGGCCCTATCCGCGCGGGCACACCGGGCTGATCACCAGGATCGCGGAACAGGGCCTCGTGGTGGGGGAGTTGCCGCCGGGCGAGCATCCGACGCCGAGCAGATTCATCCTTCGCAACCGGGTCATCGCCGCGCTCACCCGGGGCACCGTCGTCGTCGAGGCGGCGTACCGCAGCGGAGCACTCGTCACCGCCCGTGCCGCACAGCGGCTCGGCAGGTTCACGATGGGCGTGCCGGGACCCGCCACCAGCGCGCTGTCCGCCGGGGTGCACGAACTGCTGCGAGGCGAGGCCGTCCTGGTGTCCGACGCCGCCGAAGTCGCCGAACTCGTGGGTGCCATGGGCGAGCTGGCGCCGGACCGGCGTGGTCCCGTACTGCCCCGCGACCTGCTGCACCCGGACGCGGTCCGGGTCCTGGCCGCTCTGCCGGCGCGGGATCCGGCCGGGACCGGGGAGATCGCCCGGCGAGCGGCGACCAGCGCGGACGACGCGGTCGGGAGACTGTACGAACTCCGAGCACTTGGATTCGTCGAACGACACGGCGACGGCTGGAAGTTGACACGCCAGGCGACGGCGTCCGTCGGAGGTGATCGGGAGGGATGCTGACCGAGCGTGTTCGGCCGTCCGGGGGAACGCCGACACGCCTGGTAATCCTCGCAGTTGGCGCCCCTGATGGTCACGCAGGGCGACCGTCGTGACTCCGGGAGACGTCCCGGGGAAAGGTTTCGCGTGCGGGTGACAGCCCGCTCTTCGCGCACTGCGACAGCTCAGTCACGCTACGCTCACAAGGATCCGAAGTAGGCACGCGATCTCGGCACGAGGCCGACAGGACACCCAGGTCATCCCAGTTCACGGCAGAACGGCACAAGGCGACGAATGCCCCAGCACACCTCCGGGTCCGACCGGACGGCCATCCCGCCAGCCGCCCGCGACGGCGGCAGCGTGCGCCCGCCCGCGCCCTCGACACTCGACGAGCTGTGGCGGTCGTACAAGTCGACCGGTGACGAGCGGCTGCGGGAACAGTTGATCCTGCACTACTCGCCGCTGGTGAAGTACGTCGCGGGCCGCGTCAGCGTGGGTCTGCCGGCCAATGTCGAGCAGGCCGACTTCGTCTCGTCGGGAGTGTTCGGACTGATCGACGCGATCGAGAAGTTCGACATCGAACGGGAGATCAAGTTCGAGACGTACGCGATCACCCGCATCCGCGGGGCGATGATCGACGAACTGCGGGCGCTGGACTGGATCCCGCGGTCGGTGCGGCAGAAGGCGCGCAATGTCGAGCGTGCCTACGCGACGCTGGAGGCGCGGCTGCGGCGCACCCCCTCGGAGGGCGAGGTCGCCGCCGAGATGGGCATCGGTGTGGAGGAACTCCACGCGGTCTTCAGCCAGTTGTCGCTGGCCAACGTGGTCGCCCTGGAGGAGCTGCTGCACGCCGGCGGCGAGGGCGGCGACCGGCTGAGCCTCATGGACACGCTGGAGGACACCGCCGCCGACAACCCGGTCGAGGTGGCCGAGGACCGGGAGCTGCGCAGGCTGCTGGCACGGGCGATCAACACGCTGCCCGACCGGGAGAAGACCGTCGTCACGCTCTACTACTACGAAGGGCTCACGCTGGCGGAGATCGGCAATGTGCTCGGGGTGACCGAGAGCCGGGTCAGCCAGATCCACACCAAGTCGGTGCTCCAGCTCCGCGCCAAGCTGGCCAGTTTCGGACGCTGAGCCCGGTCGTGCCGTGACGGCAGGCGGTCCCGCCGTGCCGTCCGGGCTGCGGGCCCGGCGCGACGGACGCCACCTCGCCGGGCTCGCCGGAGTGGTTCCCGTCCGCGGCGCCGCGTCCGTACAGTGGTTGACGTGCCAAGGATTCGAGCGGCCTCCGTGGCCGAGCACCGGTCGATGCAGCGAGCCGCCCTGCTGGACGCGGCGCGGTCCCTGTTGTCCGAGGGCGGGACGGAGGCGCTGACCTTCCCCGCGCTCGCGGAGCGCACGGGGCTCGCGCGGTCCTCCGTGTACGAGTACTTCCGGTCCAGGGCGGCCGTGGTCGAGGAACTGTGCCAGGTCGACTTCCCCGTCTGGGCGGCCGAGGTCTCGGCCGCGATGGCCGCGGCGGAAGGCCCCGAGGCCACGGTCGAGGCCTATGTGCGCAGTCAGCTCGCCCTGGTCGGGGACCGGAGACACCGGGCCGTCGTCGCCATCTCCGCCAGCGAACTCGACGCGGGTGCCCGGGAAAAGATCCGCGCCGCGCACGGCGGGCTGGTGACGATGATCGGTGAGGCGCTCGCCGAGATGGGTCACGCCGAGCCGCGACTGGCCGCCATGCTCCTCCAGGGCGTGGTGGACGCCGCGGTGCGCCGCATCGAGCTGGGCGCCGCCGAGGACCCCTCCGCGATCACGGAGGCGGCCGTGACGATGGCCCTCCGGGGCGTCCGGGGCTGACCCCGCCGCCGACGGCCGACCCCGCCTCACGCCGACGGCCGACCCCGCCTCACGCCGACGGCCGACCCCGCCTCCCGGCCGACCCCGCATCCCCGACTGACCCCACCTCCCTGGCCGGGCCGCCTTCCTGGCCGGACCGCCTCCCCGTCCCCCCGGTCTTCGCCGGTCAGGAGGGAGCGCCCGGGCCGTTGAGCGGCAGCAGGCGGGACGGGCCGGCGTTCAGGAGCCACGGGGGAAGCAGGGACAGCGGGTTCAGATAGGCGGGGCCTCTGAGCAGGCCCCAGTGCAGACAGGGCGCCGCTCCGCAGTGCGGATCCGGAGCCTCCAGGGCGCCGACGACCTCGCCCGCGAGGACCTCGTCGCCCTTGCGCACCGAGGCCCGCACGGGACCGTACGTCGTCCGCAGCGGAGGCGCCCCCGTGCCCGACAGCTCCACCGAGACGACCCCGCGCCCCGCGACCCGGCCCGCGTACGAAACCCGCCCGGGCGCGACGGCCCGCACCGGGGCGCCGGCCGTGGCCGCGAGATCGACCCCGCGATGCCCCCGGGAGTAGGCCGTCGCCGGCTGTTCCCAGCCCCGTACGACGAACGGCCGGACACCCACGGGCCACGCGCGCGCGAGGGCCGGCACCGAGGGGTCGGCCGCCGGCGGGGAGGCCGGAGCCCTCGGTCCGGGGCCGGTCCCGGGAGCCGGCGCCGCCGGGGCCGAGGCGCCCAGAAGGGTCGAGGCCAGGCCCACGAGAAGCCACATACGCGCACATCGGTTCACTCGCATGCGGGAACCGTGCCGCACCGAACGGATCATGGCCGGGATCTGTGGAGTACCGGCCGGTTGTGGACAGCGGCGTCACCTGCGCCCTCTCGGGTCCCGTACACTTCTGATGGCGACCCGGGTCATCGGGTCGACTTCGCACGCCCCGACATCCGGTCACCACCGGTGTCAGCGCCTCTCGGTCCTCTGTGGCAAGGCGCGTCGCGGGCGTCAGGCGCGAGTGCCGTCCGGCACACGCGGCACAACCGAGAAAACCGAGGAGAACGGCCATGGCCGTCGTCACGATGCGGGAGCTGCTGGAAAGCGGCGTCCACTTCGGTCACCAGACCCGTCGCTGGAACCCGAAGATGAAGCGCTTCATCTTCACCGAGCGCAACGGCATCTACATCATCGACCTGCTCCAGTCGCTGTCGTACATCGACCGCGCCTACGAGTTCGTCAAGGAGACCGTCGCCCACGGCGGCACGGTCATGTTCGTCGGCACGAAGAAGCAGGCGCAGGAGGCCATCGCCGAGCAGGCCACCCGCGTCGGCATGCCCTACGTCAACCAGCGCTGGCTGGGCGGCATGCTCACCAACTTCTCCACCGTCTACAAGCGTCTGCAGCGCCTCAAGGAGCTCGAGCAGATCGACTTCGAGGACGTCGCGGCCTCGGGTCTCACCAAGAAGGAGCTTCTCGTGCTCTCGCGCGAGAAGGCCAAGCTGGAGAAGACCCTCGGTGGTATCCGCGAGATGCAGAAGGTGCCCAGCGCCGTCTGGATCGTGGACACCAAGAAGGAGCACATCGCGGTCGGCGAGGCCCGGAAGCTCAACATCCCGGTCGTCGCCATCCTCGACACCAACTGTGACCCGGACGAGGTCGACTACAAGATCCCGGGCAACGACGACGCGATCCGCTCCGTCACCCTGCTCACCCGCGTGATCGCCGACGCCGTCGCCGAGGGACTCATCTCCCGCTCCGGCGCCGGCAAGGCCGCGGGTGACAAGGCCGCGGGCGAGCCGCTCGCCGCGTGGGAGCGCGACCTGCTCGAGGGCGAGAAGAAGGCCGACGACGCCGAGGTCCAGACCTCCGCCGAGACGGAGAAGGTCGCCGACGCCGAGCAGGCCGAGGCTCCGGCCGCCGAGGCCGAGGCCGTCGAGGCGCCCGCCGCCGAGGCCCCTGCCGCCGAGGCTCCCGCCGCGGACGCCGAGCAGGCCTGACCCCTCACCCCTTCGGGTTTGTGAACGGCGGGGGCCCTCAAAGCCCCCGCCGTTCGTCCCGTAGATCTTCAGACTTCGAGAGAGATTCCAGGAATCATGGCGAACTACACCGCCGCCGACGTCAAGAAGCTCCGTGAGCTCACGGGCGCCGGCATGATGGACTGCAAGAAGGCGCTGGACGAGGCCGACGGCAACGTCGACAAGGCCGTCGAGGCGCTGCGGATCAAGGGCCAGAAGGGCGTCGCCAAGCGCGAGGGCCGCTCCGCCGAGAACGGCGCCGTGGTCTCCATCATCGCTGACGACAACACCTCCGGTGTCCTGGTCGAGCTGAAGTGCGAGACGGACTTCGTCGCCAAGGGCGAGAAGTTCCAGGCCGTCGCGAACGAGATCGCCCAGCACGTCGTCAAGACGTCGCCGGCCGACATCGCGGCGCTCCTCGGCTCCGAGATCGAGCCCGGCAAGACGGTTCAGGCGTTCGTCGACGAGGCCAACGCGAACCTGGGCGAGAAGATCGTCCTGGACCGCTTCGCCCAGTTCTCCGGCGCCTTCGTGGCCTCGTACATGCACCGCACCATGCCCGACCTGCCCCCGCAGATCGGTGTTCTGGTCGAGCTGGACAAGGCCGACGCCGACCTCGCCAAGGGCATCGCGCAGCACATCGCCGCCTTCGCGCCGAAGTACCTCTCCAAGGAGGACGTTCCGGCCGAGGTCGTCGAGTCCGAGCGTCGCGTCGCCGAGGAGACCACCCGCGCCGAGGGCAAGCCCGAGGCCGCGCTCCCGAAGATCGTCGAGGGTCGCGTCAACGGCTTCTTCAAGGAGGCCACCCTCCTCGGCCAGCCGTACGCGCTCGACAACAAGAAGTCCGTCCAGAAGGTTCTGGACGAGGC
This sequence comes from Streptomyces sp. NPDC096324, assembly GCF_044763015.1. Classification (NCBI taxonomy): domain Bacteria; kingdom Bacillati; phylum Actinomycetota; class Actinomycetes; order Kitasatosporales; family Streptomycetaceae; genus Streptomyces; species Streptomyces sp. NPDC096324. The sequence goes on along the minus strand of NZ_JBIWFK010000014.1, from coordinate 11,436 downwards.
CGGTGTCACCCTGAAGCGCTTCTCGCGCATCAAGGTCGGCATCTGAGTCCGTACAGCGATCGACGCGCGACCCCGATAGGGTCGACAGCAGTCGTCCGCGTACGCCGGCACTCATACGTGTGTGTCGGACGACAGCAGATCTGACGAGGAGGCCATTGCCGAGCATGGGATGCGAACACACCCCACCGGCAATGGCCTTCTTCGTATGTGCACCATGAGGAGATCTCCATGACCACCACCCAGGCCGGCAACGGCGAGAAGAGCGACGACGGCAAGGGCGCGGGCCGCTTCCTGCTGAAGCTTTCCGGCGAGGCGTTCGCCGGTGGCGGGGGACTGGGCGTCGATCCCGACGTGGTGCACAAGATCGCCCGCGAGATCGCGGCCGTCGTGCGCGGCGGTGCCCAGATCGCCGTCGTCATCGGCGGCGGCAACTTCTTCCGCGGCGCCGAACTCCAGCAGCGCGGCATGGACCGGGCGCGCTCCGACTACATGGGCATGCTCGGCACGGTCATGAACTGCCTCGCCCTCCAGGACTTCCTGGAGAAGGAAGGCATCGACAGCCGCGTCCAGACCGCCATCACCATGGGCCAGGTCGCGGAGCCGTACATCCCGCTGCGCGGCGTGCGGCACCTGGAGAAGGGCCGCGTGGTCATCTTCGGCGCGGGCATGGGCATGCCGTACTTCTCCACCGACACCACTGCCGCCCAGCGAGCCCTGGAGATCGACGCCGAGGCGCTCCTCATGGGCAAGAACGGTGTGGACGGGGTCTACGACTCCGACCCGAAGACCAACCCCGAGGCGGTCAAGTTCGACGCGCTCAGCTACGGCGAGGTCATCACCCGGGACCTCAAGGTCGCCGACATGACCGCCATCACGCTGTGCCGGGACAACAAGCTGCCGATCCTGGTCTTCGAACTCCTGGCGGAGGGCAATATCGCGCGGGCCGTCAAGGGTGAGAAGATCGGCACACTCGTGGGCGACCAGAGCGGCCGAGCCTGACGGGGAACGCGCCGGACCGGATACGCCTTCCGGTCCGGGACGGACCCCGACCGGGGGATGGACAATGTCCTGCCGGTCCGGAACCGTGCAGGAACAAGACGCGACGCAGCCGGCCGCCGGACTCCGACGAGGAACCGCTGCCGGGCCTACTCAAGACACGCAGGAGCAAGTGGTGATCGAAGAGACCCTCCTCGAGGCCGAGGAGAAGATGGAGAAGGCCGTCGTGGTCGCCAAGGAGGACTTCGCCGCGATCCGCACCGGTCGTGCGCACCCGGCGATGTTCAACAAGATCGTGGCCGACTACTACGGCGCGCTGACGCCGATCAACCAGCTGGCCTCGTTCTCCGTTCCGGAGCCGCGCATGGCCGTGGTGACCCCGTTCGACAAGAGCGCGCTGCGCAACATCGAGCAGGCGATCCGCGACTCCGACCTGGGCGTCAACCCCAGCAACGACGGCAACATCATCCGGGTGACGTTCCCCGAGCTGACGGAAGAGCGCCGCAAGGACTACATCAAGGTCGCGCGGACCAAGGGCGAGGACGCCAAGGTCTCGATCCGCGCCGTGCGCCGCAAGGCCAAGGACGCCCTCGACAAGCTCGTCAAGGACAAGGAGTCCGGCGAGGACGAGGTCCGCCGTGCGGAGAAGGAACTCGACGACACCACGGCGAAGTACGTCGCCCAGGTGGACGAGCTCCTGAAGCACAAGGAATCGGAGCTGCTCGAGGTCTGATGAACGACTCTTCCTGGGGAGCGCCGCCACAAGCCGGGTACTGGGGGCCGTCCGAGCAGGGGCCTGCTCAGGGGGCGGCCCCGGCGGGTCCCACGTACGATGCGCATGACGCGCAGCACACTCGGCCCATGCCCACCGCGCCCGACGTACCCGCACATGGCGGAGACCAGGATGACGACAGGGGGGCCGCTCGGCTGAGCGGCCCCTCCGTCCGCAACGACACGCCTCCGACGGCGCCCTACGGGGAGCCGTCGCACAATCCGCAGAGCCCGCAGGAGCCCATGCCCAGCACCACACCCGAGCCCGCCCCCGCACCTCCGAAGAAGAGTGCGGGACGCGACCTGGGCGCGGCCATAGGAGTGGGCGTCGGTCTCGGCGCGGTGATCGTCGCGTCGCTGTTCGTCGTCAAGGCCGTCTTCGTCGGCGTCATAGCGGTCGCCGTGGTGGTGGGGCTCTGGGAGCTCACCTCACGGCTGGAGGAGCGCAAGGGCATCAAGGCACCCCTCGTGCCGCTCGCGCTCGGCGGGGCCGCCATGGTCGTCGCCGGATACGTGCGCGGTGCCGAGGGTGCCTGGGTGGCCATGGCGCTCACCGCGCTGGCCGTCCTGGTCTGGCGGATGACGGAACCGCCGGAGGGCTACCTCAAGGACGTCACGGCGGGGGTCTTCGCGGCCTTCTACGTGCCGTTCCTGGCGACCTTCGTGGCCATGATGCTCACGGCCGACGACGGCCCGCGCCGCGTTCTCACCTTCCTGCTCCTGACGGTCGTCAGCGACACGGGGGCGTACGCCGTCGGCTGGCGCTTCGGCAAGCACAAGCTGGCACCGCGGATCAGCCCCGGAAAGACCCGCGAGGGCCTGTTCGGAGCGGTCACCTTCGCGATGGTGGCGGGTGCGCTGTGCATGGAGTTCCTGATCGACGACGGCACCTGGTGGCAGGGTCTGATCCTCGGCCTCGCGGTCGCGGCCAGCGCCACCCTCGGTGACCTCGGCGAGTCCATGATCAAGCGGGACCTCGGCATCAAGGACATGGGCACCCTCCTGCCGGGCCACGGCGGCATCATGGACCGGCTGGACTCCCTGCTCCCGACGGCTCCGGTCGTCTGGCTGCTGCTCGTGCTCTTCGTCGGATCCGGCTGATCGTTTTTCCGCACGCGCGTACGACACGTACGCGCGCACGGCGTACGTGTCCGCGAGGCGCGCACATCCACGACACCACCCCTTCGGGTCACCCGATCACCTCACCGTGATCCCCGTGACCCGGAGGGGTGGTGTCGTATGTACGGGGCCTGCCGTCCTGCCAGTCCACCCATTGCGGATCGTCCAGGTACTCCCACGCGTCCGGCAGGCCCGCGCGGCGCAGGAACTCGACCACGTCGGCGTCGCTGTGGGCGACGCCGGCGCTCCGCCCGCGGATCGTGACGCGACGCCCGCCGGTTCCGGCGGGTCGGCCGACGGCGATGGGTGCGGGGGCGGGTATGCGCTCGTGGTCCGACTGCACGTGCTCGTGCTCCGGTTCCGCGTGCTCGTTCTCCGGTTGCGCGTTCTCGTCCTCCGGTTCCGCGTGTTCGTGGTTCGGCTGTGCGTGGTCGTGGTTCACAGGACACCCAGATCCGTGTCGGGTCGGCAGTACGGGCAGGCCGTGACGCCGTCTTCGGTGATCGCCCGGAGAGCCTGCTCGCGGGCGAGCGGCCTCGTGTTCTTCCCCGCCATGCCGCAGTCGCCGGTGTGGACGGCGTCGGGGGTCGCGCCCGTGCCGTCACCACCCGCCCGCCGCATCGCGAGCTTCCAGCCGCGCGGCGGCGGGGGCGACGTACGGGCCACGCGCTGGGCGGCGACCTCCTGGCGCTCCAGCTCGGCGATGGTGTCGTCGGTGCGGCGCAGTTGCCAGAGCAGCCAGGCGCGGACGCTGCGCAGGTGCTGCAGGCGGGACACTTTTTCGGACACATATTCGATTCTAGGGCTTGGTGCGGCGTCGTGACAGCACCCCTCGCCTGCCCGCCCGCGCCCCGGCCCGAACCTCGCGGATTTCTCGCGGGAGGGGGTGCCCGTCGCCGCATCGCGAGGAGACGCAGGTCACATTCAGGTCGGTCACACCGGGCCGGGCCGTTCCGTCAATCAGGTGTAACCACGAGAAGCGACCCGAGGGAGCACGCCATGGAAGCCCGTCTGAACCTCTTCGCCAGCACGGTGTCGGCCAAGTTCATGAAGCACATCGTCGCCGCGGGCAGGCCGCTCGCGGAGTCGACGCTGCCGCTCGCGACGCAGGAACTGGTGAAGCTTCGTGCCAGCCAGATCAACGGCTGCGGTTTCTGCACCGACATGCACAGCAAGGACGCGGAGGCCGCGGGCGAGACCTCCGTGCGCCTCAACCTGGTCGCGGCCTGGCGGGAGGCGACGGTCTTCACCGACGCCGAGCGCGCGGCCCTGGAGCTGACGGAGCAGGCCACGCGCATCGCCGACGCGGCCGGCGGCGTCTCGGACGAGTGCTGGGCGAACGCCGCCAAATACTACGACGAGGAGCAGCTCGCCGCCCTGGTGTGCTGCGTCGCCCTCATCAACGCCTTCAACCGCGCCAACGTCATGGTCCAGCAGCCGGCGGGCGATTACCGGCCCGGCCAGTTCGCGTAGTCGGGGACGGGCGGGCGGGCGGGGCGGGTTCCGGGGGCGGGTGCCTCTGGGGGCCCGTCCGCCAGGGCGCCGATTCGCCCGCGGATCGACGGCCGGCTTAGTCCGCGGATCGGCCGATGGCCGGGCCCTTCGGATCGTCCGACGGCTGGTCCGGCACCTTCGGATGGCCCGGCGGCCGCTGTCGTACGAGTGAATCCCGCCGTTCTCCGGTCGGCGACGGTGGCGACAGCGGGAAGCCTTTCCCGCACCGGACACATCAGAGGCAGGAAGCACCCCTATGCCGAAGTTCCTCATCCAGGCCCGCTACACGCCCGAGGGGGCGAAGGGCGTCCTCAAGGAGGGCGCGAGCGGCCGTCGCGCCGCCGTCGAGCACGTCGTCGCCGGCCTCGGCGGGACCGTAGAGGCGATGTACTTCTCCTTCGGGGAGGACGACTTCGTGTGCGTCCTCGACTTCCCCGACGCGGTCTCCATGGCCGCCGTCAGCCTCAGCGTCAAGGCCAGCGGAGCGCTCCACACCAGGGCGACACCGCTTCTCACCCTCGACGAGATCGACGAGGCCGCCCGCAGAGAGGTCGCCTTCCGCCCGCCGGGCGCCTGACCCGAGCGGACCCGGGCCCGCTCCGGGCCGGCTCGGTTCGCCGCCCCGCGTACGGGCTCAGCGCCGGGTCCCCGGGGCGATCTCGTCGATCAGGGCGCGAACGCGCTTCTCGATCTCGTCGCGGATCGGGCGGACGGCTTCCACTCCCCGCCCGGCGGGGTCGGGGAGCTGCCAGTCGAGGTAGCGCTTGCCGGGGTAGACCGGGCAGGTGTCGCCGCAGCCCATGGTGATGACGACGTCGGAGGCCCGGACCGCTTCCGCGGTGAGGACCTTGGGCACCTCGGCCGCGATGTCGATGCCGCTCTCGGCCAGGGCCTCGACGACGGCGGGGTTCACCGTGTCGGCCGGAGCGGAACCGGCGGAGCGCACCCGGACGCGGTCGCCCGCCAGGTGGGTGAGGAAGGCGGCGGCCATCTGCGAGCGTCCGGCGTTGTGGACGCACACGAAGAGCACGGACGGCTGTTCGCCGGGGGTGTTCACGTCGGAGGGAGTGTTCAAGGCGGGTGCGCTTTCTGGCGAGGGGCGGGTCAGGGAAGAGCGCGAGCGGCGGGTTCGGGTTCGCCCTGGACACCGACGGGGCCGGCCGGTGCGGGTGCCGGACGTCCGAAGACGGCGACGACCAGCCCCAGTCCCAGCGCTGCGCCCACCAGTTGGGCCGCGACGAACGGGCCGACGGAGCCGGGGGCGATTCCGGCGAACGTGTCGGTGAAGGCCCGGCCGACGGTGACCGCGGGGTTCGCGAACGAGGTGGACGACGTGAACCAGTACGCGGCGCCGATGTACGAGGCCACGGCCACGGGCGCGTAGCGGGCGCGGCCGGTGCGGGCCAGGCCGAAGATGAGCAGGACGAGGCCGGCGGTCGCCACGGTCTCGCCCAGCCACAGGTGACCGGCGAAGCGGTCGTGGGTGGACCAGCGCACGAGCGGTTCGCCGAACATCGCGTCGGCCAGGACCGCGCCGGCCACGGCTCCGGCGACCTGGGCCGGTACGTACGCGGCGACCTCGCGCGCGGTCGGTCCGTCCCCGGTGCGGCGGCCGGTGGCCCAGGCGGCGAGGGTGACGACGGGATTGAAGTGCGCGCCGGACACCGGGCCCAGGAGCGCGATCAGCACGCCGAGACCGAAGACCGTGGCCAGCGAGTTGGCGAGCAGTCGCACGCCCACGTCGCTGGTCAGCTCGGTGGCCTGGATGCCGGAGCCGACGACCACCGCGACGAGGGCGGCCGATCCGACCGCCTCGGCGACGGCCCGGCGGCCCAGCGGGACGCTCACGCGGTCGCCTCGGCGGTCTGCGAGGTCTTCAGGAAGGCGGCGAGCCGGTCGAGGGTGGCGGGCAGCGCCCAGTAGTAGACCCACGTGCCCCGTCGCTCGCAGTCGATGAGACCGGCCTGCCGCAGGAGCTTGAGGTGGTGCGAGATCGTCGGCTGGGACAGGTCGAAGGCCGGAGTCAGGTCGCAGACGCAGACCTCACCGCCGGCCCGCGACGCGATCATCGACAGCAGTCGCAGGCGCACGGGGTCGCCCAGTGCCTTGAACAGCTTGGCCAGCTCGGCCGCCTGGTCCTCGTCCAGCGGCGCGGTCACCAGGCCGGGACAGCACGCGCCGCTCTCGTCGGTCTGTCCGAGGACCACAAGCTCTTGCTTCGACATACGTCTATGTTGACATCCTTCGAATCAAGACACAAGCTTGCATCGACAAACATCAATGCAAGCCCGACCGCCGATGCAAGCCGGCCTTCGATGCAAGCAAAACGTTCATGAAAGCCAGGCGTCGGTGCAAGCCAGACATCGATGCAAGCCGATGGGAGACCGCCATGTCCCGTGCTCAGCTCGCCCTGCGTGTCAGCGACCTCGACGCGTCGATCACCTTCTACACGAAGCTGTTCGGCACCGAACCCGCCAAGCGGCGTGAGGGCTACGCCAACTTCGCCATCACCGAGCCCCCGCTCAAGCTCGTTCTGATCGAGGGCGGCCCCGGCGAGGACACCCGGCTCGACCACCTCGGCGTCGAGGTCGAGTCCACCGACCAGGTCGGCGCGGCCGCCACCCGCCTCAAGGACGCCGGCCTGGCCACCTTCGAGGAGAACGACACCTCCTGCTGCTACGCCCTCCAGGACAAGGTGTGGGTGCACGGCCCCGGCAAGGAACCGTGGGAGGTGTACGTGGTCAAGGCCGACGCCGGCACACTCGGCAAGGACGCCGCCCCGGCCGGCGACGGCTGTTGCACCAGCCAGATCACCGAGGAAGCCGCCCCCGCAGCCGCCGGATGCGCCTGCGGACAGTGAACCGAACGGTCCGACCGGCGTCCACGCGAGCCAGGGAATGGGTATCCCGGGCCTGGAGGAGCACGCGTCACCGGCATACGAGGATCCCGCACGTGACCGCCCGCACCCCACCCCACCCCGCTCCGGTCCGGGCTGGGAGCTGGGGAGAGCGGTGGGTTGAGGCGATGGGGACAAGACCGAGGTCTAAGCTCCCGGCCAGTGGCGAAGGGGGAGGATGCTCGTGGAGCAGCAGTGGCCGGAGGGGACGAACGCTGATCCGGATGCGGCAAGAGAGCGCTACAAGGCAGACATGCAGGCATCTCGGAGGGCGGCGCGGGAGCTGTTTCGCGTGGAGATGCCCGTTGCCCACCTGGGCTTGGCCATCACAATCATTGCGAGCGTCTTTGTGAGTGTGGTCTGGTCGCCGGGGACGGGCGCGATCTTCGCTGGAGTCTTTGCCGCACTGTTCGTCGTCGCGCTGGCTGTAGCGCTCCTGGCAGGTGGCCGGGGATGGGACGCGGCACGTGCCGCCTACAAGTTCGCTTTTGGCTGGGCAGATTGGATCACACCTTAGCTCCGTGCCCCATCCGTGCCTGATAGACCGGGGACTCACGGGGAATCGTGGTCACCAACGAGCACCGCGCAGGTCGAAGGCCCCCAACTGATGTTCCTGGTCGGGGGCCTTCGACCTGCGCGGTGGGTGTGGGATTTGAACCCACGGTGACTCGCGCCACGACGGTTTTCAAGATTGCTGAAGTGTTGACTCGCTCGCCCATTGAGACTCCGCCGACCGCACGAAAATGGAAGGTGCGTCAGCGTGATCGCACAGCACAATGCGCTCATGGTGTTCGCGGATGTCATAGGCCGAGCCGAGAACGGTCCATATCGCTGCCCTTGCTGTGGATTTGTCACCCTCGCTGAGCGTGCAATGTACGAGATCTGTCCAGTTTGCTTCTGGGAGGACGACGGTCAGGATGACCACGATGCAGACGAGTGCCGAGGCGGCCCGAACGGTCGGCTCAGCCTGACTGAGGCACGGCGGAACTTCGAAGCTACCGGCGCAAGCAGCGGGCGTCTCTCGCCACAGGTGCGCGCGCCGCGACCGGAAGAGCACCCGGACATCGCTCCGCACTACGGCACGGGTGTCCTCTACCGCGGGACCCCGTCGAGTGATCAAAGCTAGGTCCCACCTTGTCCGATCGTTCACCTCCGCTGTACAGCAGCGAAGTACAGCAACCGAGGCGACCGCAGGTGACCGTCCAGAACCCGCAAGGTCCTCCTGTCCGGCCCGGGAGACCTCACCGACCTCCGCGCCCATAGTTCGCGTCGAGAGGGCCAGGGCCTCGCAGGTCCACAGTGCTCGGCCGGCCGAGACGCCAGCGGCGCGAGATGTATGGTCACGCGCGTAAGGAGGGCTCAATGCCAAAGAAGAGACGTGCAACTGTGCCGGACTGGTTGCTCGCACTGGGGTGCATCGCATTCGCCCTCGACCTCGGAGACAAGGCGTTCTTTGACTCCAGCGCGATTGTGCGAGCTGGGGCGATCTTCGCTCTGGTCGTGCTGGCCTTCAGCGCGGGGATCGTGTTTGGCCGACTGCAGGAGCGGCGTAAGCCCAACTCCCAAGGCCCTCAGACCCCTCTTCCTGACATCAGCGCCTGACACCAACAAGCACAAATGGCGACGGACAACATCGAACCTTCGCGCACCGCGAGCCGAAGCGACGCACGGCTCGACCGGCGTCGACGGGTCGCCGTAATCGACCTGATAAAGATGAGGCCAGACCTCAAAAAATTGCGATGCAACCTACAGTCGGCGGGGATCCAGGGGAACTACGGCGCTCAAAGGAAGGACCGATCCACCCCTTCCAAATCTTCCGTGACGCTTGTCTCGTGCTTGACGGTCTCAGCCCGTTGACCAGCGGTTTATGATCTCGGACATGCGTCATGCCATTACCCGTCTCGCCCATCTCCTGCCTTTGATCGGTTTGATCGCAGGGTGCGGAGGCGCCCAGACCCCCCAGCCCTCCCCGAGTCGAGCAAGGATGAGCGTCGACCCTTCAACGGCGCAGCACCGTAAGGAATACGAGACCGTTCGGGGGGAGCTGCTTCAAGCGGCGGCGCGGGTGGACGTGCCCGGTGGGTTCACAGGAGACGGCAAAGAAAAGCCGTCCGGCAATTACTGCTCGATCTTTCTTGACGGCTTTGTACCGGCGAAGAGTGCGGCTCACTCCCGAGAGGATGTGGCAGCGGCACTTCGGGCAGACGGCTGGAAGCAGATCCACTCCGGGGGCACTGACGAGAGTCTGCTCGCCCGCGGCACCTGGGCGGTTTTCGTCACACGCACAAACGCACCTCTCCTGGGTGCCGATGGCAAGGTGCTTCACGAACTCACGATCAAAGCCGACTGTAAGGGGAACTCGTAGCAGTGGAAGTTGATCGGCGGTACAGCAGTGAAGCACCGCAACGACAGCAACCGACCGTGACCCGCGGCACCCCTGGGGACCTCACGGCGACTGCTCTCTCTAGAGCTACGGATCAGAAGGTCGCGTGCCACAGTCCGTGCCACATCGTGCGGTCAGCCATGGTCAATGACGGCTCGCCGCAGTCGAGATGAGCCGTGCGCCTGGGCAGCAGCTATATCCGGAGCGACCTGGGGAAGTGCGCCGCCGACCACGTCCGCCCGTACAAGGCGGATGTCGGCGGTTCGAAATCGTCCGTGCCCACCAGTCTCAGGACACGAACAAGGCCCAGGTCGTCCGGTGTGAACCCGGTGATCTGGGCCTCTGTCGTTTCCGGCCGGTTCCGGTCGGTGGGGGTCGCCGTGCCACTCACGTGCCAGGCCGTGCCACTCACGTGCCAGATGGACCGCGCGGAGGCCGCCGCACCTTCCTGATCCGACCGTCCACGTAGTCAGCGATCTCGTGGTCGCCGCTCCAGGCTGCCGGCCGCGAGGAACTGGGCATCACGCTGTTGCTCGGTCGCCTCCTGGCCGTCGACTGGGCACCGAACGGCGCGGAGGGCGACAAGGTGTTGTACCTGTTCGACGGCGGCGAGCTCTTGCAGGAAATCGTAGAAGGGATCCACCTCCAGGCGGAGGAACTGAAGGCCGTCAGGTTCGTCCCCCTAGGTGAGATCGCAGATCGCACGATCCCGCGATTGGCCCGGAGAATCCTCGCAGCGATCGAGGCCCCCGCCGAGAGTGCTCCGGTCTACCTCGAGCACGGCCAAGCGCCGGGCAAGCAAGCGGCGTAGCGGCAGTGAGGGAGAACCCGAAACACTCGGTGTCTGTCGCGGGAGTCGCCGTTCGCGCCGTAGATCGCGATCATGGATGTCGGCGCCGCGCGTCGGTAGCCTCCGGATGTGGCTGAGACCTGGGATGAATTGCAGCTGATCGCGGACGGCTTCGAGCGTGTGTACGTCGAGTTGGAGTGGTACAGCGGGCCACGTGCCGGCCTCGCTGATGTCGGCGGCCAGCCTCACTACTTCCAGGGCTACGACTGGGATGACGCCGACGAGGCCGACGAGTACAGCGTCTGGCCCGCAAGCGATGTGGCAGTGGAGCTGGAGCGCGAGCAGTGGGCGATCTTTGTCAGGTGGAACGAGCGCCAAGGGGCGGGAACCGTGGGGCCGGAGACTCGTCCGGGCCAGAGCGGGATCGACGACCGCTACGACGAACTGGCCCTGCTGCTGGCTCCATACCGTCAGGCACCGGACGACGCCCAGCGACTGATGGGCGAGGTGCGCTTTGATGCGGGGGTCCGCTACCGGGTCGAGGGGCCGGATTACTGGTTCCGGTGGCGTCCAGGCAGGTGAGAGGCCGCCGTTGATCAATCCACGACCTCGCACACCGCAAGCCCCAGCAATCAGCGGGATAGAACTTTCTCTCCTTCATCAAGCCCCGGCTGCGCTCCGCTCCGCCGGGCGGGCTCCCGGCTCCGCTCGGGGCGCCGCTCCTGCCTTCGGCCCGCTCCGCCCGCGCTGCGCCGACGCGCGCCCACATGTGGATAGGGCCGCTGGCCATGAGTCGAGCACCGCAGGAACACGGCAGCGGTCAAAGCATGCCTCCGGCGGGGGCCCTCAGGCTCCGAGATGGCGGGGGCGCCGTTCGCGGGTGCCGGCCGAATGTGGCGTGCGCGGGGGTGCTCCCATCCCGTCTGCCATCGACCCAGGCAGAGCCGAGCAGTCGCGGCCCAGGGCGTCAAGGAAGCTCCTATAGAA
>NZ_JBIWFK010000013.1:0-247396 GCF_044763015.1 Streptomyces sp. NPDC096324 | reverse complement strand
CGGCGCAGCCGGGGCGGAGCGGGCCGAAGGCAGGAGCGGCGCCCCGAGCGGAGCCGGGAGCCCGCCCGGCGGAGCGGAGCGCAGCCGGGGCTTGATGAGGTAGAGAAACCTGTAACGGCTCTAGCTGGCTCGGCTCAGCGCGGTCAGATGATCGAGGTACTCGCGGCCGGTCGGCTCGGCGGCGAAGTCGCGATTGACGATGGCTGCAAGCTCGCGGCTGACCATGAGCAGGGATGGCAGAGACTGCCGGTCGCCCTTCAAGGCCCACTCGCCGTAGTTCACCGCTTGATCCAAATCGCCCTGCCGTGCGGCGACTACGCCGAGGGTGATCCTCGCTTCTGCCATCCGCATTGGAGATCGCTCGGAGCCATCAAAGTCTGTCCCCGCCCGGATCACCTCACGGGCAAGATTCTCGGCGAACCGGTCCTCTCCGAGTAGCCGGTAGCAGTCCATGGCGTAGAAATCGAACTTCGCCGGGTCCACCACGAAGTGGTGATCCAGGTTCTCGGGGTACGGCATGCCTTCAAGCAGCTTCCGCCCCCTGTCCAAGGCCACTTCAGTCTGGCGGCGATCACCAAGCCTCGCCCACCCCTTCGCCTCCTGGCCTGCAAGCTGTACGGCTACGCCATGGGCGGGCGCCGCTTCTGTGCCAGCCTGCGAGGCAGCGAGGATTCCCCGATAGTCGCCTGTGGTCAGTGCGAACCACGCGCGCATCTCCTGAGCCCAACCGGTGATCTCTGCATTCCCGGCCTCACGGGCTAAAGACAGAGCTGCCTTCCGAGTGCTCTCGGCTGCGGCCCGGTCACCCATGTCGTACTCGACGCAGCCAATCAGGAGCGCGAGCCACCCAGACAAAGTGAGAACTTCGCGGTGCTGCGCGAGCGTCAGCCGCTGGGACTGGAGACCAGCGACCCGCTTGAGCCACTGCCTGCCTTCAGCGGCGAGCTGCGCACCTGGCAGATAGGGATACTCCGAGCACAGCCGATCAGTCGTGATCCGGAGCGCGTCAAGCGTGGCGTTGTCGACGTCGGACGCCTGCAACCTACTGATGATGTCGAGCGTCTCCAGCCCGCTCACAGCGACGATCTCGGCGTTTCCGTCCCGCTGTCCGGCGACTGGGAAGATCGCATGAGTGACTGTGCCGAAGGTGGCAGCAATGATCGGTTGGTAGAAGTCGCTCGGCATGACTTCGCCGGATTCCCAGCGCTTCCACTGCCGCACCATGCTCGATCCTTCAGGCAGCGGCTTTGGTGCGTGAGCTCGCAGCGCGGCAACCACCTCAGCCTGTGACCATTGCCGGGCTTCGCGCTCCGAGGAAAGCCGTCGTGCCCATGCTGGCCGTTCGTCGCTCATGTGCTGCCCTCCCGTCGGGTGCTTGCCTTCGAGTCTGGCACTAAGAGAGCTGGTGACACGGGGGGTGACAGGGGGTTGGCACGAAGGCTGTCCCCCGTTGACACCACGGCTGTCCCTAGCACATTTGTGCCCCGCATCTGATGGTGGATCACATGTCAGGCACTGCTCGCGGGCTGGGTGCGCTTCTCCAACTCGGCTACTCGGGCAGCAAGTTGCTGAATCTCGGAGTGGAGTGCATTGATCTCATCTCGGTTAACCGGCCCGCCGGCCTTCTGCCCGGCATCGGCGGCACTCGGCGGGGCCAGTACGAAGTACCCCCGGGTGGGAACCGAGACGATCACGCCCTCATCTGCGAGCACCTTGAGCGCGTTTCCTGCAGTCACCGTAGTGACCTTGAATCTGTCGGCCAGCTCACGCAGTGAAGCAAGTCGGTGCCCTACCGGCAACGTCACGATCTCTTCGCGCAGGGCGTCGGCGATCTGCACCTTCTTGGGCCTGGGGTCGTGGGCTTCAACCGTCATGCGCCGAGCGTACCCAGACCTCCGAATTAGTACAGCCTATGGCGCACTATCTCTTGTGATCTACTCTGCTATATAGCAAGCTAGTTCATGCGGCTGAGCCGTAAAACCCGGAGGGCGACGCACCTACCGCCAAGCAGACCGCCGCCCTCCTTCGTCCCACGAAGGGAAGCTCCATCATGCCGTCGACTCCTCTTCGCGTGCACGTCTCGCGACAGCGGGCCTGCCCGGCTTGCGGTGATGCGAAGTGCTCCAACCCGGCCCAGTGCCTGTACTTCCTGACGTCCCGACCGTGGGGCGACTGCGTCAAGTGCGCGGGCTCCGGCTGGGCGGGCGAGGACTCCAACCCCCTGGAGATCTTCTGCCGCTACTGCCTCGGCTCCGGCCTCGATGAGTACGGGCCCGGTGCGATCACGCCGGATGAGATCAGCGACGTCGCGAGGATGCGGCACGCCGCCCACGTCGCACGCTTAACCGCACTCGTGACCCAGTTCCCGGCCCGGCGGCTGGCGGTGACGGCATGAGCGCCCTCCCGTCCTGCTACGACCTGCTCGACGTCGTGCCGCCGGTCTGCCCTGGCTGCCGGGCACACGCCCCGTCCTGGCGCTGGGTCCGCATCGACGGCCTTCGCGTCCTGACGCACGACAGTGATCTGATCTGCCCGAATGATCGCGCCTTCGGCTACGCGCTCGCCCCGGCTCCTCTGGCCGTGGTCGAGCCGGTGGAGGTGGCCGCGTGACGGTGTTCCCCGTCCCCCCGGAGGCCGTGGCTGGTGCTGCGGCCTCCATGGGCACCGACCCCCTGACGCTCGCGGATCTGCTGCGGGTCGCCAACGCGCCCGGCTTCGACCGCTGGCAGGAGCAGATCAAGCGCACGGGCGGCTGTTCCCATCCGATCCGGCTCCAGGGCCAGACCGTGACCCGTGACCGGGTGACCGGTGACGTCCTGTACTCCTACAGCACCGAGAACGAGCCGGGCGGGATGCTGCGGGTCGCCTGCGGCAACCGGCGGGCCTCGCGCTGCCCGGCCTGCGCCTGGACCTACGCGGGGGACACCTACCACCTGATCCGTGCCGGGATCACGGGTGATGTGAACAAGGGCGTCTCGACCGTGGTCCGGGATCACCCCCGGGTCTTCGCCACGCTCACCGCGCCCTCGTTCGGGCCCGTGCACAACCGGCCGGATGCCGGGTGCTGCCGCTGCGGGAGCTCCCACGCGGAGAGTGATCCGGCGTTGGGGACGGCGCTCGATCCGGGCCGCTACGACTACGCCGGGGCGGTGCTGTTCAACAACTTCGCAGGCGACCTGTGGCGCCGCTTCACGATCTACCTGCGCCGGGAGATCGCCGCCCGCGCGGGCCTGTCTCAGACGGCCCTGAAGGAGGTATGCCGGGTCTCCTTCGGCAAGGTCGCCGAGTTCCAGAAACGCGGCTCGGTGCACTTCCACGCGGTGGTGCGCCTGGACGGTCCCGACGGCCCGGACACGACTCCGCCGGCCTGGGCCACGGTCGCCCTCCTGGACGACACAATCCGCGCGGCTGCCGGGCGGGTCTCCGTGCCGGTGGCGGCCTCCGGGGACTTCCCGGCCCGCACCCTGCGGTGGGGCTCCCAGGTCGACGTCCAGCCGATCGGCGCCCTGGGCCAAGAAGAGCTGACCGAACAGGCGGTCGCCTCGTACGTGGCCAAGTACGCCACGAAGGCGGCCGAGACCACGGGCACCGTGGATCACCGGATCGGAGAGCTCTCCGAACTCGACAGGCTGCCGCTGCCCACGCACACCCGGCGCCTGATCGAAGCCTGCTGGGACCTGGACGACGCCTACCCAGAACGGATGCTGGCGCGCTGGGCCCACATGCTCGGCTTCCGCGGCCACTTCTCCACCAAGTCCCGCCGCTACTCGACCACCCTCGGCGCGCTGCGCCAGGTCCGCGCCGACTACCGGGCCCGGCAGGAACGCCGCGAACGGGGTCTCTCCGAGGACCTCGATGACTCGGAGGGCTCCACGCTCGTGCTCGCCCACTGGACCTACGCCGGACAAGGCCACACCCCTGGTGAATCCTGGCTCGCCGAATCGATCGCAAAGGACATCCGACTGAACCGAGAGACCGCACGCGAAGCGCTGACCGACCTGCCGGGCCTGGACGAGGAGGTGTGGGCGTGACCGAGGAGCTGCTGACGGTCCCTGAGGTCATGGCGCGACTCAAGGTCGGCCGGACGACTGTCTACGACCTGATCCGCACGCATCGCCTGCCCTCGCTCACCATCGGGCGGAGCCGCCGGATTCCCGCTGATGGCCTGCGCACGTACCTGCTGTCCCGCCTCGAGTACGAGGAGGCTGCCTGATGGCCAAGCGGCGTCCCAACGGCGGAGGCACGATCACGAAGCGGAAGGACGGCCGGTATCACGGTGCCGCGTACGTAACGAACACCGATGGCCACCGGGTCCGGAAGTTCGTCTACGGCGCCACCTATGACGAGGCCTCCGAGAAGCTGGCCAAGCTCCAGGAGCAGGAGCGCAACGGTGTGCCTGTGCCTGCGAAGTCTTGGAACCTCGGTGAGTGGCTGGGCTACTGGCTTGAGCACATCGTGAAGCCTGAGCGGGAGCACAACACGTACGCGAAGTACGAGTCCAAGGTCAGGCTGTACCTGGTGCCGCACCTCGGCAAGAAGCCGTTGGCCAAGCTCACCCCGGCACAGATCCGGGTGTTCATGGCCGCGCTCGTCCGTGAGGAGGTCGGCGCGGCTACCCGCTTCGAGGTACTGCGGGCCCTGCGAAACGCGCTCAACCGAGCTGTCCAGGAGGAACTGCTCACACGGAACGTGGCCCTGCTCGTCGACATGCCCAAGGTCAGCAAGGACAAGGGCAGGGCGTGGAGCGCGCGGGAAGCAATCACCTTCCTGCGGACGGCTCGCTCGCATCGGCTCTACGCGGCCTGCGTCCTGGTGCTCGTCCTCGGCCTGCGTCGTAGCGAGGTGCTGGGTCTGCGCTGGCAGGACGTGGACTTCGAGTCGCGGCAGATCGAGCCGGTCAAGCAGGTACAGCGGGAGAAGGGCAGGGGCCTCGTCCTCAAGGAGCTCAAGACCGACTCCTCGCAGGCGGTGCTTCCCCTGCCCGAGTTCTGTGCTCGCGCCCTGGAAGAGCGCCGGGAGCTCCAGGCGCTGGAGCGGAGGATCGCCGGTGAGCGGTGGAAGCAGGAGCCCGGCCAGGACCTGATCTTCTCGTCCGTGCACGGCGGGATGATCGACCCGATGGGTTTCTCTCGGAGCTTCGGCCGTCTGGTGAGCCGCGCCGGCGTCCGCCGCATCACGGTCCGGCTGGCCCGGCATACCTGCGGGACCCTGCTCGCCTTCCTGAAGGTCCATCCCAAGGTCGCTCAGGCGGTCCTGCGGCACAGCCAGATCAGCATGACCATGGACGTCTACACGCACGTGGTCGGCTCCGACGAGCGGGAAGCGGTCGCGTTGCTCGCCGAGCTGCTGGAAGATCCGCTGATCGGCTGATGTCAGCCGTAGATGTCAAAGGCCCCCGGTCCGTGTGGACCGGGGGCCTTTGTACTGGTGGGGCTAACAGGATTTGAACCTGTGGCCTCATCCTTATCAGGGATGCGCTCTAACCAACTGAGCTATAGCCCCGCCGCGCTTTGCGGTGTGTGTCCCGCGCGCTGACCTCTGAAGATTAGCGCACGACGCGGCCAGTCCCAAAATCGATAGTCGGAGGGCGTTTGAACGCGCCCTCACTCGTCCTCTGCGAGGGTCAGCTCCACGCCGCCGACGAAGCCGGCGGAGAGGTTGTAGATGAACGCTCCGAGGGTCGCCAGAGCGGTCGCGAGGACCACGTCGATGACCGCGATGACCGACGTGAACATCAGGACGTGCGGGAGCGAGAGGAACGACTGGAGGTCGAAACCGTTGGACTCGTTCGACCCGGTCGCCTCGGAGATCGTGCCGCCGACGGTTGAGAAGACGCCCATCGCGTCCATGACCATCCACAGCACCGCCGCCGCGACGATCGTGCAGATGCCGAGCGCGATGGAGAGCAGGAAGCTGACCTTCATGACCGACCACGGGTCGGCCTTGGCCACCCGAAGCCGTGCCTTGCGCACGCGCGGCGTCGTGCGCGCGCCGGTGCGCGGTCGGCGGACCGCGCCCGCCGGCTGCTGCTGCTGCGCCGGGTACGCCTGCGGCGGGTGATACGGCTGCGCGGGCTGCTGCCCGTGCCGCTCGCCCGGCAGCGGCGATGCCGCCGGGGCCGGCGCCACCGGCGGCGTCCCCGGGGCCGGGGCCCCGACCGGGGCCGCCTGCCCGCCCGCGTGCTGCTGGGCCTGCTGGCCTCGGGTGTCCGTCACAGTTCCCCCCTGGGATCCATGAGACTCATGGGAGTCAGTCCCGTCCATGGCGGTGCCACGGCCGCCGTCCGTTTCCGTACCGGTCGATCCGGCGCCCGTGGCTCCACTCACGACGACTCACTCCTCGCGCTACTCGGCCGAGGACGGCTCGCCCTCTTCCGTACCGACGGCCTCGACGCCTTCGGCGGTCTCGTCCACGGCTTCGTCACCGTCGACCTCCTCCGCCTCCCGGCCGGCCTCGGCGTTACGAGCGATGCCGACCACGGCATCGCGCTTGCCCAGGTTGATCAGTTGGACGCCCATGGTGTCACGGCCCGTCTCCCTGACCTCGTTGACTCGCGTACGAATCACACCACCGGACAGTGTGATGGCGAGGATCTCGTCGGTCTCCTCGACCACCAGCGCGCCGACGAGAGACCCGCGGTCCTCGACGATCTTGGCGGCCTTGATTCCGAGGCCGCCGCGACCCTGGACGCGGTACTCGTCGACGGCGGTCCGCTTCGCGTACCCACCGTCTGTGGCAGTGAACACGAACGTACCGGGTCGAACAACATTCATCGAGAGAAGCTCGTCGCTCTCGCGGAAGCTCATGCCCTTGACGCCCGAGGTCGCACGGCCCATCGGTCGCAAGGCGTCATCCGTCGCCGTGAACCTGATCGACTGTGCCTTCTTGCTGATCAGAAGCAGATCATCCTCTGCGGAGACGAGCTCGGCTCCGATCAGTTCGTCGTCGGATCCGTCCTCCGTCTCGCGCAGATTGATCGCGATGACGCCCCCGGAACGGGGCGAATCGTAATCCTTGAGCGGCGTCTTCTTGACCAGTCCGCCCTTGGTGGCGAGCACCAGGTAGGGCGCGGCCTCGTAGTCGCGGATCGCGAGGATCTCGGCGATCGCCTCGTCCGGCTGGAAGGCCAGCAGGTTGGCGACGTGCTGTCCACGCGCGTCACGGCCGGCGTCCGGGAGTTCGTAGGCCTTGGCGCGGTAGACCCGGCCCTTGTTCGTGAAGAACAGCAGCCAGTGGTGCGTCGTCGACACGAAGAAGTGGTCGACGATGTCGTCCTGCTTCAGCTTCGTGCCGCGGACGCCCTTGCCGCCCCGCTTCTGCGAGCGGTAGTCCTCCGTCTTGGTGCGCTTGATGTAGCCACCGCGCGTGATGGTGACGACGATGTCCTCTTCGGCGATCAGGTCCTCGATGGACATGTCACCGTCGAAGGGCACCAGCTTGGAGCGGCGGTCGTCGCCGAACTTCTCGACGATCGCGGCGAGCTCCTCGCTGATGATGCCGCGCTGGCGCACCGGCGAGGCGAGGATCTCGTTGTATTCGAGGATCTTGGCCTGGAGCTCGTCGTGCTCCTGGATGATCTTCTGGCGCTCCAGGGCGGCCAGCCGGCGGAGCTGCATCTCCAGGATCGCGTTGGCCTGGATCTCGTCGATCTCCAGGAGGCCCATAAGGCCCTCGCGCGCGATCTCCACGGTGTCGCTGCGCCGGATGAGCGCGATGACCTCATCGATGGCGTCCAGGGCCTTCAGCAGGCCACGCAGGATATGGGCGCGCTCCTCGGCCTTGCGCAGCCGGAACTTCGTCCGGCGGACGATGACCTCGATCTGGTGCGTCACCCAGTGGCGGATGAACGCGTCCAGGGAGAGCGTGCGCGGCACACCGTCGACGAGCGCCAGCATGTTCGCGCCGAAGTTCGTCTGCAGGTCGGTGTGCTTGTAGAGGTTGTTCAGGACGACCTTGGCGACGGCGTCCCTCTTGAGGACGATCACGAGCCGCTGGCCGGTACGCGAGCTGGTCTCGTCCCGGACGTCCGCGATACCGCCGACCTTGCCGTCCTTGACCAGGTCGGCGATCTTCTGGGCGAGGTTGTCGGGGTTGGTCTGGTACGGGAGTTCGGTGACCACCAGGCACTGGCGGTTCTGGATCTCCTCGACGTCGACGACCGCGCGCATCGTGATGGAGCCACGGCCCGTGCGGTACGCCTCCTCGATGCCCTTGCGGCCCACGACCAGCGCGCCGCTCGGGAAGTCGGGGCCCTTGATGCGCTCGATCAGGGCGTCCAGAAGCTCCTCGTGGGAGGCCTCGGGGTTCTCCAGGTACCACTGGGCGCCCGCCGCGACCTCGCGCAGGTTGTGCGGCGGGATGTTGGTGGCCATACCCACGGCGATACCGGCGGAGCCGTTGATCAGCAGGTTCGGGAAGCGGGCCGGCAGGACCGTCGGCTCCTGGTTGCGGCCGTCGTAGTTGTCCGTGAAGTCGACGGTCTCCTCGTCGATGTCGCGGACCATCTCCATGGACAGCGGCTTCAGCTTGCACTCGGTGTACCGCATGGCGGCGGCCGGGTCGTTGCCCGGAGATCCGAAGTTGCCGTTCGAGTCCACCAGCGGCATGCGCATCGACCACGGCTGCGCGAGGCGGACCAGCGCGTCGTAGATCGAGGAGTCGCCGTGCGGGTGGTAGGTGCCCATGACGTCGCCGACGACGCGAGCGCACTTGTAGAAGCCCTTCTCGGGCCGGTAGCCGCCGTCGTACATCGCGTACAGGACCCGGCGGTGGACGGGCTTGAGACCGTCCCGTACGTCGGGCAGGGCACGCGACACGATGACGGACATCGCGTAGTCGAGGTACGAGCGCTGCATCTCGGTCTCGAGCCCGACGGGCTCGATACGAAGAGTGCTGTCGCCGTCTTCAGGAGTGCTCGGAGAGTTCTCGTCGGTCATTGCTGGTGAAGATCCTTTCTGACGCGGTCAGCTGAGACCGACTCAGATGTCGAGGAAGCGGACGTCCTTGGCATTGCGCTGGATGAACGCGCGGCGCGCCTCGACGTCCTCGCCCATGAGGACCGAGAACAGGTCGTCGGCCTGGGCGGCGTCGTCGAGCGTGACCTGACCGAGCACGCGGTGCTCCTGGTCCATGGTCGTGATGCGCAGTTCCTCGGCGTTCATCTCACCGAGACCCTTGAACCGCTGGATCGAGTCCTCGCGGACCCGCTTGCCGGCCTGGCGGCCGAGCTCGATGAGGGCATCGCGCTCGCGGTCCGAGTACGCGTACTCGAAGTCGTCCCGGCCCCACTTGATCTTGTAGAGCGGCGGGCGGGACAGGAACACGTGCCCGGCCTCGACCAGGGGCCGCATGAAGCGGAACAGGAAGGTCAGCAGCAGGGTGTTGATGTGCTGGCCGTCGACGTCGGCGTCCGCCATCAGGATGATCTTGTGATAGCGGAGCTTCTCGATGTCGAAGTCCTCGTGGACTCCGGTGCCGAAGGCGGAGATCAGTGCCTGGATCTCCTGGTTCTGCAGGATCTTGTCGATCCGCGCCTTCTCGACGTTGAGGATCTTTCCCCGGATCGGGAGGATCGCCTGGTACTGCGGGTTTCGGCCGGACTTGGCCGAGCCGCCGGCGGAGTCACCCTCGACGATGAAGATCTCGCACTTGGTGGGGTCGTTCGACTGGCAGTCGGAGAGCTTGCCCGGCAGGGACGCCGACTCCAGGAGGCCCTTGCGGCGGGTGAGGTCACGCGCCTTGCGGGCCGCCACGCGCGCGGTGGCCGCCTGGATCGACTTGCGGATGATGTCCGCGGCCTCGACCGGGTTGCGGTCCAGCCAGTCGTTCAGGTGTTCGTAGACCGCCTTCTGGACGAAGGTCTTGGCCTCCGTGTTGCCCAGCTTGGTCTTGGTCTGGCCCTCGAACTGCGGCTCGCTCAGCTTGACCGAGATGATCGCGGTCAGACCCTCGCGGATGTCGTCGCCCGTGAGGTTGTCGTCCTTCTCGCGGAGCAGCTTCTTGTCGCGCGCGTACTTGTTGATGAGCGAGGTCAGCGCCGCACGGAAGCCCTCCTCGTGCGTACCGCCCTCATGGGTGTGGATGATGTTGGCGAAGGAATACACGCCCTCGCTGTAGCCGCTGTTCCACTGCATCGCGACCTCGAGGGACAGGCTCTTGTCCTTGTCCTCCGCCTCCAGGTCGATGACGGTGGGGTGCACCGGCTCTCCCTTGCGGGAGTTGAGGTACTTCACGAAGTCGACGATGCCGCCTTCGTAGTGGTACGTGACGGTCTTGACTTCGTCCTTCTCGTCGGCGCCCGCCTCGTCCGCCCCGGCGGTGGCCTTCGCCGAATCGCGCTCATCAGTGAGTTTGATCGTCAAACCCTTGTTGAGGAACGCCATCTCCTGGAAGCGCCGCGAGAGCGTCTCGAAGGAGTACTCCGTGGTCTCGAAGATGTCCCCGTCGGCCCAGAAGGTGACCGACGTGCCGGTCTCGTCCGTGGCCTCGTGCTGGGACAGAGGGGCCGTGGGGACGCCCAGCTTGTAGTCCTGCGTCCACCGGTGGCCGTCCGTCTTGACCTCGACGGAGATCTTGCTGGACAGGGCGTTGACGACGGAGACGCCGACGCCGTGCAGACCACCGGAGACCGCGTAGCCGCCGCCGCCGAACTTGCCGCCCGCGTGCAGCACGGTCAGCACGACCTCGAGGGCCGGCTTGCCCTCGGAGGCGACGATGCCCACCGGGATGCCGCGGCCGTTGTCGACGACGCGCACACCGCCGTCCGGGAGGATCGTGATCTCGATCGTGTCCGCGTGGCCTGCCAGCGCCTCGTCGACCGAGTTGTCCACCACCTCGTACACGAGGTGGTGGAGTCCACGCTCACCGGTCGAGCCGATGTACATGCCAGGTCGCTTGCGGACCGCGTCCAGACCCTCGAGGACGGTGATGGCACTGGCGTCGTACGAGGATGTGACCTCGCCGTTCGCGCCGGCGTCGGTGGACGGGATGTTCTCGTTGGGGTTGCCGGAATCGGCCACGAAGCGCCCTTTCTGGCACAGCACAAGCCGAACTCCCGGCGGGTGGCCGGAGCGGCTGCGGCGTGTTGCGGTGGTAAGCCTTAGTCAGCGTTGCTCGGTGCGTCCCACTAATGGGGCGGGATTAGCTTCCAGTCTACCGGTAGCGCTGACAGTGATGGGGGTTTGCCGGTACCTGAGTCCGCATGTGCCGCCCTGAACCGGTCTCGCCCGACTCCCCATATGCGGACCCGGGCCCAAAGAGGCTTACAGCGGCACTCAGCCCTTCCGAGTGTCAACCCCCGGTTACCGACGGGTCAGCACACCGTCCGCCGTCGCGCGCGGGCGCCCGGGGAGGCCTGTCGGAGCCCGCCGAGCAGCGTCCCGCCGGGTGGAAAAGGGCGCCTTCGGACAGGCACTGACAGGACTCTGACCAGCGGATACGGCAGGTTTTCCGGATCGCCGGGCAGGGGGTGGCGGAAAGCGTCACACCCTGCGGGCGAGGGCCACCGGGCGGGCGGAGGAACACGGGGTCGTCCGCGGGCGGGATCAGCGAAAGGTTCGGACGCGCGGTGACCGGTCGCCTTCCGTGCCGTGCGGTGGCGGCACAGGCCCCGAACCGGGGCACGGCGCGGCTCGGCTCCGCCTGGGACGATGGCCGGAATTCGCCCCTCACCATCGGCCGGGCCGGCCACGATCTCCCGGTACGGCGGTCACTCGGGCCGACCGACTACCCCGGCCGACCGATCACCTGGGCCGACCGGTCACCCGGCTCGGCCGGTCACCCGTAGGTGTCGCCGGGCCCCGTGCTGCCCGGAGCGCGCAGCGGCCCGTACCGGCGCGGAGGGCCCGAGGGCCCCTGGACCTTCAGCAGGCGCACGGTGCCGTGACCGAGGTCCTGGTTGAGCCGCGCGACGAGCTGCGGTGCCAGCAGGCGCAGCTGGGTCGCCCAGGCGGTCGAGTCGCACTGGACCGTGAGGACGCGCTCGGCCGGGTCGTCGTCGTAACGCAGCGGAACGCAATGATTGGCCAGGTCGTCGCCGACGATCTGCGGCCAGCGGCCCATCACACCGCCCACCGCGGCCGGGGTCTCCCAGCCGCGCTCGGTGAGCAGCCGGTTGATGGCGGAGCCGAGCGCCATGGGGTCGCGTCCGTCGGCACCCGAACCGGAGCGCAGGCCGCCACCGCGGCGCGCCTGCTTCTTCTGCTGGGCCGCGTCCCCACGCGCGCGTGCCTGTTCCTTCGCGGCCCGCAGCGCCACGCGCGCGAGGTCGACGCCGGACGGCTCCGGGGTCTTCTCGCCGGATGCGGCGCCGGACGCGCCCTCGGCACCCGTTCCCGATGTGTTCTCCGTCATAGGCGCTCCACCGTGCCTTCGGACACGGCGTACCGCGCCCCGGTCAGGACATCCGGTACGTCGTCGTCCACGGCGGCGGTCACGAGGACCTGCTCACCGGGGGCGACGAGCTCCGCGAGGCGCTCGCGCCTGCGGCTGTCCAGCTCCGCGAAGACGTCGTCGAGGACCAGGACCGGCTCGTTGCCCTCGGCCCTGAGCAGGTCGTACGAGGCGAGGCGCAGCGCGAGCGCGTAGGACCAGGACTCGCCGTGCGAGGCGTATCCCTTGGCGGGCAGCTGGCCGAGCTTGAGCACGAGATCGTCCCGGTGGGGACCCACGAGGGTCACTCCGCGCTCGATCTCGCCCTTGCGGGCCTCCTCCATGGCGGTCATGAGCTGTCCGTAGAGCTCCTCGCGGGCGTGGCCCACGACGCCGGGCGAGGACGCCCTGTACTCCAGGGCGAGGGGCCCGCCGCCGGGCGCGAGCTGCTCGTACGCCTTGTCGGCGAGCGGCTGGAGCGCGGCGACCAGGTCGAGCCGCTGGGCCATCAGCTCGGCGCCCACGCGCGCGAGGTGCTGGTCCCACACGTCGAGCGTGGACAGGTCCATGGTGCGGCCGCCGTGCCGGCGGGCCAGCGCGGCCGACTTCAGGAGGGTGTTGCGCTGCTTGAGGACCCGGTCGTAGTCGGACCGGACACCCGCCATGCGCGGGGAGCGGGCGGTGATCAGTTCGTCGAGGAACCGGCGGCGCTCCCCGGGATCGCCCTTGATCAGGGCGAGGTCCTCGGGCGCGAACAGGACGGTTCGTACGATGCCGAGGACGTCACGAGGTCTGACCTGGGAGGACCTGTTGATGCGGGCGCGGTTGGCCTTGCCGGGGTTCAGTTCCAGCTCGATGAGCTGAACGCGTTCTCCCTGGCGGACATTGGCCCGGATGATCGCCCGGTCGGCGCCCATGCGCACCAGCGGCGCGTCCGAGGAGACGCGGTGGCTGCCGAGGGTCGCGAGGTAGCCGACGGCCTCGACCAGGTTCGTCTTGCCCTGTCCGTTGGGCCCCACGAACGCGGTGACGCCCGGGTCGAGCGGGACTTCGACCCGGGCGTACGAGCGGTAGTCGGCCAGCGACAGATGCGTGACGTGCATGGTCGTTCGCCGACCTCCCCCAGCGTGGTGTTTCGGGTTCTCCCCGGGGTTCGTGCGGACCCCGGTCCTCAGGTTCTTCCCCCGGCTGTGGACAACCGGGTCACCCCGGGTGCGGAGAACCCGGGGCCTCGATCAGGCCTTCTCGACGGCGTGACCGCCGAACTGGTTGCGCAGTGCCGCGATCATCTTCATCTGCGGCGAGTCGTCCTGCCGCGAGGCGAAACGGGCGAAGAGCGACGCGGTGATCGCGGGCAGCGGCACCGCGTGGTCGATGGCGGCCTCCACCGTCCACCGGCCCTCGCCGGAGTCCTGCGCGAAGCCCTTGAGCTTCTCCAGGTGCTCGTCCTCGTCCAGCGCGTTGACGGCGAGGTCGAGCAGCCAGGAGCGGATGACCGTGCCTTCCTGCCAGGAACGGAAGACCTCGCGCACGTCCGTGACGGAGTCGACCTTCTCGAGCAGTTCCCAGCCCTCGGCGTAAGCCTGCATCATCGCGTACTCGATGCCGTTGTGGACCATCTTCGCGAAGTGGCCCGCGCCGACCTTGCCGGCGTGCACCGCTCCGAAGTCGCCCTCGGGCTTGAGCGCGTCGAAGATCGGCTGCACCGCGGCGACGTGCTCGGCGTGGCCGCCGTACATCAGCGCGTAGCCGTTCTCCAGGCCCCAGACACCGCCGGAGACACCGCAGTCGACGAAGCCGATGCCCTTGATGCCCAGCTCGACGGCGTGCTTCTCGTCGTCCGTCCAGCGCGAGTTGCCGCCGTCCACGACGACGTCGCCCGGCTCCAGCAGGGCGGCCAGCTCGTCGACGGTGGACTGGGTCGCGGCGCCCGCCGGGACCATCACCCACACCACGCGCGGGCCCTTGAGCCTGCCCACGAGTTCTTCCAGGCTGTGGACATCGGCGAGGTCCGGGTTGCGGTCGTATCCGATGACGGTGTGACCTGCGCGGCGGATCCGCTCGCGCATGTTGCCGCCCATCTTGCCGAGGCCGACGAGACCGAGCTCCATCAGTTGTTCCTTAGGGGTTGCGACGTGGCGTGAGGGCACTCTCGTACCTGGGTCCGAGCCTAAACCGGGGGGTACCACCCACGCCTTTCGGGCACCGGTGGAACTCACGCACATCTGTGGGCATACCCGCTCAGACGTATGCCCGCCCGCGGTGCGCCCGCCGGCCCGGAGGACCGGCGGGCCGCGGGGTCAGCCGGACAGGCGCACCGGCATGATCAGGTACTTGTAGGCCTCGTCGGCCTCCGCGTCCACGGCGGGCTTGCCGCTGAGCAGCGCCGGCTTCGTGGAGGTCGTGAAGGAGAGCTGGGCCACCGGGGAGTCGATGGCGCTCAGGCCGTCGAGCAGGAACGTCGGGTTGAAGGCGATGGAGACGTCGTCGCCCTCGAGCTGGGCGTCGACCCTTTCCACAGCCTGTGCGTCGTCGCTGGATCCGGCCTCCAGGATCAGCACGCCCTGCTCGAAGCTCAGTCGCACCGGGGTGTTGCGCTCGGCGACCAGGGCCACACGCTTGACGGCCTCCACGAAGGGGGCGGTCTCGATGACGGCGATCGAGTTGAACTCCGTCGGGAACAGGGAGCGGTACTTCGGGAGGTCGCCTTCGAGCAGACGGGTGGTCGTGCGCCGCCCGGCGCCCTCGAAGCCGATCAGTCCCTCGCCAGCGCCGGAGCCGGACAGCGCCAGGATCACGCTGTCGCCGCCCGTGAGCGCCTTGGCGGTGTCCAGGAGCGTCTTGGCGGGCACCAGGGCGACCGCGGACGCCTCGGGGTTCTCCGGCTTCCACAGGAACTCGCGGACCGCGAAGCGGTAGCGGTCGGTGGACGCCAGGGTGACCTTGTCGCCCTCGATCTCGATGCGCACACCGGTGAGCACGGGGAGCGTGTCGTCGCGTCCGGCGGCGATGGCCACCTGGGCGGCGGCGGAGGCGAAGACCTCACCGGGGACGGTGCCGGTCGCCGACGGCATCTGGGGCAGTGCCGGGTACTCCTCCACAGGCAGGGTGTGGAGGGTGAACCGCGAGGATCCGCAGACCACGGTCGCCCGTACACCGTCTGTGGAAATCTCCACGGGCCGGTTGGGGAGCGCGCGGCAGATGTCCGCGAGGAGGCGGCCGGACACGAGGACCGTGCCCTCCTCGTCGATCTCCGCGTCCACGGAGACCCGCGCCGAGACCTCGTAGTCGAAGCTGGAGAGGCTCAGTGCGCCCTCTTCGGCCTTCAGAAGGAGGCCGGCGAGCACAGGAGCCGGCGGACGGGCCGGGAGGCTGCGTGCCGCCCAGGCCACTGCCTCCGCGAGTACGTCGCGTTCCACCCGGATCTTCACCGTTGCCGCCTCCGTCTGTTGCCGGCGCTCTCGCCCTGCTGGCCTTCGTCGTCTGACTCGGTGTCGTCCCGACTGCTTCGGGGAAGGACACCGGGGACCAGTCTGACGCACCGCGCTGACAGTCGTTGCCCCTCGGGGTCAAGTCGTGCCGAGCGGCAGTCGAGCCGCCGAGAGCAAGTTGTGCACAGCCCCCACTTCGAAACGGTTCTCAGGCTCTCTCTAGTTGGTCTTAGTAGTAGGGCCTGTGGATACCGTGGATAACCCCGTTTTCGCAGCTCAGAGGCGATTTTTTGTCCACCGACCCTGTGGGTGAAGGCGGTGGACAACTCGAGGTCTCTGTGGACGACGAAAAGTTCTGCACACTCGGTCCACAGCCGGGGGCTACTTCTCCCCAGCGCCGTCCCCAGCTTTACCCACGTTCCCCACAGGCCAATCCGGCACCTCGGTGTGACGCCTTTCACTCGACGCGGTGAGATGGCGCGGCGCGTTGCCGAACAGTGGACAGAGATGTGGAGAAGCCCGGGATCGCTGGGGACAACTGGCTCCAGCCTGTGGGCCGCCGGTGGACAACTTGATGCACAGCCTGTGGATCTTCTCTTCGTCCACAGGCTGTGGAGAGTCTTCATCCACGAATCCACAGGCGGCTGACCTGGTCTGATGACCTTTCAACAGTGCTACCTGTGGAAACGATCTGGACAACTTCCCAGTCCCCAGGATGTGGACGGAAAAAAGTCACCACATCTGTGGAGAGTGGCCGTAACCAGGCTCGGATTCGAACAGCAGATGTCGGGCCGGTAGCGCCGGCGACGGGCCCGGAATCCCCGGAACGCGGTCCCGGAGGCCTCGGGAAGCGGTTCAGGAGCCCTCGGGAGGCGCGTGAACCGGTGGGGAACCGGGGCGTTCGCAGCGGGCGGGAAGGCGAAACGGGAGCGGGAACGGCGAAGGGCGTCCAGGGACGATGTCCCTGGACGCCCTTCGGGTGGCTCCGTCGGTCTCCGTCGGAGCCGCCGGCCTCCGTCAGCCGTTCTTGATGCGGTTCGTGAGCTCGGTGACCTGGTTGTAGATCGAGCGGCGTTCGGCCATCAGCGCCCGGATCTTGCGGTCCGCGTGCATCACGGTCGTGTGGTCGCGGCCGCCGAACTGCGCGCCGATCTTCGGCAGCGACAGATCCGTGAGCTCACGGCACAGGTACATGGCGATCTGCCGAGCCGTCACCAGGACACGGCTGCGCGAGGACCCGCACAGATCGTCCACGGTGAGCCCGAAGTAGTCGGCGGTGGACGCCATGATCGCGGTCGCGGTGATCTCGGGGGCCGAGTCCTCGCCGCCGGGGATCAGGTCCTTGAGGACGATCTCCGTCAGACCGAGGTCCACCGGCTGCCGGTTGAGCGACGCGAACGCCGTCACCCGGATCAGCGCGCCCTCCAGCTCGCGGATGTTGCGCGAGATCCGGGACGCGATGAACTCCAGCACCTCCGGCGGGGCGTTGAGCTGCTCCTGGACCGCCTTCTTGCGGAGGATGGCGATACGGGTCTCCAGCTCGGGCGGCTGGACGTCGGTGATCAGACCCCACTCGAAGCGGTTGCGCAGCCGGTCCTCGAGCGTGACGAGCTGCTTGGGCGGCCGGTCGCTGGAGAGCACGATCTGCTTGTTCGCGTTGTGCAGGGTGTTGAAGGTGTGGAAGAACTCCTCCTGCGTCGACTCCTTGTCCGCGAGGAACTGGATGTCGTCGACGAGCAGGATGTCCATCTCCCGGTACCGCTTGCGGAAGCTGTCGCCCTTGCCGTCGCGGATGGAGTTGATGAACTCGTTGGTGAACTCCTCCGAGCTCACGTACCGCACCCGGGTGCCCGGGTAGAGGCTGCGCGCGTAGTGCCCGATCGCGTGCAGCAGGTGCGTCTTGCCGAGTCCCGACTCCCCGTAGATGAACAGGGGGTTGTACGCCTTCGCCGGCGCCTCGGCGACGGCCACGGCGGCGGCGTGCGCGAAGCGGTTCGAGGCGCCGATCACGAACGTGTCGAAGAGGTACTTCGGATTCAGCCGCGCGGTGGGCTCGCCCGGGCCCGGGACCGGCCCGGGCTGCGCCGACTTCGAGCCGGGGGCCCCGCCCGTGGACGGCGGAGAGGGGACGCCCCTGCGCCCCTGGCCGCCGTCGGAGGGGTTCTGCAGATCGCGGCGGTCGGAGCGCTGGTCGTAGTCGGGGCGCTGCTGCTCGTAGGGCGGGCGCTCCACCGACTGGGGCCGGTAGTCCTGCGGCGGCGAGGCGTAAGGGTCCCGCTCGGGGAAGCCGAGGCGCTGCTGCTGCCAGCCGTAGTCGTCCTGGGAGTGGCGCGGCCAGGCGCCCGGTTCCGGGCGCTGGTAGTCCGGGTACGCGGGACGGGCGGTCGGGAGCTGGTCGCCCGGGGCACCGGGCAGCGGTTCGGCGCGGCCGCCGCGGTGGTCGTCCGCGCGGTGGCGGCCGTAGCCCTCGTAGCCGTCGCGACGGGAGTCGTACGGAGCACGGTCCTCACGGCCCTGCGGCTCGTACCCGCCGCGGTCGTCGCGGCCCTGATCGGCGTCGTAGCCGCCGCGCTCGTCCCGTCCCTGGCCCTCGTACGCCCCGCGCTTGTCCCGCGGCTGTGCGCCGTCGTACGCGCCGCCCTCGTAGCCGCCGCGGTCCTCGCGGCCCTGACTCTCGTACGGGTCACGGCCCTGGGCCGGTCCGGCGGGGAGCTCGGGCTCCTCGTAGCGGGGCGGGGCGGGCATGGAGGGATCGCCCGCGGAGTCGTCGACCGTGATGGCGATCCGGATGGGGCGCCCGCACTCGCGGCTCAGGGTCTCGCTGACGATCGGGGCGAGACGGCCCTCCAGTACGTTCTTGGCGAACTCGTTGGGAACGGCGAGCAGAGCGGTGTCGGCGACCAGGGCCAGGGGCTGACAGCGCTTGATCCAGTGCTCGTCCTTCCCCTCGACACCCTGCCCGCGGCCCTCACCCAGCAGTTGTTCCATCACGCGTGGCCACACTGCGGCAAGATCGGCAGGTACGTCAGCCACGGGGCACGCTCTCTCACGGGTCCCACGAACGTGTGGTTCTGGGAACAGGTTGGGAAGTCAGTCGCTTGGGGCGGGGGGAACAAAACCGCTGGGGCGGCGGGAAGGGAACGAATCGGAGTCCAGCCACGGTAGTCAGGGCGACGGGTACGGTTCAAGTTGTTGTCCCCAGCCTGTGGATAGTGTCCCCTGCCGGAGGTTGGTTTGACCGGATGGCGTAGCCGCGCGTACCGTAACCAGGTCGAGTTGTCGATGGCTGCTGCCGCCTGCCTCCGATGGGCACAGATCGCGAAGAGCGATCGGGAAGCGGTGCACTCGGGCGTAATGCGAGTTTCCTCGTGGGCGCACGGTGACAGCCAGGACGGCACCCCGCCACCACCGATTCTTTCTGGAGCCCCCGAGTGAGCAAGCGCACCTTCCAGCCGAACAACCGTCGTCGCGCCAAGACCCACGGCTTCCGCCTGCGGATGCGCACCCGTGCCGGCCGCGCGATTCTCGCGAACCGCCGTGGCAAGGGTCGCGCGAGCCTGTCCGCCTGATTACTCACAGGTCATGATCTCGTGCTGCCTACCGAGCATCGGCTGAGGCGGCGCGAAGACTTCGCGACCGCGGTACGCCGAGGACGCCGGGCCGGACGCCCGCTTCTCGTCGTCCATCTACGTAGCGGTGCACCGGACCCGCACGCGCCTGGGGAGAGCGCTCCCTCGACGCGTGCGGGTTTCG
Organism: Streptomyces sp. NPDC096324; assembly: GCF_044763015.1. Lineage (NCBI taxonomy): Bacteria > Bacillati > Actinomycetota > Actinomycetes > Kitasatosporales > Streptomycetaceae > Streptomyces > Streptomyces sp. NPDC096324. Next base: position 227,843 of record NZ_JBIWFK010000013.1, on the reverse strand, counting down.
TCGTGAGCAAAGCCGTGGGCGGAGCGGTCGTCCGCAACAAGGTGAAGCGCAGACTTCGCCATCTGATGCGCGACCGAGTCGCCCTGTTGCCCCCCGGTAGCCTGGTAGTCGTACGAGCGCTGCCCGGTGCGGGTGACGCCGACCATGAACAGCTGGCCCGAGACCTGGATGCCGCCCTGCAGCGGCTGCTGGGAGGGGGCGCGCGATGAAGTACCCACTGCTTGCTCTCATCAAGCTGTACCAGTGGACGATCAGCCCGTTGCTCGGGCCGGTCTGCAAGTACTACCCGTCGTGCTCCCGATACGGCTACACAGCCATCGACCGGCACGGTGCGATCAAGGGAACGGCACTAACCGCCTGGCGCATCCTGCGGTGCAACCCGTGGTCGCTGGGTGGTGTGGACCATGTTCCGCCGCGCAAGCGTCCGCGCTGGCACGAATTGCTGCGTAACGCCTGGCGTGCACGCAGGGGCGGGACCTCCGCCGCCGAACCGGCCATCGGGGAGCCCACTGCCCCGAGCCCGGCCGCCGAGACCCCGTCCCATGCTCAAGGAGCTTGATTAGTGGACACGATTGCCAATCTGTTCAGCTTCATCACGACACCCGTTTCCTGGGTCATCGTCCAGTTCCACACGGTGTACGGCCACATCTTCGGCCCTGACACCGGGTGGGCCTGGGGCTTGTCCATCGTGTCCCTGGTGATTCTGATCCGCATCTGCCTGATCCCGCTCTTCGTGAAGCAGATCAAGGCGACCCGGGCCATGCAGACGCTGCAGCCCGAGATGAAGAAGATCCAGGAGCGCTACAAGAACGACAAGCAGCGCCAGTCCGAAGAGATGATGAAGCTGTACAAGGACGCGGGCACCAACCCGCTCTCCTCGTGCCTTCCCATCCTGGCGCAGTCCCCGTTCTTCTTCGCCCTGTACCACGTGCTCAACGGCATCGCGTCCGGCGAGACCGTGGGTGTCATCAACCAGAGCCTCCTGGAGAGCGCGCAGAAGGCACACATCTTCGGCGCCCCGCTGGCCGCGAAGTTCCTGGACAGCGCCGAGACCGTCGAGAAGCTCGGCGCCTCGCTGACGGACGTCCGCGTCGTCACCGCGATCATGATCGTGCTGATGTCGGGGTCGCAGTTCTACACGCAGCGTCAGCTGATGACCAAGAACGTCGACACGACGGTGAAGACGCCGTTCATGCAGCAGCAGAAGATGCTGATGTACGTCTTCCCGATCATGTTCGCCTTCTTCGGTATCCGCTTCCCCGTCGGTGTCCTCATCTACTGGCTGACCACGAACGTGTGGACCATGGGCCAGCAGATGTACGTCATCCGCAACAACCCGACGCCGGGCTCGAAGGCTCAGGCCGCGTACCTGGAGCGCCTGCAGAAGCACGTCACGCAGCACGGCAAGACGCGTGGCCGGGGCGAGAAGGCCATCGTGAAGGCCATCGTCGCCAAGGGCCGTGACCGCAACGAGTTCGAGCGCAAGTTCGTCAACGGCCTCACCAAGGCGGGTCTCGTGGCCCAGCCCGACGGTGCCGTGGTGGCCGGTGAGAACACGACGGTCGTCGAGTCCGAGGACGGCACCACGACCACCGCGGCCGCTGCTCCCAAGCGTCAGCAGCCGAAGCGTCAGACCAAGGCACAGCGTCAGTCGGGCGGAGCGTCCGGCAGTGCGTCGGCCGACACGTCGGCCGAGGACGCGGAGCCGAAGACCTCGCTGACCAAGTCCGACGAGCCGCAGGACGCCAAACCCTCCGCCGCCGCCAAGCCGGCCTCCGGGGGCGGCAGCAAGCCCGGCACCGGTACCCGCAGCAAGGCCCAGTCCGGACAGCGCAAGGGCCCGCAGCGGCCCAAGTCCCCGTCCAAGAAGTAAGAAGGAGTCCATCCCGTGACGGAAGGCACCACCTCCGCCGCCGCTGAGGGCGACACCCTGACCCGCCTGGAGCAGGAAGGCGAGATCGCCGCGGACTACCTCGAGGGTCTGCTCGACATCGCCGATCTCGACGGCGACATCGACATGGACGTCGAGGCCGACCGCGCCGCTGTCTCGATTGTCAGCGACTCGGGCGGCCGAGACCTGCAGAAGCTGGTCGGCCGCGACGGCGAGGTGCTGGAAGCACTTCAGGAGCTCACGCGTCTGGCCGTGCACCGGGAGACCGGAGACCGCAGCCGGCTGATGCTGGACATCGCGGGATTCCGGGCCAAGAAGCGCGAGGAGCTCTCCGAGCTGGGTGCCAAGGCCGCCGCCGAGGTCAAGAGCTCCGGTGAGCCGGTGAAGATGGACCCGATGACGCCCTTCGAGCGCAAGGTCGTGCACGACGCGGTCAAGGCCGCCGGCCTGCGCAGCGAGTCCGAGGGCGAGGAGCCGCAGCGCTTCGTCGTCGTGCTTCCTGCCTGATCGGTACGTACGTTCCTTCGGCCCCGTCTGTTGCGCAGACGGGGCCGAATTTTGTCAGCCTGATAGTCCTGGTGATCAGCGCCCAGTGCGCTCAAGCGGTACGGAAGGACGGTCCCCCGTGACGGAGGCAGCGGAGCTTCCCCCCGCGCCCGAGCAGGCGCGCGAGGTTTTCGGTGATCGCTTCGCGGACGCGGTCCGGTACGCGGAACTGCTGGCCGAGGCGGGAGTGCAGCGCGGGCTGATCGGCCCGCGGGAAGTGCCCAGGCTCTGGGAGCGGCACCTGCTGAACTGCGCGGTGCTCTCCGAGGTCGTGCCCGAGGGTGTGACCGTGTGCGATGTCGGTTCCGGTGCGGGACTGCCCGGCATTCCCCTGGCGCTCGTCAGGGAGGACATCAAGATCACACTGCTCGAACCCCTGCTGCGTCGGACGAACTTCCTCACGGAGGTCGTGGAACTGCTCGGTCTCGACCATGTGACCGTCGTCCGCGGCCGAGCCGAGGAGGTCATGGGCAAGCTCCAGCCGGTTCACGTGGTGACCGCCAGGGCCGTCGCTCCGCTCGACCGGCTGGCGACCTGGGGCATCCCGCTGCTGCGCCCGTACGGCGAGATGCTGGCCCTCAAGGGCGACACCGCGGAGGAGGAGCTGAAGGCCTCTGCCACGGCGCTGAGCAAGCTCGGTGCCGTGGAGACGTCCATCCTGCACGTCGGCGAGGGCATCGTGGATCCGATGTCCACCGTGGTGAGGGTGGAGGTGGGTGAGAGCCCCGGCGGCGTGCGCTTCGCCGCGAAGCGGGCCAAGGCCGCCAGGACGGGCCGGACGCGTCGTCGACGCTGACCCAGGTTCGATGCGAGCATCGCGACTCCCGGTTCCCCAGTGAGGGGGCCGGGAGTTTCGCGTTGAGAGCCGAAGCGGGCCGGGAAGGTCTCTGTTCGGAGCCGAGAGGGTGCCGTTCTCCGTGCGGAGTCAGGAGTTGTTTCTCACTCGGGCTCACTCCGGGCGGAGCGAGCCCGATGATGCGACCTATTGCGCAAAAGCTGCCAAACCTGCGCATATCGGAGTGTCGCGCCGCGATGATCCGGGCGGCTAGGCATCGTGTTTCACGTGAAACGTCGCTCACTGTTGCACGGCATCATCAGTCGCGGCCGAGCTGCGGCCGAACCCCGCGATCGGCGGCCTCTCGGGGCACTCGGAGGAGGTCCGGAGTTGTCCACAGAGGTGGATTTCTCCACAGAACAACGGGCCTCGCTGGTTCGCGACCCCAAAGGCATGGGAGGCTCTGTTCATTGCGAGCCTGAAGTCGAGGAGAGTGAATCCTTGCGGTCCGACGCCAACATCGCGGGACCGATGACCGATCCGGTCCCCGGTCCCCGTACCGAGTCAATGGGGGACGATGTTTCACGTGAAACACCGCCCCCGATGGACGACACTCCCATCGGTCGTGCTGCCCAACTGGCTGTGGAGGCGCTAGGTCGCGCCGGCGAGGGCCTGCCACGGCCCGAGCAGACCCGAGTCATCGTGGTCGCCAACCAGAAGGGTGGGGTGGGTAAGACCACGACCACGGTCAACCTTGCCGCCTCGCTGGCACTGCACGGCGGCCGGGTCCTGGTGATCGACCTCGACCCTCAGGGCAATGCCTCCACGGCGCTGGGTATCGATCACCATGCCGAGGTTCCATCGATCTATGACGTGCTGATCGACAGCAAGCCGCTCTCCGAGGTTGTTCAGCCGGTCCCCGATGTCGAGGGTCTTTTCTGTGCCCCCGCCACCATCGATCTCGCCGGTGCGGAGATCGAGCTGGTGTCGTTGGTGGCCCGTGAGAGCCGGCTGGAACGAGCGATCCTGGCGTACGAGCAGCCGCTGGACTACATCCTCATCGACTGCCCGCCGTCGCTCGGTCTGCTGACGGTCAACGCCCTGGTGGCCGGCGCGGAGGTGCTCATCCCTATTCAGTGCGAGTACTACGCACTCGAAGGCTTGGGGCAGCTCCTGCGCAACGTCGACCTGGTGCGCGGGCACCTCAACCCCGACCTCCACGTCTCGACGATTCTGCTCACCATGTACGACGGTCGGACCCGCCTCGCGTCCCAGGTCGCGGAGGAGGTGCGCAGCCACTTCGGCAAGGAGGTGCTGCGAACGAGCATTCCGCGCTCAGTGCGTATTTCGGAGGCCCCGAGTTACGGTCAGACGGTTCTGACCTACGATCCGGGTTCGAGCGGTGCTCTCTCGTACCTTGAGGCGGCGCGCGAAATCGCCCTTCGAGGAGTCGGAGTGGCGTACGACGAGCAACATGCCCATCTGGGCGGACAGAACGATCAGAGCATGGTGGAGGGGATCCAGTGAGCGACCGACGACGGGGTCTGGGGCGGGGCCTGGGCGCGCTGATCCCTGCGGCTCCGACAGGCGAGCGGCCGGGTGTTTCGGCGAGTGGGTCTCCCTCCTCGCAGACTGCCGTACCGGTACTCACCGCGGAGCGCGGGGTCGCGGCGGCGAAGGTGACCACGCTGCCGTCTGTTTCACGTGAAACGGACGAGGGGGAGGGCAACGCGTCGCTGGAGACGCTTCAGGCTCCCGTCGGGGCCCACTTCGCCGAGCTGCCCCTCGACGCCATCACGCCGAATCCGCGCCAGCCGCGTGAGATCTTCGACGAGGACGCTCTCGCCGAGCTGGTCACCTCCATCAAGGAGGTCGGACTCCTCCAGCCCGTCGTCGTACGCCAGGTGGGTTCCGGGCGCTACGAGCTCATCATGGGAGAGCGTCGGTTCCGGGCCTGCCGTGAGGCGGGGCTCGAGGCCATTCCCGCGATCGTGCGCGCGACGGAGGACGAGAAGCTTCTCCTGGACGCGCTCCTTGAGAACCTCCACCGGGCTCAGTTGAACCCGCTGGAGGAGGCGGCGGCCTACGACCAGCTCCTCAAGGACTTCAACTGCACGCACGACCAGTTGGCGGACCGGATCGGGCGGTCGCGTCCTCAGGTCTCCAACACCCTGCGGCTTCTGAAACTCTCCCCGTCGGTTCAGCGTCGCGTGGCTGCCGGAGTTCTCTCCGCGGGGCACGCCCGGGCGCTCCTCGCGGTCGACGACTCGGAGGAACAGGACCGCCTGGCTCACCGCATCGTCGCGGAGGGTCTCTCGGTACGGGCTGTGGAGGAGATCGTGACCCTGATGGGGTCGCGTCCGCAGACCGCTCAGCGCTCCAAGGGGCCGCGCGCCGGCAGCCGGGTCTCTCCGGCGCTGAGCGATCTGGCGACGCGCCTCTCCGACCGCTTCGAGACGCGGGTGAAGGTCGACCTCGGGCAGAAGAAGGGCAAGATCACTGTCGAGTTCGCTTCGATGGAAGACCTCGAACGCATCCTCGGCTCCCTCGCTCCGGGAGAAGGACCGGTCCTTCAGAAGAGCCTTCTGGACGACGACTCGGACGACGCGGAAGCCTGAGTCGGCTTTCGGTGGTCCGATGTCCGATCGGGTTCACCTGAAGAGCGGGCCGTGTCCGGCGTGTGCCGGAATACGGTCCGCTCTTTGCTTTCCGGCGGTATCGATGGAATCGCTTCGTGGATACGATGCGATGGGTATGGCGCATCCACCTGGCAGCACCTTCATCGGGGAGGCGGGGGTCATGCAGACCGTGAGCCGTACCGGACTGGTGACCGCGGGTCTGGGTCTGGGAGCGGTCGGCGGGTTCGTCGGCAGCCTGCTCAGAGAGCGGAGCCATCTGACAGCCGCCCGTGAGGCCGCGGGCGAGGGAAGCGAGGAACAGCCTTCATGGGGCGCCGGTTCGTACCGCTCACGCTGGACAACCTTCCGGACCTTCCCCAGCGCTGTCGCACGTGCGTCTTCTGGGAACTGGATCCTGTCAGCGGTGAAGCCGCGCTGAAGGCGGGCACGAGCACCGTGGAGAAGGAATCGTGGATCTCCTCGGTGCTGCTGGACTGGGGGTCCTGCGGCCGGGTCGCCTACGTGGACGAGGTGCCGGTGGGCTACGTGCTCTACGCGCCGCCTGCCTACGTCCCCCGTTCCACGGCGTTCCCCACAAGCCCCGTGGCGCCGGACGCGGTTCAGCTCATGACCTCGTTCATCATGCCGGGCTACCAGGGACAGGGGCTGGGGCGAGTCCTGGTCCAGACGGTGGCCAAGGATCTGATCCGTCGCGGATTCAAGGCGATCGAGGCTTTCGGAGACGCCCGGTGGAAGGAACCCGCCTGCGTGCTCCCCGCCGATCATCTCGTCGCGGTCGGCTTCAAGACCGTGCGCCCTCACCCCAGATACCCGCGCCTGCGGCTGGAACTGCGCACCACGCTCTCCTGGAAGGAAGACGTGGAGTTGGCGCTGGACCGTCTCCTCGGAGCCGTGCAGAAGGAGCCTGCGCTTCGTCCTCTGTGACGTCGGCCGACTACTGCGTTCGCGTCCGGGGTCAGCGTGTCCTTCCGACCGTTCGGCCGCCCTCCGGCAAAGCGAATTCGGCCGCCCTCCGGCAAAGCGAATGGGCCAGCCCGCTCGGGCTGGCCCATTCGTGTTTCACGTGAAACACACGCGCCGCATGCGCGGCCGTCGCCGACTACTCGGCGATGAAGTCCTCGAGGTCGCGCACGATCGCGGCCTTCGGCTTCGCACCGACGATGGTCTTGGCGACCTCGCCACCCTGGTAGACGTTCAGGGTCGGGATCGACATGACGCCGTACTTGGCGGCCGTCGCCGGGTTCTCGTCGATGTTGAGCTTGACGATCTCGATCTTGTCTCCGTGCTCGGCGGCGATGGCCTCGAGCGACGGGGCGATCTGGCGGCACGGACCGCACCAGGCGGCCCAGAAGTCCACCAGGACGGGCTTGTCGCTCTTGAGGACGTCCTGCTCGAAGGAGTCGTCAGTCACGTTCTTGAGGGTGCCGGCCACGGCGGGCTCCTTAACTTGTTGGTGCGGTGGGGAGGAGGGAGGTGATCAGACGGTGGCGGCAGCGGTCTCGCTGTCCGTCAGGGCGGCGAGGTAACGCTCGGCGTCGAGGGCGGCGGAGCAGCCGGTACCGGCCGCGGTGATCGCCTGGCGGTACGTGTGGTCGACGACGTCACCGGCGCCGAAGACACCCGTCAGGTTGGTGCGGGTCGAAGGCGCGGCGACCTTCAGGTAGCCCTCGCCGTCCAGGTCGAGCTGACCCTTGAAGAGCTCGGTGCGCGGGTCGTGGCCGATCGCGATGAACAGACCGGTCACCGGCAGTTCGGAGGTCTCCCCGGTCTTCAGGTTGCGCAGCGTCAGACCGGCCAGCTTCGGGTCGCCCTTGATCTCGGCGATCTCGCTGTCCCAGATGAACTTGATCTTCGGGTCCGCGAAGGCACGCTCCTGCATCGCCTTGGAGGCGCGCAGGCTGTCCCGGCGGTGAACGATGGTGACGGACTTGGCGAAGCGCGAGAGGAAAGTGGCTTCCTCCATCGCGGTGTCGCCACCACCGATGACGGCGATGTCGTGGTCCTTGAAGAAGAAGCCGTCACAGGTCGCGCACCAGGAGACGCCACGCCCGGAGAGCGTGTCCTCGTTCGGGAGACCGAGCTTGCGGTGCTGCGAACCCGTCGTGACGATGACGGCCTTGGCACGGTGCACCGTGCCGGCGGTGTCCGTGACGGTCTTGATCTCGCCCGTCAGGTCGACGGCGACGACATCGTCCGGGACCAGCTCGGCACCGAAGCGCTCGGCCTGGGCGCGCATGTTGTCCATGAGCTCGGGGCCCATGATGCCGTCCTGGAAGCCGGGGAAGTTCTCGACCTCGGTGGTGTTCATCAGCGCACCGCCCGCGGTGACGGCGCCTTCGAAGACCAGCGGCTTCAGCGACGCGCGCGCGGTGTAGAGCGCCGCCGTGTAGCCGGCGGGCCCAGACCCGATGATGATCACGTTACGGACGTCGCTCACGGCTTGATTCCTCGTCTCTGGAGACTGCTGCGTTCCGGTGGGAGCATCTCTCAGTACTCTCACCCCACCCAACGGATCCTAAGGGGCTTCAATTCCCGCTGTGTCGGGGCACACGGAGACCGTTCAGGAACGGCCGTACGACCGGGTCAGGAGCAGCTTGCCGGGCGACGGAGAGGACTGCTTCTCACAGGAGGCGTCGACGAGGTAAGCGGTGACCTTCGTCTTGTCGGCGGCGTCGGACACCACGAGGAGATAGACGTTCTTCCCCTTGAACGAGCCCGTCTTGGCGGCGAGGAGCGCCCCGGGGTCTCCGGTCCCCTGCTGGACGCACTCGGGAACCGCCGGGGTGGGGGTGATCAAGGTCTTCACCCCGCCCGAGTCGGTTCCGGCGTCCTGCGACTCGGCACTCCAGGGCTTGACGCTGGGCGAGCCGTCACCCGACGTCTTGTTCTTGGCGAGAAGGTTCGAGACCTCGCCCTTCAGCGTCTCCGCGGAGAAAGCCGTGGGCGATCCCGACTCGTGCCGCGTCGCCGTCTGGCCGGTCTTTCCGGAGCCGTCGCCGTCCAGGGACTGCACGAGGATCGCGCCCAGGCCCAGAGCCGCCGCCGCGAAGGCGGCGGTGAGGAGGGCCGTCCTGCGGCGGCCGTGGCGGGCCCGGTGGGAGCGACCGGGGCCGGTGGCCCCACGAGGATGTCCGGAAGGACTGCCGGCGGGTGACGCGGTTGATGCGGGTGACGCGGTCGACGTTTCACGTGAAACATGAGCACGGTCGTCGTCGGCGGCGGTCACTTCGTCGGGAGCTGTGGAGCTCAGCAGAGCTTCCGCGGCCAGGGCGGCGTCGATGCGTTCGGCGACATCGTCCGGCATACGCGAGGGACCAGGCAGGGTGCCGAGCAGGCCGCGGATCTCCTGCAAGGAGTCGTAGACGTCTGCGCAGAGCTCGCACTCGTCGAGGTGCTGGCGCACGTCCTCGGTGCGGGAAGGCGAGAGCAGACCTTCGGTGAGGTCGGAGATCTCCGCGACGTCCGGGTGTCCGGCCTTGTCCGTCGTGGATGTCACGCCCGCCCACCTCCGCCCTTCACAGCCGCTGAATCGCTTGGCCCTGTCTCGCGGGCACCCGACGAGGGAGGTCCCGCTGCGGGTGGGACGGATGTCCCCTGCGTCCGGTTCCGTCCGCCGCCCGACTTCTTCGTCTCCTCGTCCCCCGGGCTCTCCGTGCGGAGATGGGTGAGCAGAGGAAGGAGTCTGGCTCTGCCACGCGCGCAGCGGCTCTTCACGGTGCCGGTCGGTACATCGAGGATGCGGGCCGCCTCGGCCACGGGGTAGCCCTGCATGTCCACCAGGACGAGGGCGGCGCGCTGATCGACGGGGAGGGTGCCGAGGGCGCCGATGAGCTCGCGGTGGAGGTCGTTGCGCTCGGCGGGAGCGGCGGCGGACTCGTGCGGTTCGAGAAGCTGTTCCAGGCGCTGGGTGTCGTCGACGGGCGACGTCTTCCTGGAGGCTGCCTTGCGGGCGCGGTCCAGGCAGGCGTTCACCGTGATGCGGTGCAGCCAGGTCGTGACGGCCGACTGGCCCCGGAAGGTGTGGGCGGCCCGGTAGGCCGAGACGAGTGCGTCCTGGACCGCGTCAGCGGCCTCCTCGCGGTCTCCCAGCGTCCGCAGGGCCACGGCCCACAGTCGGTCGCGATGGCGCCGCACAAGCTCACCGAAGGCGTCCGGATCGCCTTCGACGTGGCGGGCCAGGAGATCCTGATCGCTTGCTATGCCGTGTTCGGCTTCATCGGCCATCGGACCCCCCTCCCCTCCGTCGACGAGCGTCAGCCGCTGAACTTCACATCCGTGATGCCCTGCTTGTAGCCGGCGCCGCTGTACTGGTCACCGGATGCGTAGGGCATCGCTGTGATCCAGAGCAGTACGTACTGGGTCGGCGCCTTCTTGGTGACGGTGATCTTCGCCGTGGTGCCGTTCGATGTGATGGTCCCGATCTTCGTCATCGAGTCCACCGGTGTCGAGGAGCTCGTGGAGTCCGTCGCGTAGAGGGTGATCGTGGTGTGATCACCGGCGTAGCGGAGCCCTATCGAAGCCGCGGACACGGTCTGCTTCGAGCCGAGGTCGTAGACGATGCCGACGCCGGGCTTGAAGGACGGCTTCATCTCCGGACCGTCCAGGAAGCTTCTGCTCCGCCAGTACGTGGAGCTGGCGCCGTCGTACGTGTTGTGCACGTCTTCGGGGGCCTGGGCGTCGCCCTTCGCGACATACTCCTCGGCACCCTTGATCGCGATCGGCTTGAGCGGCGCGGGCTTGGTGCCGCCCTTCTCGTTGCCGTCCGTCGTCTGGGTCTTCTTGGTGTCATCGGGCTTGCTGTGGTCCATGAGCGCGTCAGCGAGCTGCCAACTGCCCAGGCCCAGTGCGGCGATGAGGAGAGCCGAGACGGCCCACTTCAGGGCTGTGCCGGTACGGCTCTGCAGCGGGGGCGGCGGAGTCGGCAGGACCTGGGTGGCGCCGGGACGCGGCGACTGACGGCCGTAGGTGCCCTGCTGGTACGTCGTGCGCTGGTACTCGGGCGGTGCGGTGAACGCGGGCTCCGGCGGGCGGATGCGCGGCATCTCGCCGATCGCCTTCACGAGCTCCTCCGGCGTGGTGCACGGGGACTCATGGCGGGAGGCGGTCGCACCGTCGTTGGCGAGCGCGCGCATGGCGAGCTCCGACAGGCCCCGGTGGACACCGGCACGCACCTGGTCGGGCGCGATGAGGCCGACGCCCTTGGGCAGCCCCGACAGGCCGTAGGCGTCGCTCTCGTACGGCCAGCGCTGGGTGAGGGCGGCGTACAGGAGTGCGCCGATCGCCTCCGTGTCGGTGCGCTGCGGGGTGTCCGAACTGATACCGCGCAGCGCCGCGTTCACGGCGAGCCCGCGGATGCGCCACTGGCCGGTGGAGGTGCGCAGCACGGCACCCGGGGTCAGCTTGAGATGCGCGAGGCCCTCGCGGTGCGCGGCGGCCATGGCCCCCGAGACCTGACTGACCATCTGGTAGGCCTCGTGCACCTCGAGGGGCCCCGAGGCGAGGAGGGCGGTGAGCTCCGTGGCGTCCGGCAGCCACTCGTGCACCACGTAGACGAGGTCGTTCTCCTCGACCGCGTCCAGGACCTGGACGAATCGGGGATCGCCCAGCAGGGCGGAGGAACGGGCCGCCGCCAGGACGGAGCGGGCACGCGGATGACTGGCGGGCAGCAGGTGCACTCCGACGGCGCGGCGGAGCTTCTCGTCCATCGCGCGCCAACTGCTGAAACCGTCCAGTCGGGTGACGCACTCTTCGAGGCGATAGCGCCTGGCGAGTTTGTGACCACTGTGCAGTTCGGGCGGTGAGGCCTTTCCGGGACCCTCGGTCCCGCCGCTCCCCTGTGCCTCTTCGCTGTCCGTGTCCCGCTCCTGGTTGAGGGCCACCCCGTCGGACGTGGTCTGGTCCGCCTTGGCGGTCAGCGGTTCGTCACCGCTGTTGTCTGCCACGTCGACGGCAGCCGTGCTCCGTTCCGCCACCGTCGTCCCTGCCTCCCCATCCATTGCGCGCTGTCCGACGCAGAAACCAATTGTGCCCACAGTCCGGCGCTATGCACGACACACGGCGACGGACGATGGTTGTGCGCCTACCCCCGCCTCAGCGCCCCAGGCGCCCGCGGACCATTCCGACCATTGAGTTGAGTTCTTCGATGCGCATCTTGCGCGCCGCGACGTAGAAGACACCGAGCAGGGCGATCGATCCGAGGACGAGCGCCGCGATCGAACCGAACACGCCGTACCCGAGGACTCGGGTGATCGCGAAGCCTACGGTGCCGCCCACCACGGCGCCAGGGACGGAGGCCAGGCACAGACGCGCGTACGTGCGCAGCACGCGGGCACCGTCCAGGTCGCCGCCCAGCCGCCTGCGCAGTCGCTGCCAGGCCACACCGACGCCCACGGCGTACGCCAGTCCGTAGGCGCCGGCCATGCCGACGACCGCCCACTGCGCGGGCAGGACCATGTAACAGGCGGCCGAGGCGGCCGCGTTGACGGCGGCCACGATGACCGTGTTGTAGAACGGCGTGCGGGTGTCCTCGTAGGCGTAGAAGCCGCGCAGGATCACGTACTGCACCGAGAACGGGATCAGGCCGAGGGCGAAGGCCATGAGGACGTAGCCCTGGGACTGGGCGGACTGCAGGCCGCTGGAGCCGAAGAGCAGGGTGCACATGGGGACGCCCAGGGCGACGAACATGAAGGCCACCGGGACGATCGCGACGGCCGAGGTCCGCAGACCCTGCGAGATGTCGTCACGGACGGCTCCCGGGTCTCCGTCGTGGGCCGCTCGCGAGATCCGCGGAAGCATGGCCGCCATGACGGAGACCGTGATGATCGCCTGCGGCATGCCCCAGATGAGCTGGGCGTTGGCGTAGGCCATGATGCCCGCGCCGCTCTTGCCCGAGGCCTTGCCCGCCGCCGTGGCGAGCTGTGTGACGACGAGAACGCCGGCCTGGTTGGCGAGGACGAAGAGCACGGTCCACTTGGCGAGCTTGATGGCCTTGCCGAGGCCGTGGCCCCGCCAGTCGAAGCGCGGACGGAAGCGGAAGCCGGCCTCGCGCAGGTACGGAACCATCGCCGTGGCCTGGACGACCAGGCCGAGCAGGGTGCCGATGCCCAGCAGGCGGACGCCGTCCGGCGGGATGTTGGTGACCGCCATCCCGGAGTGCCGGGCGGTGCCGTAGACCCAGAGGAACATGCCGAACGTGAAGATCATGACGATGTTGTTCAGGACCGGGGTCCACATCATCGCGCCGAACTTCCCGCGGGCGTTGAGGATCTGGCCCATGACCACGTGCACGCCCATGAAGAAGATCGTGGGCAGGCAGTACCGGGCGAACGTGACCGCCACGTTGTTGGCCGCGGGGTCGCTCGCGATGGGCGACGACATCAGCTTGATCAGCAGGGGCGCGATGAAGACCGCGGCGGTGACGATCACACCGAGGGCGACCATGACGAGGGTCAGCAGGCGGTTGGCGTATGCCTCGCCCCCGTCGTCGTCCTCCTTCATGGACCGCACGAGCTGGGGCACGAAGACCGAGTTGAGGCCGCCGCCGACGGTGAGGATGTAGATCATCGTCGGCAGGGTGTACGCGACGGTCCAGGCGTCACCGAGGGTCGCCGCACCCAGGGCGGCGGTGATGATCATGGTGCGTACGAAGCCGGTGAGACGGGACACCAGCGTGCCCGCCGCCATCACGGCGCTCGACTTCAGCAAGCCGGAGGCGCGGCCGCCCGACTTCGCCTGAGCGGCCGCGGGCGGCTGAGCGGCGGCCGGAGCCGGCTCAGGGGCCGGTGCCGGGACCGCGGGGGAGGCGGCGGGGGCGTAGCCGTGTCGGGCGCCGCCCTGCTGCTGGTCGCGGAAGAGATGAGCGAAGGCGTCGGGCTCATGCTGTTCCTCGCCGGCCTGGGTGACCAGATCGTCGACGCCCACGTACTGGGTGGTCCGGGCGTCATCGCCGTACGGCAGGTGACGCGTCGGCCCGGCCGGCTCCGGAGGAGGTGTCTGGGCCCACAGTCGCGGGTCGGGCGCGTACTGCGACGCGGGCGGCTGTGCGTAGAGCGGCTGCTGGGGGGCGTACGAGCCGGGCGGCGGCGGAGGGTGCGCGGCACGGTCGTAGAGCGCCTCCGCGACCGGGTCCTGTGCCGAGAGGTCCTGAGCCCGGTACGGATCCTGGTCGTAGGCGTCCTGGAGGTACATGTCCGCGGGAGACCCCTGCGGCATCTGAGCGTTCTCCGGCGTGCCCTCGGGGTGGCCGGGGCGGCCCGAGGCCCGGTCCGGGTGGTCCTCGGGGTAGCCCGAGGATCCCGCGCCCTGGCCGCGGTCACCGTCGTACGGCGCGTTCATGGTTACCCCACCTCATCGTCCCCGGGCCCACCGGCCACGACATCGCTCAACGGTCCACTCTCTCACCCGTGCCGGACGGGTCGGCGCTTTCCGGTGCGGTGTCCGGTGACGGGTCACTCGGCTGCTCCGGGTCGTCTGCCCCGGACTCCGGGGCGGAAGCCCGTTCGGGACCGGCCTCGGAATCTTCGGTGGAGTCAGTGTCCACGGTGGCTGCGGCGTCCTCGCCGTCGCCCCCCGCCTCGGGACCGTCCTCCGCGTCCTCCTCGGCCCGCCGGGCCGCGGCGCGCTTACGCTGCGTGTACATCCGGAAACCGGCGAGTACGAGAAGCAGGACGCCGCCGCCGATGACGAGCATCACGGTGGAGGTGATCTCGGTGACCTTCACCTCGAAGGGAACCGGGTCGCCGTACGGCTGCCCGTCCTCCGTGTAGAGCTGGGCGACGACCTGCACCGGGCCGTTGGCCTGGGTGGACGTCGTGAACTTGACCGACTGGCTGTGCTCGCCCGCGACCTGGATCTTCTGCTCGTCGTACGGGCCGTTGCCGATCTTGAGTCGGGTGGGCTGCTGCGAGGTGAGGCGCAGCACCAGATGGCCGACACCCTGCACGAGGTTGTTCTGGACCGTCACGGGGATCGTGGCGCTGCGCCCGGAGAGCTTCGCGTCCGACTTCTGGATGAGGTGCACGAGGCCCATGAGCCCGTCGAGGTAGGTCTCCACGCCCTGCCGGAAGTCCGCCGCCTCAGCGGTCCGACCGCGCCAGGACGACGACATCCCCCGCTCTATGGCTCGTCCGAACGGCGTGACCACACGGGACTCGTCGGTCAGGATCACGCGGAACTTGTCGAGCTTGGCCTGGGTCGCCTGGATCCGCTCGAACGCAGAGCGCGGCAGCTCCCGGTGGCGCAGCGAAGAAGGGTACGAGGACCCGGAGGGCACCCTCGTGGTGGCGCCGGGGTCCGGCTTGGCCTTGGCGGCCTCGGTCAGGCTCTGCGACTGCGACCAGTTCCCCTGCTGGAGCGCCCGCAGGGCCTCGGCCATCGACTGTGCCTGGCTCGCCGTGGGCGTGCGCTGCGGAGCGACGACGATGCTGCGCTCCTTCTTCGGCTCCTGCAGGTTGATCATCAGGCTCTGCGCGAGGAACTTCTGGACGGCGAGGGCCGAGGTGTCCGCCTTCATCATGTCGCCCTGGAACGCGGTCGACATCCGCTCGTCCGCGACCACCGCCGTGGTCCCGCCGCCGATGGGGCGGGCGGCGCTGGGCGTGTAGGACAGGCCGCCCGTCTCGCGGAGGCTGTCGCTGCGGGCGATCACCTTGTCCGCGCCGGCCGACGTGGCCACCTTGATGATCGACGGGTCCACCGCCCCGTCCGCGGGCCAGGCGAACTCCGTGCTCGGCTTGACGTGGACGATCGTCTCGACCGTGTCGGCCGCCACATCGGTGGCGTCCTTGAGGTGGCTCAGGGAACCGGTGACGTCCTTGCCGTGATGGGCCAGCGACGCGAGATCGGGGTCGGCGAAGGGGAGGGCCACCAGGCTCTGGCCCTGGACCGCCTTCTCCAGCTTGTCGAGCCAGGCAGTGGCCACCGCCTGGTTCTTCCCGGCGACGGTGGTGCCGTTCTCCTGCTGGATCCGGTAGCCGCCCCTCATCGCGTCCACGGAGGCCAGCAGGTCGGGGTCGAGGACCCAGGTGACATCGAGCTGGCTGCCCAGCGACAGGAGCTGGTCCAGGCGGCCGCCCGGGGAGATCTCCTTGGCCAGGTCGTCGTTCTTGAAGACGGGCGTCTGCTGCGCGTCCGAACCCGTCTCCGCCGTGAGGTGGACGGTGGAGATGAGCGGCCAGAGGTACGTCGTCTTCGTCTTCGTGTCCGCGGCGTCGGGCTGCCAGGGCAGGAACGTCCGCTCGATGCCGAGGACCTGGTCCCACGGCTGTGCGGTGGTCCGGCCCGTGAGCGACACACCGAGCTGGTAGACCCCGTCGGAGCCGAGGTCGAGATCCTTCACCGGGACCGAGAGGGAGAAGTGCTGCGAGCTGCCGGCAGGGAGCCTGGTGACCTTCGCGACGTACTTGCCGCCGATCTCCAGCGGGTCGACGCCCGGCTGGAAGCTGGAGCGCTTCGCGACCGTGTCGATGGCGGTGCGGGTGTTCAGGGACGGTCCGACCCGGATGCCCACGTGGGCGTCGGTGACCGTCTGCTTGCTCGTGTTGGTGACCGAGCCCGAGACCGTGACCGTGTCGCCGTCGGTGGGGGTGCTGGGCGTCAGCGCGTCGAGGCTGACGTCCACGGGGCCGGACGACCCCGAGGCAGTGGCCATGGACTCGGAGGCGGTGGTCGCGGAAGCCTTCTCGGCGGCCTGTGAGGGCGTACTCAGGGGGAGCTGGAGCAGCCCGGCCAGCAGCGGCGCCCCGGCCAGCAGTGCACCGCCGCGCCGGAGCCACCGGCGGGCAGGTGAGGGACTCGTCCCTTGGAAGTCTGCCGCCTCGGCCACGCGCTCGCCCGTCCCTCGTCGTCGTCAGTGGTCGTCGGAATGTGCGTCCACGCATGGTAACGAGGTGCGCTGAGAGTAAGTGCCGCGGAGTGGTCCGCAAGATCAGGGATGAGGGCCGACTGTCCTGTATGTGCGCGTATTCTGCCCGCGAAAAGATTGTGGGGCACGGGTGTGGGATTTATCCGGGCGCCCCCACCCCCTCGGCCACGTACCCTTTTCTGTTGTGCCGAACGCCAACGAAGACAATTCCAGTGCCCTGAGCCAGGTGCAGCGCCGCGCGGTGAGTGAACTGCTGCGGGTGTCTCCTGTCGCCGACGAGCTCGCCCGCCGTTTCCAGGAGGCCGGGTTCTCGCTCGCCCTGGTCGGCGGCTCGGTCCGGGACGCGCTCCTCGGCCGGCTCGGCAATGACCTGGACTTCACGACGGACGCCCGGCCCGAGGACGTACTGAAGATCGTCCGGCCCTGGGCGGACGCGCTGTGGGAGGTCGGGATCGCCTTCGGCACGGTCGGTGCGCAGAAGGAAGCCCGTGTGGGCGATGTGGAGCAGTCGTTCCAGATCGAGATCACGACCTACCGCTCCGAGGCGTACGACCGGACCTCGCGCAAGCCGGAGGTCTCCTACGGCGACTCCATCGAGGAAGACCTCGTGCGTCGCGACTTCACGGTGAACGCCATGGCCGTCGCGCTGCCGGAGAAGGAGTTCATCGACCCGTACGGCGGTCTGGACGACCTCGCCGCCCGTGTTCTGCGCACCCCGGGCACCCCGGAGGCGTCCTTCTCCGACGACCCGCTGCGGATGATGCGCGCCGCGCGGTTCGCCGCGCAGCTCGACTTCGAGGTGGCACCCGAGGTCGTCGCCGCCATGACGGACATGGCCGGGCGTATCGAGATCGTCTCCGCGGAGCGGGTGCGGGACGAACTGAACAAGCTGATCCAGTCCGCCCACCCGCGCAAGGGTCTGACGCTGCTCGTGGACACGGGGCTCGCCGAGCACGTACTCCCGGAGCTTCCCGCCCTGCGCCTGGAGCGGGACGAGCACCACCGTCACAAGGACGTCTACGAGCACACGCTGATCGTTCTGGAACAGGCGATGGCACTGGAGGAGAACGGGCCCGATCTCACGCTCAGGCTCGCCGCGCTGCTCCACGACATCGGCAAGCCGCGGACCCGTCGCTTCGAGCAGGACGGGCGGGTCTCCTTCCACCACCACGAGATGGTGGGTGCCAAGATGACCAAGAAGCGGATGACGGCGCTCAAATACTCGAACGATCTCGTCAAGGACGTCTCACGTCTGGTCGAGCTGCATCTGCGATTCCACGGGTACGGCACGGGTGAGTGGACGGACTCGGCCGTCCGCCGCTATGTACGTGACGCCGGCCCGCTTCTCGACCGCCTCCACAAGCTGACCCGCTCCGACTGCACCACGCGCAACAAGCGCAAGGCGACCGCCCTCTCCCGCGCCTACGACGGGCTGGAGGAGCGCATCGAGCAGCTCAAGGAGCAGGAAGAGCTCGACGCGATCCGCCCGGACCTCGACGGCAACGAGATCATGGGAATCCTGGGTATCGGCCCCGGCCCCGCGATCGGCCAGGCCTACAAGTTCCTGCTGGAGCTGCGGCTGGAGAACGGGCCGATGGAGCACGACGCGGCGGTGGCGGCGCTCAAGGAGTGGTGGGCCGAGCAGGGCTGAGAGAGCGCCGGACCGTCATGTTTCACGTGAAACATTGACGTCGGCCAACGCGAAGGGGCGGTGTTTCACGTGAAACACCGCCCCTTCGCGTTGGCGCCCGGCCCTACTTGGCGGAGAGCTCCTCCAGGCAGAGGGTGAAGTCGTCCTTGCCCGTCTCGGTGTACTCGGCGTACTTGGTGCGGTCGCAGCCGGAGTTGTCGGTCTTCTTCTGCGCGACCTTGTACTTCGCCTTGGCGTCGCCGCAGCCCACGACCTTCAGGCCCGGGTCCGTGCTGCTGTCCGGGTTGCTGATGCTCATGCAGTCGCCGACCTTGGCGGTGTCCGGGTCGTGCCGGCTCGCCAGGTAGCCCACGCCGGCGGCTATCACGGCAGCGATGATGACGGCGCCGCGCAGGTACTGCTTGATGCCGCGCTTCGGGCGCTGCGGCGGGGCCGGGGCGAAACCGGCGGCCGGCTGCTGCGGGAATCCGGGCTGACCCGGCTGCTGCGGGTATCCCTGCGGGGGCTGCCCCTGCGCGAACGGGTTGCCACCCTGGGGCGGCTGCCCCTGCGCGTAGGGGTTCTGGCCCTGAGGCGGCGGCGGAGTTGTCACTGGAGTTCCCCCTGGAACGTAGGTGCGTGACGCGAACGTAAGACGCACGTAAGTTATCGGTCCCCTGTGACAACGCAGTAGTCAGAAGTGGCTCTGTGGCATTGATGTGACACTTACTGAAGCTCAAAGCGGGCCATAGCGGCCGCAATTGTTGCGTAGACCGCCGCCACGGTGAGGACGAGGGAAACGGACCGCCCGTCAGAAGGCAGCATCAGCGCGGCGACTGCGGCCGCTCCGACGAACGCGACGTTGAACAGGACGTCGTAGACGGAGAAGATCCGGCCGCGGAAACCGTCGTCCACGGAGGACTGCACGATGGTGTCCGTGGCGATCTTCGCGCCCTGGGTGATCACACCCAGCACGAAGGCGGCGCCCAGTGTGGGTGCGGGGGCGAAGGGCAGACAGAGCCCCGGTACCAGGACCGCGGCGGCGCCGGCGCAGACGGCGATCCAACGCCCCGGTCCCAGCCGTCCGGCGGCCGAGGGCGTCACCACGGCGGCGACGAAGAAGCCGGCTCCCGAGACGCCCACGGCCAGCCCCAGGAGAGCGAGCCCGTCGTCCGAGCCGGACGCCCACGCGTAGCGGCAGAGCATCAGTACCATGACCGTCAGGGCGCCGTAGCAGAAGCGCATCAGGGTCATGGTCATCAGAGCCCAGGCCGCCTCCCGCCGTGGGAGCTCCGCGAGATGGCGAACGCCGCCGGCAAGGCCCCGCGCGGTGCCGGCGAGGGCCGTGCCCACATAGGGACGGACCAGTTCCTGGTCGGGCCCGAGGATCGCCGGGGCGATACGCAGCGAGGCGAGGGCGGCGCACAGATACAGCGCCGCCCCCACGAGGACCACCGCCGCGTCGGAGTCGGCGACGAGCAGTCGTACGGCGAACGCGAGGGCCGCGCCCGCGGTGGCCGCGAGCGTTCCGGCGGTCGGCGAGAGCGAGTTGGCCACCACCAGACGGTCGGTGTCGACGACGCGGGGCAGCGCGGCCGACAGCCCGGCCAGGACGAAGCGGTTGACGGCGGTGACACAGAGCGCGGAGGTGTAGAAGAGCCAGTCCGGCGCCGGGCTCAGGATCAGGAGGGCCGTCACGGACGCCAGTGCCGCGCGCAGCAGATTGCCGTACAGGAAGACCTGTCGCCGTCGCCATCGGTCCAGCAGGACGCCCGCGAAGGGACCGACGAGGGAGTACGGGAGGAGGAGCACCGCCATCGCGGAGGCGATGGAGGCCGCGGAGGTCTGTTTCTCCGGCGAGAAGACCACGTAGGTGGCCAGCGCGACCTGATAGACGCCGTCGGCGCCCTGGGACAGCAGCCGTACACCGAGAAGGCGTCTGAATCCCTGGAAGCGCAGGAGGACGCGCAGGTCACGCACGACGGCCATGGGTCACACCCTCACATACGAGGAGGGTCCCCGGGCAGTAAGCCTGGGGACCCTCCTCAGCAGCGAGCACGGAATCGTGCTTAGCGCTCGACCTCGCCCTTGATGAACTTCTCGACGTTGGCGAAGGCCTCGTCGTCGAAGTACTGGACCGGCGGGGACTTCATGAAGTAGCTCGACGCGGAGAGGATCGGGCCGCCGATACCGCG
This sequence comes from Streptomyces sp. NPDC096324, assembly GCF_044763015.1. Classification (NCBI taxonomy): domain Bacteria; kingdom Bacillati; phylum Actinomycetota; class Actinomycetes; order Kitasatosporales; family Streptomycetaceae; genus Streptomyces; species Streptomyces sp. NPDC096324. The sequence continues at coordinate 207,306 of NZ_JBIWFK010000013.1, read as the reverse complement.
GTCCTTGGCGATCTTCGCGGCGCGCACGGCGTCGATGATGACACCGGCCGAGTTCGGGGAGTCCCAGACCTCGAGCTTGTACTCCAGGTTCAGCGGGACGTCGCCGAAGGCACGGCCCTCGAGGCGGACGTACGCCCACTTGCGGTCGTCGAGCCAGGCCACGTAGTCCGAGGGACCGATGTGGACGTTCTTCTCGCCCAGCTCACGGTCGGGGATCTGCGAGGTGACGGCCTGCGTCTTCGAGATCTTCTTGGACTCGAGGCGGTCGCGCTCCAGCATGTTCTTGAAGTCCATGTTGCCGCCGACGTTGAGCTGCATGGTGCGCTCAAGACGGACACCGCGGTCCTCGAACAGCTTCGCCATCACGCGGTGCGTGATGGTCGCGCCGACCTGCGACTTGATGTCGTCGCCGACGATCGGGACGCCCGCCTCGGTGAACTTGTCCGCCCACTCCTTGGTGCCGGCGATGAAGACCGGGAGAGCGTTGACGAAGGCGACCTTGGCGTCGATGGCGGCCTGGGCGTAGAACTTCGCCGCGGCCTCGGAACCGACGGGCAGGTAGCAGACGAGGACGTCGACCTGCTGGTCCTTCAGGACCTGGACCACGTCGACCGGGGCCTCGGCGGACTCCTCGATGGTCAGGCGGTAGTACTTACCGAGACCGTCCAGGGTGTGACCGCGCTGGACCGTGACGCCCTTGTTCGGGACGTCGCAGATCTTGATGGTGTTGTTCTCGCTGGCACCGATAGCGTCGGAGAGGTCGAGGCCGACCTTCTTCGCGTCGACGTCGAACGCGGCGACGAACTCGACGTCACCGACGTGGTAGTCGCCGAACTGGACGTGCATCAGGCCGGGCACCTTGGTCGCCGGGTCGGCGTCCTTGTAGTACTCGACGCCCTGAACCAGCGAGGCGGCGCAGTTGCCCACGCCGACGATGGCTACGCGAACCGAACCCATTCCGGTTGCTCCCTGTGTCTATCGGTGAAACCCCGAGCGGGGTCTCACGTGGCGGTGTCGTCGGACGGATCCGGCCGGGGGCTGTCCCGGTGCCGGGGCAGGCCGCCCGTCTCTCCAGATGAATTGTCCTGCTGAGCGGAGCCTTCGAGGCCGGGGCGTTTGACGTCCCGGCCGGCCCGCTCACTCTCGATGAGCTCGTTCAGCCAGCGCACTTCGCGCTCCACGGACTCCATTCCGTGGCGCTGGAGCTCAAGCGTGTAGTCGTCGAGGCGCTCCCGGGTGCGCGCCAGCGAGGCGCGCATCTTCTCGAGGCGCTCCTCCAGACGGCTGCGGCGACCTTCCAGTACGCGCATGCGTACATCGCGTGACGTCTGCCCGAAGAAGGCGAAGCGAGCCGCGAAGTGCTCGTCCTCGTACGCGTCGGGACCCGTCTGCGCGAGAAGCTCCTCGAAGTGATCCTTACCTTCCGCCGTCAATCGATAGACGATCTTGGCGCGACGCCCCGCGAGTGTTGCCGACAGGGCGTCTTCGGGTGTGGATCCCTCCTCCTCGATCAACCAGCCGTTGGTGACCAGCGTCTTGAGGCAGGGGTAGAGCGTTCCGTAACTGAAGGCACGGAACACACCCAGTGACGTATTGAGTCGTTTGCGCAGCTCATAGCCGTGCATCGGAGACTCGCGGAGCAGGCCGAGTACGGCGAACTCGAGGATCCCGGCACGCCGGCTCATCGTCGCCTCCTCCCTGTCGCTGTCTCGTCGGCACGGTCTTTATGCCGCACTGATGTATCGACTCGATACATCAGCACGATAGAACGGCCCTGCGGATGCGACAAGAGGGAGCAGAGTGAACGGCGTCACATCACCGATTCATACGAAGCAAGTTGCCTGATTTGGGGTGAACTTCGATGCTAGGTGGGTTTTGACGGTGCGTACTCTGTGCGGGATGGACACCACCGGGAACCGAGTGACGTCTGAGAACGTCAACGTCTTTGGTGCAGTACGGGTGAATGCGCAATCGACCGCATCCGTACTTCGGGGGGACCGGAAACCAGCCGCCGTTTCCAGGCGCGCAAAGGTGCGCCTGCCCGAGGAGTAATCGTTCGATGAGCGAGCACCGTCGCAAACCGCCGCAGCCGCAGGGCGGCGGACGTGCCGCGGCCCGGCGCGGCCAGCCGCAGGCAGGCCCGTCCGCAGGCCGCCGCGATGCACCGCGAGACGCCACCGGGTCTCCTTCCGCTCCGTATGGCCCGGGAGGTGAAGAGAGCCCGTTCGGCAGCCGTGCCGAGGCGCGGCGCGCCCCGCAGCGCGGGGGCGGCGGAAGCCGGCGCAGAGCCGCCGACGGCGCGGGTCACGGCGGCGGCCCCGGTGGAGGGGGCGGCCGACGCGGTGGTCCCCCGGGCCCGGGCGGTCCCGGACGCGGCCGCGGCCGCGCTCCCGAGCCCGCCAAGAAACGCATCATCGACTACCCGCGCGCGGGCCGGTACGGCGCCGCGCGCTGGGTGCCGTCCTGGAAGCTCGTGACGGGCCTGTTCATCGGGTTCTGCGGCAGCATGGTCGCGGCCGCCGGTGTCGGGTACGCCCTCGTGGGCATCCCGGACATCGGCAAGACCGCCAAGGCGCAGAACAACGTCTACTACTGGGCCGACGGCAGCGAGATGGTCGCCACGGGTGGCGAGGCCAACCGTCAGATCATCGGCTACGCGCAGATCCCCAAGGAGATGCGCTGGGCGGTGATGTCGGCCGAGAACAAGACGTTCGAGACCGACAGCGGCGTCGACCCGACGGGTATCGCCCGTGCCTTCGTGAACATGGCCAAGGGCGGTCAGACGCAGGGTGGCTCCACCATCACCCAGCAGTACGTGAAGAACGCGATGCTGGAGGACCAGTCGCAGACGGTCTCCCGCAAGCTCAAGGAGCTGTTCGTCTCCATCAAGGTCGGCGCCAAGGTTCCCAAGGAACAGATCATGGCCGGCTACCTGAACTCCGCGTACTACGGACGTAACGCCTACGGCATCCAGGCCGCGGCCCATGCGTACTTCAACAAGGACGCCACCGACCTGAACCCGAGCCAGTGCGCGTTCCTGGCGGCGGTGCTCAAGGGCGCCACGTACTACGACCCCCAGGGCCAGGTGTCGATCGACCCGGTCAACGCCACGCCGGAGAAGAACCGCAAGCGTGCCGAGGAACGCTGGGGCTGGATCCTCGACGAAGAGGTCAAGGACGGTCGTCTGGACGCGGCGACGCGCGCCAAGTACACGAAGTTCCCCTCGATCCAGTCGCCGCGGTCGAACGCCGCGCTCGGCGGGCAGGTCGGCTACCTGGTCGACCTGGTCAACTCCTACCTGGTCAAGAACAGCGGAGACACCGGGATCACCGAGACCAAGCTCCGCCAGGGTGGTTACCAGATCCACACGACCTTCGACAGGAACAAGGTCGACGCGCTCGAGAACGCCGTGAAGAAGGTGCAGAAGGCCAACATCAAGCCCGAGCTGCGCCCGAAGAACGACAAGTACGTCCAGTTCGGCGGGGCGTCTGTCAACCCGGACACCGGCGCGATCGAGGCCATCTACGGCGGTGAGAACGCGACCAAGCACTTCACCGACAACGCCGACCAGACCGGTGCCCAGGTGGGTTCGACGTTCAAGCCCTTCGTGCTGGCCGCCGCCATGACCTGGGGCGTCCGGGATCCCGACAAGGGCCCGGAACAGGCACAGGACGAACGCACCATCGCCTCGCCGAAGAGCCTGTACAGCGGCAAGAACAAGCTCAAGATCAAGGACTACAACGGAACCGACTGGACGGACGACAAGGGCAAGGAGTGGCTGCAGACGAACGACGGCGGCCAGTCCCTCAACCCGCCCACGTACCAGATCGACCTGCGTGAGGCCATGCGCGAGTCCGTCAACTCCGCCTACGTCCAGCTCGGCATGGACGTGGGTCTGGACAAGGTGAAGGACTCCGTCCTGCGCGCGGGCATCAAGGAGTCGAGCCTCGCCAGCTCCAGGTTCCCCTCGTTCTCGCTGGGTACCTCCTCCCCGAGCGCGATCCGTATGGCCGGCGCGTACGCGACCTTCGCGGCCAGCGGCAAGCAGCGGGACCCGTACTCGGTGGAGAAGGTGACCAACAAGGACGGCACCGTCTTCCAGCACGACAAGATCGCGAAGGCCGTGGATGCCTTCACCCCGGCGGTCGCCGACAACGTCACCGACGTCCTGAAGACCGTGGTCGAGAAGGGCACCGGCACCAACGCCCAGCTCCGGGGCCGCGAGGTGGCCGGCAAGACCGGTACCACCGACGGCAACAAGTCCGCCTGGTTCGTCGGCTACACCCCGCAGCTCTCGACGGCGATCGGCATGTACCGCCTGGACGACGACGAGACCAAGAAGCACCGCGAGTTCCTCCAGATGTACGGCACGGGTGGCGAGAAGACCATCCACGGTGCCTCGTTCCCGTCCCAGATCTGGCGGGACTACATGGAGGTGGCGCTCAAGGGGGAGAAGGCGGAGTCCTTCCCGGTGCCCGAGGACATCGGTGAGGTCCTCAACGACGCTCCGAGCCCGACGCCGACGCCCTCGGCCACCGAGAGCGCGACGGAGAGCCCGAGCCCGACCCCGAGCGCGACGCTGACGTCTCCCACGCCCTCGGCGACCGAGACCTGCCGGAAGTTCGACTTCAACTGCAACAACAACGGCGGGACGGTCAACGGCGGGACCGACACCGGTGGCACGGACACCGGCGGCACCGATACCGGCGGCACGGACGGTGGTGTGAGCACGTCACCATCGGCCACCGCCACGACCGGTACCAACAGAGGAAACGGCAACGGTAACGGAGGCCTCTTCGGAGGCTCCGGCTGACGGTCGCCGACCTTCCTTCGCGCGTGCGCCCCCTCGGGGCGCACGCGCGAAGCCGTTTCCGGGCCCCGATCCGCGGCCCGGAGACCCGGCCCCGGGCGCCGGGTGACCACGAGGGACGTGAACCTGGGTCGTCCCTGCTTCCCTTCTCAGACACGTACGGCAGGATGTGCGGCATGCCAGGTGCAGAGACGACGCGAGCGAGCGTTCACGAGCCGGAGCCGGTGCGGCCGACCAGGGATGACGAGGTGGCCGCCGGCGGCAGTGAGCTGATCGGCGGCCCCATCGGGCGGCGGGCCGTCCTCGGGACGTCCTGGTGGACGCCCGTGCGGGTGGTGGCGCTGGTGATGATCGGCATGTTCGCCCTCGGCATGGTGCAGAAGATGCCGTGCTACGACGGCGGCTGGTTCTTCGGCGCCAGCTCGCAGTACACCCACGCGTGCTACTCGGACATCCCGCACCTCTACCAGGGACGGGGTTTCGCCGACGGACTCGTGCCGTACTTCGACAAGATCCCCGGCGACATGGACTACCTCGAATACCCGGTGCTGACCGGCGTGTTCATGGAGGTCGCGGCCTGGCTCACGCCGGGCGGCGGGAGCATCCAGCACCAGGAACAGATCTACTGGATGGTCAACGCGGGGATGCTGATGGTGTGCGCGGCCGTCATCGCCGTATGCACCGCGCGCACCCACCGCCGTCGCCCCTGGGACGGCCTCATGGTCGCCCTGGCGCCCGCCTTCGCGCTCACGGCCACGATCAACTGGGATCTCCTCGCCGTGGCCCTGCTCGCCGCCGCGATGCTCATGTGGTCCCGCGGACGCGTCCTGGCCTTCGGCGTCCTGATCGGCCTTGCCACGGCCGCCAAGTTCTACCCGTTCCTGCTCCTCGGGCCGCTCTTCCTGCTGTGCTGGCGCACCGGCAGATGGCGTGAGTTCGGTACGGCGCTGCTCGGCGCCGTGGGCGCCTGGCTGGCGGTGAACCTGCCCGTCATGTACCTCGCGCCCGAGGGGTGGGCGAAGTTCTACAGCTTCAGCCACGACCGCGGCGTCGACTTCGGTTCGGTCTTCCTGTTCGTCTCGCAGTGGCTGAAGATCGCGATCACACCCGACACGGCCAACGCCTGGGCGCTGGTCCTGATGCTGATCATCTGTGGGGGGCTGAGCGCCCTCACGCTCGCCGCTCCCCGCCGCCCCCGCTTCGCCCAGCTCGCGTTCCTGATCGTCGCGGCCTTCATCCTCACGAACAAGGTCTACTCGCCGCAGTACGTGCTCTGGCTGGTCCCGCTCGCGGTGCTGGCCCGGCCGCGATGGCGGGACTTCCTGGTCTGGCAGGCGTGCGAGGTCGGGTACTTCCTCGGTATCTGGATGTACCTCGCTTACACGACCAGCGGCGAAGCCCACAAGGGTCTGCCCACCGACGGCTACCAGGTCGCCATCGCCGTCCATCTGCTGGGGACGCTGTACCTGTGCGCCGTGGTCGTACGGGACATCTTCATGCCGGAGCACGACGTGGTGCGCCGTGCCGGCGACGACGACCCGTCCGGCGGGATCCTCGACGGCGCGGAGGACGTCTTCGTCCTCGGCCCGGCCGCCCATCCGCCGCGGCACGCGGCGCACTTCGACGCGGTCCCCCACGGCGACTGGCCCGAGGACCCGGCCCCCGGAGAGCGTTCGCTCTGAGCGAACAAGCCGCGGAAGAGTCACGCGAAAGGCCGTACACGGTGTCCGTGTACGGCCTTTCGTCGGTCCGGAGCGCGCCGGATCCGGGGTCAGCGCTCGACGACGCGGTCGAACTGCGTGGTGGTGTGCCGCAGATGGGCCACCAGCTCGTCGCCGACCTTCGGCTCCGTGGCGTCGTGCGGCACGAAGAGGATCGAGACCTGCATGTGCGGCGGCTCGGCGAACCAGCGCTGCTTGCCCGCCCAGACGAACGGAGAAAGGTTCCGGTTGACCGTCGCGAGGCCGGCGCGCGCTACGCCCTTGGCGCGCGGCATGACGCCGTGCAGGGCCTTGGGGGCCTCCAGGCCCACGCCGTGCGACGTACCGCCGGCCACGACCACCAGCCAGCCGTCCGAGGCCGCCTTCTGCTGCCGGTAGCCGAAGCGGTCGCCCTTGGAGACACGGGTGACGTCCAGGACGGCTCCGCGGTACTCCGTGGCCTCGTGGTCCCCCAGCCACAGCCGCGTCCCGATGCGGGCGCGGAAGTGGGTCTGCGGGAACTGCCGCTGGAGCCGTGCGAGTTCTTCGGCCTTGAGGTGGCTGACGAACATCGTGTGGAGGGGCAGCCGGGCCGCGCGGAGGCGGTCCATCCACCCGATGACCTCCTCGACGGCGTCCGAGCCGTCGGTGCGGTCCAGCGGCAGGTGGATCGCGAAGCCCTCCAGTCGGACGTTCTCGATGGCGGAGTGCAGGTGCGGCAGATCGTCCTCGCTCACGCCGTGCCGCTTCATCGAGGACATCACCTCGATGACGACACGGGCGCCCACGAGGCCGTACACGCCGTCGATGGACGACACGGAGCGGATGACGCGGTCGGGCAGCGGCACGGGCTCCTCGCCGCGCCTGAACGGCGTCAGGACCAGCAGATCGCCGCCGAACCAGTCCTTGATCCGGGCGGCCTCGTACGTGGTGCCGACGGCGAGGATGTCCGAGCCCAGACGGGTGGCCTCGTCCGCGAGCCGTTCGTGGCCGAAGCCGTAGCCGTTGCCCTTGCAGACGGGGACGAGCCCCGGGAACTGCTCGGACACCTGCTTGTGGTGTGCCCGCCAGCGCGCGGTGTCGACGTAGAGCGTGAGCGCCATGGCCGGTCCCGGAACCTTTCTCGTGGCTGCGGTGTATCAGAGGTATGAAAAGGAATTGTCGCTGATTCGCCGGGCCGATGGGGCTGTCCCGGGCCGGTTGGGCGGCCCGGGATGAGATTCGGGGCGGATCGGCGGCCCGGGAGGCTGTCCCCGGGACGGCTCAGCGGCGAGACATGTACATGTCGAGAGCCTTGTGGAGCAGCTTGTTGAGCGGGAAGTCCCACTCGCCGAGGTACTCGGCCGCCTCGCCGCCCGTACCCACCTTGAACTGGATCAGACCGAAGAGGTGGTCGGTCTCGTCCAGCGAGTCGGAGATGCCGCGCAGGTCGTAGACCGTGGCACCCAGCGCGTACGCGTCGCGCAGCATGCGCCACTGCATCGCGTTCGAGGGGCGGACCTCACGGCCGATGTTGTCCGAGGCGCCGTAGGAGTACCAGACGTGGCCCCCCACGACGAGCATCGTCGCGGCGGACAGGTTCACGCCGTTGTGACGCGCGAAGTACAGCCGCATGCGGTTCGGGTCCTCGGTGTTGAGGGCCGTCCACATGCGCTGGAAGTACGAGAGCGGGCGCGGGCGGAAGTGGTCGCGGATCGCGGTGATCTCGTAGAGCCGCTGCCACTCCTCCAGGTCCTGGTAGCCGCCCTGGACGACCTCGACGCCCGCCTTCTCGGCCTTCTTGATGTTGCGGCGCCAGAGCTGGTTGAAGTTCCTGTGGACCTCTTCGAGGGAACGATTGGCCAGCGGCACCTGGAAGACGTAGCGGGGCTGGACGTCGCCGAAGCCGGCGCCGCCGTCCTCACCCTGCTGCCAGCCCATGCGACGCAGCTTGTCGGCGACCTCGAAGGCGCGCGGCTCGATGAAATCGGCCTCGATGTCGCGCAGGCGCTTCACGTCCGGGTTCTGGATGCCGCCCTTGATGGACGTGGCCTCCCAGCGCCGGATGATCACCGGCGGGCCCATCTTCACGGAGAAGGCGCCCTGGTGCTTGAGGTGCGCGAGCATCGGCTGCAGCCAGTCGTCGAGGTTCGGCGCGAACCAGTTGATGACCGGGCCCTCGGGCAGATAGGCGAGGTAGCGCTTGATCTTGGGAAGCTGGCGGTACAGCACCAGGCCCGCGCCGACCATCTGGCCGGTCTTGTCGTCGAACCATCCGAGGCTCTCTGAGCGCCACTCCGCCTTCACGTCCGCCCATGCGGGGACCTGCATGTGGCTGGCCGCGGGCAGGCTCTGGATGTATGCCAGATGCTGCTCTCGGCTGATGGTCCTCAGGGTCAGGCTCATTCGGGGCGCTCCTCGGGCTGGTGTGTCCCCATGGGTACAAGGGCTCCGGCTCTCGCGCCGAAGCCTACTGCGCCCTGCGAGCGCCCCGAATGGCCGTATGGAACCTGGGCCCCGGGGGTGCCGTGCGAAGCCCCCCGAGGTCAGGGGAAAACGGACGTTCGACTCAGATCACACCGCCGAAGAGGCCTCCGTGGGCCAGCCCGAGGTAGAAGCCGACGCCCGAGAGACCGAGTCCGACGATGAGTCCGAAGCGTTCCCGGGTCGTCTCGGAGATGAACTGGCCGTAGGCGCCGGTGAGGATCCCGACCAGGCCGGCCCACGAGCTGAGCAGATGGAGGCTGTGGAACATCGACGTGACGAACGCCAGGACTCCGCACACCAGGGTCACCACGAGCAGGGTGTCCTGGAGCGGATGCGGCTTGCCGTCCGTGGCGAAGAGTGAGCCGGTCGTGCTGGGACGCATTACCTGTGCCATAGGGCACCTCCTGCGGAAGGCGGCGCATCGTAGCGCCATACACACCCGATGTGTACAGATTGACCGCCAACCCGGCCGGATTTCAACCGGAAGCGGGTGTGCAGGTAGTCTGTACCCTCTGCACCGGTGTCTGCCCAGGCTCAACGCCAGGTCACGACAGGGATCACCGCTCGGTTTCACCGATCGGCGGCCCGATTGTCAGTGGCGGCCGATACCGTTGCGTACGCATCACAACCCTCCTGCCACGGAACGACCGTGGCCGCTGAGTCCAAAGGAGGTGGGTTCCACATGCGTCACTACGAAGTGATGGTCATCCTCGACCCCGATCTGGAGGAGCGCGCTGTCGCCCCCCTGATCGAGAACTTCCTCTCCGTCGTCCGTGAGGGCGCCGGAAAGGTCGAAAAGGTCGACACCTGGGGCCGTCGTCGTCTCTCGTACGAGATCAAGAAGAAGCCCGAGGGCATCTACTCGGTCATCGACCTGCAGGCCGAGCCTGCGGTCGTCAAGGAGCTCGACCGCCAGATGAACCTGAACGAGTCGGTCCTCCGGACCAAGGTCCTCCGTCCCGAGACTCACTGAGCTTCCCAGCTCAGCTGATCTCGGGCATCGAGTAGCACCAGCAGCCAGCAGCAAACCCGCCGAGAGGTTCCCCCATGGCAGGCGAGACCGTCATCACGGTCGTCGGCAATCTTGTCGACGACCCCGAGCTGCGCTTCACCCCTTCCGGTGCGGCGGTCGCGAAGTTCCGTGTCGCGTCCACCCCCCGCACCTTCGACCGTCAGACCAATGAGTGGAAGGACGGCGAGAGCCTGTTCCTGACCTGCTCGGTCTGGCGGCAGGCGGCGGAGAACGTCGCCGAGTCGCTCCAGCGCGGCATGCGCGTCATCGTGCAGGGCCGCCTGAAGCAGCGGTCCTACGAGGACAACCAGGGCGTCAAGCGCACGGTCTACGAACTGGACGTAGAGGAAGTCGGCGCCAGCCTGAAGAACGCCACGGCCAAGGTCACCAAGACCACGGGCCGCGGCGGTCAGGGTGGTTACGGCGGCGGTGGCGGCGGCCAGCAGGGCGGCGGCCAGCAGGGCGGTGGCTGGGGCGGAAGCTCCGGCGGTGCCCCGCAGGGCGGCGGCGCTCCGGCCGACGACCCCTGGGCGACCGGCGCTCCCGCCGGTGGCAACCAGGGCGGCGGCGGTGGCGGCGGCTGGGGCGGAAGCTCCGGCGGCTCCGGCGGTTCCGGTGGCGGCTACTCGGACGAGCCCCCCTTCTAGGCCTCAGGGCCGAGGGTGGGCCGTACTCCCACTTCTTGATCACACAGGAGATACACCATGGCGAAGCCGCCTGTGCGCAAGCCGAAGAAGAAGGTCTGCGCGTTCTGCAAGGACAAGGTCACGTACGTGGACTACAAGGACACGAACATGCTGCGGAAGTTCATTTCCGACCGCGGCAAGATCCGTGCCCGCCGCGTGACCGGCAACTGCACGCAGCACCAGCGTGACGTCGCCACGGCTGTGAAGAACAGCCGTGAGATGGCACTGCTGCCCTACACGTCCACCGCGCGATAAAGGAAGGGTGACCGACACATGAAGATCATCCTTACCCACGAGGTCTCCGGCCTCGGTGCCGCCGGCGAAGTCGTCGACGTCAAGGACGGCTACGCTCGCAACTACCTGATCCCGCGGAACTTCGCGATCCGCTGGACCAAGGGTGGCGAGAAGGACGTCGAGCAGATCCGTCGTGCTCGCAAGATCCACGAGATCGCGACCATCGAGCAGGCCAACGAGATCAAGGCCCGCCTCGAGGGTGTCAAGGTCCGTCTGGCCGTCCGCTCCGGCGACGCCGGTCGTCTCTTCGGCTCCGTCACCCAGGCCGACGTCGCTTCGGCGATCAAGGCTTCCGGTGGCCCCGAGGTCGACAAGCGCCGCATCGAGCTGGGCTCGCCCATCAAGACCCTGGGCGCCCACGAGACGTCCGTGCGTCTGCACCCCGAGGTTGCCGCGAAGGTCAACATCGAGGTTGTCGCTGCCTGAGTGCAGCACTCGGCATAGCTGAGAGGAAGGGCCGCACCCTCGGGTGCGGCCCTTCTGCTTGTCCTGGAGTCGTGAGGGGCGTGGGTGTTCTCTGGATGCCGGGACCGCCGTTTCACGTGAAACCGGCGGCTTGTTTCCCGTGAAACGTCCGGCGTGTGTACGACGAGGTGCTTCCCGTGTGTCGACCCGCGTACGTCAGCGGGTGCGCGGCCCTGAAACGTCCGGCGTACGTCAGCGGGTCGCGCCCGTGACGATCCAGCGGCCCGAGCGGGAGCGCAGCCACAGGGTCAGCATCCGCACCGCCATCATCAGCGTCATTGCGCCCCAGAGCGCGGTCAGTCCGCCACCGAGGACGGGCACGAGCAGGGCGGCGGGGGCGAACACCGCCAGGGTGAGCAGCATGGCCCAGGCCAGGTACGGCCCGTCCCCCGCACCCATCAGTACGCCGTCCAGCACGAAGACGATCCCGCAGATCGGCTGGGAGACGGCCACCATCACCAGGGCCGGCAGAGCGGCGTCCCGTACGCCCGGGTCACCGCTGAACAGCGGAAGGAAGAGGGGGCGAGCGGCCATGACCAGCACGCCGAGCACGAGCCCGGTGACGAGACCCCACCGCAGCATGCGGCGGCATGCCTCACGGGCGCCGCGAACGTCGTCCGCACCGAGATGGCGCCCGATGATGGCCTGTCCCGCGATGGCGATGGCATCGAGCGCGAAGGCGAGCAGACTCCACAGCGACAGGATGATCTGGTGGGCCGCCATGTCGGCGTCCCCGAGCCGGGCGGCGACCGCCGTGGCGATCAGGAGGATCGCCCTGAGCGACAGCGTTCGGACGAGCAGCGGGGTGCCGGCCTGGGCGCAGGCTCGGATGCCGGCCGCGTCCGGGCGCAGGGAGGCGCCGTGCTTCCGTGCTCCGCGGAGGACGACGTGGAGATAGACGGCGGCCATGCCGCACTGGGCGATGACCGTTCCCCAGGCGGACCCGGCGATGCCCAGACCGACTCCGTAGACGAGGACGATGTTGAGGGCGGCGTTGGCCGCGAACCCTCCGACGGCGACATACAGCGGGGTCCTCGTGTCCTGGAGTCCACGCAGGATGCCGGTGGCGGCCAGCACGACCAGCATGGCGGGGATCCCGAGCACCGAGATCCGCAGATAGGTCGTCGCGTACGGGGCGGCGGAGCCGGACGCGCCGAACCATTCCATGAGGGCGGGTGCCGTGGGCAGGGCGACGGCGATCACCGCCATGCCGATGAGCAGGGCGAGCCAGATGCCGTCCATGCCCTGGCGGATCGCGGCCCGCGGATCACCGGCCCCGACACGGCGGGCGACCGCGGCGGTCGTTGCGTAGGCGAGGAAGACGAAGACTCCGACGGCTGTCATGAGAAGAGCCGATGCGACGCCGAGTCCGGCCAGCTGCGCGGTGCCGAGATGGCCGACGATGGCACTGTCGGCCAGCACGAAGAGGGGCTCGGCCACGAGTGCGCCGAACGCCGGAACGGCCAGGGCGACGATCTCACGGTCGTGCCGGTGCCGGGCGGTCCTGGGCGCCGTTGAAGCCTGTGTCATGGGCATCAATCTAATCTTCCACAGGTAAGAGATGCAAAAGGCAAAAGACCCTTACTCGATGGCGTGCGGGCTGTGGTGTGGCGCACTGTTCGAAGGGATCTTGATTCTGCTGGGGAAGTTTTTCTTCTGCACAGCCAGTGGACGGGAAAACACCAGGTCAGCAGTCATTCTTCCGAAACCCTGAGGGCTTGTTCACAGGGCTGTCCACCGGCTCGTGCACAGGTTTCACGGAGTTCTCCACAGCATCGGGGCCGTCGTCCACATGGCCTGTGGATAACCAGATTGGCTGACGGTGCCCGCGGGCCTAACGTGGTGCGGCGCCCGTTCTCCTCTCCGTCCTCGGAAAGCACGCAAAACCGACGCGCGAGATCCGGAGTCGGGCCGCTCACTTGTCAGTGCCGTGCCGTAGAAATTGAAGGCACTGCTAGGTCCGCTCTGCGGACGGGAGGAGGTGGCTCGGTGACTATTTCCGAGCCCTTGGACGACCCCTGGGCGGACAGCGGACCCAGTGATCGTCTGCCCTCGTCCCGTCGCCGCGGGAACGGCGGCCGAGGCCGCGACGAGCAGCACGACCGGGACAACGGGTCCTGGGAGAGCGGCGGTTCGTCCTTCGAGCGAGTGCCGCCGCAGGACCTCGACGCCGAGCAGTCCGTCCTCGGTGGCATGCTCCTGTCGAAGGATGCCATCGCCGACGTCGTCGAGGTGCTCAAGGGCCACGACTTCTACCGTCCGGCGCACGAGACCATCTACGGAGCGATCCTCGACCTGTACGCGAAGGGCGAGCCGGCCGACCCCATCACGGTCGCGGCCGAGCTCACCAAGCGCGGCGAGATCACCAAGGTCGGCGGAGCGCCGTATCTGCACACCCTGGTGCAGACGGTCCCGACCGCGGCCAACGCCGAGTACTACGCGGAGATCGTGCACGAGCGCGCGGTCCTGCGCCGCCTGGTCGAGGCCGGCACGCGCATCACACAGATGGGGTACGCGGCCGACGGAGACGTCGACGAGATCGTCAACAGCGCCCAGGCCGAGATCTACGCGGTCACCGAGCAGCGCACCACCGAGGACTATCTGCCGCTCGGCGACATCATGGAGGGCGCGCTCGACGAGATCGAGGCGATCGGATCGCGCTCGGGGGAGATGACCGGTGTACCGACCGGCTTCACCGACCTCGACTCGCTCACCAACGGTCTGCACCCCGGCCAGATGATCATCATCGCGGCCCGTCCCGCCATGGGTAAGTCGACGCTGGCCCTGGACTTCGCCCGTGCCTGCTCGATCAAGCACAACATGCCCAGCGTGATCTTCTCGCTCGAAATGGGCCGCAACGAGATCGCGATGCGCCTGCTGTCCGCCGAGGCGCGCGTGGCGCTGCATCACATGCGGTCCGGCACCATGACCGACGAGGACTGGACCAGGCTCGCCCGGCGTATGCCGGACGTCTCGGCCGCCCCCCTTTACATCGACGACTCCCCGAACCTGTCGATGATGGAGATCCGCGCCAAGTGCCGCCGCCTCAAGCAGCGCGCCGATCTCAAGCTCGTGGTCATCGACTACCTCCAGCTCATGCAGTCCGGCGGCAAGCGTTCCGAGAGTCGCCAGCAGGAGGTCTCCGACATGTCGCGAAACCTGAAGCTGTTGGCGAAGGAGCTCGAACTGCCGGTGATCGCGCTGTCCCAGCTCAACCGTGGTCCCGAGCAGCGTACGGACAAGAAGCCCATGGTCTCCGACCTGCGTGAGTCCGGGTCGATCGAGCAGGACGCGGACATGGTCATCCTGCTCCACCGCGAGGACGCGTACGAGAAGGAGTCCCCGCGCGCCGGTGAGGCGGACATCATCGTCGGCAAGCACCGTAACGGCCCGACGGCGACGATCACGGTGGCCTTCCAGGGTCACTACTCGCGCTTCGTGGACATGGCCCAGACCTGATCCGCCGCCCCACGGGGCGGCTTCGGTTCAATCCGCTCGACGTCCGGGGCCCGGGCGGGTGGACTGGTGTCATGACGACATCCCACGATGATCTGCTTCCCGGTACGCGCCGGGCCCTGCTGCACCGCATTGCCGTCGCGCAGAGCGAGGGACGGGCGCCGTCGCTCGTCGCCTCGGTGGTACGGGACGGGAAGGCGGTGTGGAACGGAGCACGGACGTCGGTGGCCGGTCACGGCCCGGACGAGAACGTGCAGTACCGGATCGGGTCCATCACCAAGACCTTCACCGCCGTTCTGGTGCTGCGACTGCGTGACGAGGGCGTCCTGGACCTCGGCGACCCGCTGGAGAAGCATGTGCCGGGCACCGGCGCGGGGGAGGTCACCATCTCCCAACTGCTCGCCCACACCGGAGGACTGGCCGCCGAGTCGCCGTCGCCGTGGTGGGAGCGGACACCCGGCTCCCTGCGTCCCGAACTGACCGACGTCCTGGGCGAGCAGCCCTTCCGTCATCCGGTCGGACGCCGGCACCACTACTCGAACCCCGGCTACACGTTGCTCGGGGCGCTGGTCGAGGAGGTGCGCGGCGCGCCCTGGGAGGAGGTGCTGCGCCGCGAGATTCTCGAACCGCTCGGCCTGCACCGTACGAGCGCTCACCCGCAGGCGCCGCACGCGGGGGGATGGGCGGTCCACCCCTGGGCGGACGCGATGATGCCCGAACCCGCTGAGGACCTCGGACGGATGGCTCCGGCCGGACAATTGTGGTCCACCACCGGGGACTTGGCCCGCTTCGCCGTCTTTCTCGCGCACGGTGACGACCGGGTGCTGAGCGCGGAGTCCGTCAGGGAGATGCACGCGCCCGCCGCTCCGCCCGAGACCGCGGATCTGGCGGCGGGGGCCTCGTACGGACTCGCCCTGCAGATCGTGCACCGTGACGGCCGGACCCTCGTCGGGCATTCCGGATCCTTGCCGGGATTCCTCGCCGGACTGGTGATCAGCGTGGAGGACGACGTGGCGGCGGTGGTGCTCTCCAACTGCACCTCTGGGCCGCCCGTGTTCACCGTCGCCGCCGACCTGGTGCGGATCGTCGCCGAGGCGGAGCCTCGGATCCCTGAGCCCTGGAAGCCGCTGCCCGAAGTG
Organism: Streptomyces sp. NPDC096324; assembly: GCF_044763015.1. Classification (NCBI taxonomy): domain Bacteria; kingdom Bacillati; phylum Actinomycetota; class Actinomycetes; order Kitasatosporales; family Streptomycetaceae; genus Streptomyces; species Streptomyces sp. NPDC096324. The sequence goes on along the minus strand of NZ_JBIWFK010000013.1, from coordinate 191,278 downwards.
GACCACAGTGCCTTGGAGTTGGCGGGCCAGTGGTACTGGGGGACTCAGGCGTTCGGGCTGCGGTTGCCGGCCGACGGGGGGCTCGTACTGGGCCCGCTCTCGGGTGTCGGCCGGGGAGCCCGCTTCCGGGCGAACGGCGACGGGACATGGACGGGGCTCGACGGCTACTACGCGGGCGAGCCATTGCGGCCCGTACGGCGGCCTGACGGCACCGTGAGCCATCTGGACCTCGGGTCCTTCGTGTTCACGCGGCAGCCGTACGACGAGGGCGCCCCGGTGCCCGGTGGAGTGGACCCCGAAGGCTGGCGAGGAGTCCGGTAGGCGCCGCCGGACGCGAGGCGGCCTGTTTCACGTGAAACAGGCCGCCTCGCTGCGTTTGGCCGCCAACTGCTCTCAGAGGGGCAGCTTGAAGCCGACGTGTGAGGCCTCGAAGCCGAGCCGCTCGTAGAAGCGGTGGGCATCGGTGCGGGAGACGTCGGAGGTGAGCTGGACCAGTTGGCAGTCCTGACGGCGGGATTCCTCGACCGCCCACTCGATGAGCTCCGTCCCGAGACCGCTGCCGCGCTCGTCGGCCTGGATGCGTACCGCCTCGATGATGGAGCGCGTGGCTCCTCTGCGGGAGAGTCCGGGAATCACGGTGAGCTGCAGGGTGCCGACAATGCGGCCGTCGCGGACGGCGACGACCAGGTGTTGGTTGGGGTCGCGGCTCAGCCGCTCCAGGGCGGCCAGATAGGGGCCCAGGTCGTCGGGTGATTCACGTCGGGCACCCAGTGGGTCGTCGGCCAGCATCGCGACGATGGCGGGCAGGTCGTCGGCGACCGCGGCTCGTATCTCAAGATCTGCCATGAGCGCACCCTACGAGGGCACGCCCACGGAAGGCACGGGCTGGACGGGCGTGCTCGCCGACTCCACGACCCGGACCAGGGGTGCCAGGTCAGGGTTCTCGGCCGCGTCGTCGAGTGCCTCGCGCAGTGCGGCGTCATTGGTGGGCCGCGCTTCGGCGAGAAGCGTCAGTCCCGCGTCGCTGACGTTCGTGTAGATGCCGCGCCGGTCGGTCGGGCAGAGATAGCGGGCCAGCAGTCCGCGGTCCTCGAGGCGGGTGACCAGTCGTGTGGTGGCGCTCTGGCTGAGCACGACCGCGTCCGCGACCTGCTTCATCTGGAGATGACCGCCTTCACCGTCGTGCTGACGGCTGAGGACGTCGAGCAGGGAGTACTCACGGGCGCTGAGCCCGTGCTCGGCCTGCAGGGCCCGCTCGATGTGGGCCTCGATCCTCCCGTGCAGCAGGGAGAGCGCGCACCATCCCTGGGCGAGGGCGGTCAGCGCGGGGTCCGTGGCTGTCATGGCGTTTCCTCCGTCCAGGAGCGGCTGAATCCAGGATAGAGCACAGGCGCAATAGCCCGCGCTTGCATATAGCCAGCGCCTGCAACTATTGTGAACGCAGGTAAAGCGCTCGTGCAATTTTCTGGAAGGTGTACCCACCATGCCTCTCGCGCTCCTGGCCCTCGCGATCGGGGCCTTCGGAATCGGAACGACCGAGTTCGTGATCATGGGCGTTCTGCCCGAGGTCGCGGGAGACTTCGGAGTCTCCATCCCCACGGCCGGACTGCTGGTCACCGGCTATGCCCTGGGGGTCGTCATCGGTGCGCCGATCATGACCGCGCTCGGCACGAAGGTGTCCCGCAAGCGGATGCTCATGGCGCTGATGGGACTGTTCGTCCTCGGCAATCTGATCTCCGCGGCGGCTCCGACGTTCTGGCTGATGTTCGCGGGCCGGGTGGTCGCCTCCCTCGCGCACGGTGCCTTCTTCGGCATCGGGTCCGTGGCCGCCGCCGAACTGGTCGCGCCCGAGAAGAAGGCCGGCGCCATCGCGATGATGTTCAGCGGACTCACGATCGCCAATGTCGTCGGTGTCCCCCTGGGAACCCTGATCGGGCAGTCCGCCGGCTGGCGCGTCACGTTCGCCGGAGTCGCCGCGCTCGGCGTCGTAGGACTGCTGGGTATCGCCAGGCTGGTCCCCGAGATGCCGAAGCCCGAGGGCGTGCGTCTGCGTCATGAACTGGCCGCCTTCAAGAACGTCCAGGTCCTGCTCGCGATGGCGATGACCGTGCTCGGATTCGGCGGAGTCTTCGCGGCCGTCACCTACATCGCGCCGATGATGACCCACGTCGCCGGTTTCGCCGACGGATCGGTCACCTGGCTGCTGGTCCTCTTCGGCCTCGGCATGGTCGGCGGGAACCTGATCGGCGGCAGGTTCGCCGACCGCGCGCTGATGCCGATGCTGTACACGTCGCTGGGCGGCCTCGCCGTCGTGCTCGCCCTCTTCACCGTCACCGCGCACAACAAGATCCTGGCGGCCGTCACGATCGCCCTCATCGGCGCTCTGGGCTTCGCGACCGTGCCGCCCCTGCAGAAGCGCGTTCTCGACCAGGCGCACGGCGCCCCCACCCTGGCCTCGGCCGTGAACATCGGCGCCTTCAACCTCGGCAACGCCCTCTCGGCCTGGCTCGGCGGCGTCGTCATCGCCGCGGGCCTCGGTTACACCGCCCCCAACTGGGTCGGCGCGGCTCTCGCCGCCGGCGCACTCGTCCTCGCCGTCATCTCGGCCGCTCTGGAGCGCCGCACGTCCAGGCCCGGCGTCGTGGTCGCCGGAGGCGTCCCCGCCGAACCGCGGACCGCCGTCCACCACTGACCGGAATCGGGCCCGCCGCGGGACCGGGGCCGCTTCCGCGGCGCTTCGGTCCGGCACGTTCCCGACCCGACACAGAACACCCCCACAAGGAGAACAGCCTGATGAGCACCACCACCGCCGTCACCCCCCTGAGCATCGAGGACGCGGAGGTCCTCGTGACCGCCGCCCGACGCGCCGCCGAGGCCGCGGGTGTCCGCGTCAGCGTCACCGTCCTCGACGCGGGCGGCCACCTGCTCGCCTTCCGGCGCGACGACCGGGCCGTGCTGATCTCGGGAGAGACCAGCACGCGCAAGGCCTACACGGCACTCCAGCTCGACTCGGCCACCGTCGATCTCGTCGACGCGGTACAGCCCGGGGGCCTCTTCCACACCCTGCCCACCGCGCTCGACCGGCCCCTGCTGTTCATCGCGGGCGGCGTACCGGTCCGCCGCGACGGCCGGCTGATCGGCGCGATCGGCGTCGGCGGCGGTATGCCCGAGCAGGACCATGGCTTCGCCGCCGCCGCGACCGAATCGCTGGTCTGACCCCCGCCGGACAGGCCGCCCGTCCGACGGGTGACGGATGACGGATGACGGATGACCGACGACGGTCCGGCTGTGCCGGTCCCCCTGTGCTCCGGGGGACCGGCACAGCCGTGCGCCTGGAGGGGCCTTCGTATCGCCGGCGCTAGCCGGCGGCCACGGTCAGCGGCGCGAAGCGGCGGGTCCAGTCACCGGGCAGTTCCGGGATCCGGTGCGTCATCACCGCGTTGAAGCCGACGGAGGCCAGCCCACGCTCCTTCAGCCAGCCCAGCAGGTCCTCGTGGCGCATGTCGATGTCGGTGCGCAGCGGCCGGTCGGTGTGGGCGGCAAGGGAGGAGACGAGGGCCTTGGCCGTCTTCGTGTCCCGGGCGATCAGGGGGCCCACGACCTGCGTGGCCATGTTGGGCCAGGCGGCCGCGTAGCCGATGATCCGGCCGTTCTCCTCGGCCACGCGGAGCTGGTCGGCGAAGGCGGGCAACCGCGCGATCATGTGGGTGCGGTCGGTGCCGAAGACCTCTTCGTCCAGCCGCAGGACGGAGGCGAGATCCTCCGCCGTGGCCGGGCGGGTGAAGACACCGGAGTCGGAGTCGTCGGAGATGAAGACACCGCGGACCATCTCCGCCCGGCCGATGGCCTTGAATCCCAGCTCCTCGTAGAGCGGGCGCCCGTACGCGGTGGCGTGCAGGGTCAGCGGGGTCGTGCCCGTCTCCTCGACGACGTGCCGCATCAGACGGCGGCCGACACCTTGGCGCGCGTGTCGCCCGGCGACGAGGACCATGCCGATCGCGGCCAGTTCGGGACGCTCACGTGGTCCGTATTCCGTCACCACGCACGCGGTGACGAGACCGCCGGCGGGGTCGTCGATGCCGTATCCGGTTCCCCCGGCGAGCAGGAGACCCCACTTGTGCTCCTCACGGGGCCAGCCCCGGTCCTCGGACAAGTCGGCACAGGCGACGAGGTCGCGGGGCGTCAGGCGGCGAATGGGCAGAGCGGAGAGGGAAGGAATCGACACGCAGGTCAGGCTGTCCGAGATCGACCCCTGTCGTCCACCGCTTTCCCGGTACTCCCACCGGCTTTTGGCCATGCTCAGCGCCGACAGCGATGAGCGGCAGGGGTTTCACGTGAAACGCCGCTCCCTGAAAGCCGATTGGGCCAGTAGCCTCCACGGACATGGCGAGACTTCACCTCTTCGACCTCGACGGGACGCTGCTCCACGGAAGCACCGCGCCCTTGGAGATCTCCCGGCAACTCGGTCTGGAGGCCGAGACCATCGCGCTCGAAAGGGCCATCTCCGAGGGGCGCATAGGCCCGCCGGAGTACGCGACCCAGGTGCACGCTCTGTGGACGGATCTCACCGAGGCGCATGTGACCGCTGCCTTCGACGGTGCCCCCTGGATGTCGGGGATCGAGGACGTCTGGAGGGAGATCCGGCGAAACGGCGACTACTGCGCCGTCGTCTCGCTGTCGCCCTCCTTTTTCGTGGAGCGCCTGCTGACGTGGGGAGCGCACGCGGCTCACGGCTCGCGCTTTCCCGCGGTGCCGTTCGCGGAGCCGTTGGACCCGGCGGGTGTTCTCAGCGCCGCAGCGAAGGTGCAGATCGCGGATCTGCTCTGTGCGGAGTTCGGGGTGAGCCGGGCCGACTGCGTCGCCTACGGCGACTCGGGCTCGGACAAGGAACTCTTCGGTGTCGTACCGGTGTCCGTCGCGGTCAACGCGGACCGGCATCTGAGCGGCCTCGCCACGCATGCCTACGAGGGGCGGGACTTGGGCGCCGCCTATCGACTGGTACACCGCGCCGGGTGACCGAGGGCCGCCGGAACGGCGTTGGGTTCTCTCCGGATCAGCCCAGGTCGGGCGCGTGCATGGCGCGTACGCCCTCGATGTTCCCGTCGAGGTAGTGCCTCAGCGACAGGGGTACGAGGTGGACGGAGGCGATCCCGACCCGGGTGAACGGGACGCGGACGATCTCGTATTCGCCGATGGGCTCGTCAATCTCGGGACCGTGCCGCAGGGACGGATCCATGGACTCCAGCCGGCAGACGAAGAAGTGCTGGACCTTCACACCGGTCGCGCCGCCGTCGTCGCCGATGTGCTCGACCGTGTCGACGAAGCAGGGAACCACATCGACGATCTTGGCGCCGAGTTCTTCGTGCACCTCGCGATGGAGTGCCTCGACGACAGTCGTGTCCTCCGGTTCGACCCCGCCACCCGGTGTGAGCCAGTAGGGATCGATGCCGGGCTTGGTGCGCTTGATCAAGATCAGGTCGTCGCCGTCGAGCAGGACGGCACGTGCGGTTCGCTTGACCACGGGTCGGACGGTCATGGGAGAAATGTGGCCCGGCTGGTTCCACGTGAAACATCGCGTGGCCGCGATTCCGTGTGAAAGCCCCGAAGAATCTCCGGAGTCCCGGAGTCCCGGAGTCCCGGAGTCCCGGAGTCCCGGAGTCCCGGAGCCCGAGCCCTGGGGGTGTGGGGGTCCGGGGCTGCGGCTTTCCGCCGGTACCCGCCTCAGCTCCAGTCGGCGGCCGCCCTCAGCAGCCATGCGTGCGCTCGGGCGATGTGCGGCATCGCCAGCGTTCCGGTCCGCGCGACCAGGAAGTACGTACGCAGCGGGGGCACCGCGGGATCGAGGAGCGCCACGACGTCTCCGCGCTCGATGGCGCCGGAGCAGAGGTACTTGGGCAGGACGGCCAGGCCCGCGCCCGCGGAGGCGCAGGCGAGGACCGCTCGGAGATCCGGGACGATCACCGTGCCCGAGGCGGCGGGGCGGCAGTCGAAGACCGAGGCCCAGTAGCGGGCGACGAGCGGCAGCGACTCGTGGACCTCGACGAGGGGAAAGTTTTCGAGAGCGTGGGCGCCCTTGCGGCGGAGTTTGCCCGGTCCGATCTCGGCGGCCCAGCGCGGAGCGGCGACCAGGACGTGCTCCTCGTCGCAGAGCGGAGTCGCGGTGAGCAGCGCACCCCGTGGCTGGGCCGTCGTCATGGCCAGATCATGATGTCCGGCGGCGAGCCCCTCCATCGTCTCCTCCGCGTTTCCGAAGGAGGCGCGCAGCGCGAAGCCCTGGCCGTCGTCGCCGGTCAGTTCCATGAGAGCGGGCAGCGCGCGTTCCGCGGTGAACTCGGGTGGCCCGGCGAGATGCAGCGTGCGCAGCGACGAGTCCTCGTCGAGACCGGTCTCGGTGATCTCCACGAGAGCGTCGAGATGCGGCGCCGCCTTGTGAGCGAGTTCGTCGCCGATGGTCGTGGGCGTCACGCCGCGCGCCTGGCGCAGAAACAGCGGCCGCCCCAACTGGCGCTCCAGCGTGCGGATCTGCGAGGTGACGGCCGGCTGGGACAGGCCGAGCAGTGCGGCGGCACGAGTGAAGGAACCGGCCCGGTGCACGGTCACGAACGTGCGCAGCAAGGCCAGGTCCATGGTGCCTCTCCCCTTTCAGCACCCCGCGCGAGCCCCAACTATAAATAAGTCGATAGGTCTCTGTCGCTACTGTGATTGGACACTGACACAGAGTCAACTAGCCTTGTTCGCGCGGTTCTTCGCGCGCAGAACCGGGACGGTCCGAGCCACGAGGGGGGAGGCTCGGACCGTCCGTTGTGCGTAGCGGGGGTACTGATCCCGTGGTGAGGGGCGACCTACTCCGCGGAGGCGTCGAGGGCCCTCAGGATGTCCGCGACCAGGTCCTCGGGATCCTCGGCACCGGCGGACAGGCGGATGAAGCCCTCCGGGACGGCGTCGCCGCCCCACCGGCCGCGCCGCTCGGCCGTGGACCGCACCCCGCCGAAGCTGGTGGCGTCGTCGACCAGGCGCAGCGCGTCGAGGAAGCGCTCCGCGCGCTCGCGCGAGGGCAGCGTGAAGGAGACCACGCAGCCGAAGCGGCGCATCTGCTGCGAGGCGATCTTGTACGAGGGGTCGTCGGGCAGTCCCGGGTACCGCAGCCCCGTCACCTCGGGGCGGTCCCGCAGGACTTCGGCGATCGTTTTCGCGGTGGCCGTCTGCCGGTCGGCCCTGAGCTGGAGCGTCGCGAGCGATCGGTGGGCGAGCCAGGCCTCCATGGGCCCGGGGATGGCTCCGACGATCTTGCGCCAGCGCCGTACGGGAGCCATCAGATCGGCGTTCTTGCCGGTGACGTACCCGAGGAGGATGTCGCCGTGCCCGGTGAGCATCTTGGTTCCGCTGGCCACGGAGAAGTCGGCGCCCAGCTCCAGCGGGCGCTGTCCGAGCGGGGTGGCCAGCGTGTTGTCCACGGCGACGAGCGTGCCCTGCGCGTGCGCGGCGGCCACGAGGCGGCGCAGATCACAGACGTCGAGTCCCGGGTTGGACGGTGTCTCGATCCACAGCAGCTTCGCGCCGTCCAGCACCTCGAGCTGAGCGTCGCCGGCGGTGGGAGCGGTGCGCACCTCGACTCCGAACGCGGTCAGTTGCTCGCGCACCAGCGGCAGCACCTGATAGCCGTCGTCGGGGAGGACGACGACGTCGCCGGAGCGCAGATGGGAGAAGAGCACCGCGGAGATGGCGGCCATGCCGGAGGGGAAGGACAGCGTCTCGACGGACTCCTGCCCCGGAGCCTCCAGCTCCCCGATGGCGCGCTCCAGAAGCGTCCAGGTCGGGTTCTCGTCGCGGCCGTAGGTGTAGGGGCCGGTGGGGTCACCGGGCAGATGGAAGTGCGCGGCGAAGACCGGGCCGGGGAGGGTCGGCTCGTACTTGACGGGTTCGGGCAGCCCGGCACGTACCGCCCGTGTGCCGTCGCCCTGGACCCTCGCCCACGTGTCCGCGCGCCCGTCCGTGGGGCCGGTGCCCTCGTCGTCCGCCGTGACGAAATCCCCTGACGTCATACCGCTCGTTCCTCCATCTGCTCTCGTACCGCGGCGAGCAGCCCGGGGCTCGCCGCCTCCACCATCTCAAGACATTCCTCGAAGCCGCCCATCTGTCCGTAGTACGGATCGGGGACGTCCAGGTCGTCGCCCGCGGCGGGGTCGTACGAGCGCAGCAGCCGGACCTTGCCGGCGTCCTCCGCGCTGTTCGCGAGGCGGCGCAGGGCCTTGAGATGGCCGGTGTCGAGGGCGATGACGAGATCGAGACGGGAGAACCACCCGGCCTGGAACCGCCGGGCCGCGTGGTCGCTCTCGTAGCCGCCGGCCTCCAGCACGGCGACGGTGCGCTCGTCGGCTCCGTCGCCCTCGTGCCAGCCGTCCGTGCCCGCGCTGTCGACCTCGACGAGTTCGTCGAGTCCGGCCCGCGCCACGTGGGCGCGGAAGACGGACTCGGCCATCGGCGAGCGGCAGATGTTGCCGGTGCAGACGAAGCAGACGCGGTAGGTCATCGGACCCTTTCGGTCGTTTCAGTCGCCGTCGGGCAGCACGACATTGAGCGCCCAGGAGACGACGGAGATGATCAGGCCGCCCAGGACGGCGGTCCAGAAGCCCTCCACGTGGAAACTCAGGTCGAGTTTGTCGGCGACCCACGAGGTGAGCAGCAGCATCAAGGCGTTCACCAGCAGGGTGATCAGGCCGAGGGTGAGGATGAAGAGCGGGAAGGTCAGTACCTTCACGACCGGCTTGACCAGGAAGTTCACCAGTCCGAAGACCAGTGCGACGAGGATGAGCGTGCCTATCTTCTTGCCCGTGCTGTCGCCCGTCAGGGTGATCTTGTCGAGCAGCCAGACGGCGACGGCCAGGGCCCCCGCGTTGGCGAGCGTCTTGACTACGAAATTCTTCATGTGTCTGATCGTGGCAGAGAGATCGACTGGCCAGAAGAGGCTGTGGAAACAGCCTTCGGTGTACAAGAGCGGACGAGGGCGATGAAGGCATTCCGGCTGGATGAACTGGAGGCGGAACGCGCCGCCAACGACGGTGCCTACCTGCAGTTTCTGCGTGAGCGGAACATGTCGGTCGGGCTGTACGCGCTCGACGCGGGCGCCTTCGATCCACAGAAGCCGCACGCCCAGGACGAGGTGTATTTCGTCGTCAGCGGACGGGCGTCGGTCACGGTCGGCCTGGAGACCACGCAGGTGGCCCGGGGCAGCGTCGTCTACGTGCCCGCCGGGGTCGCCCACAAGTTCCACCACATCACCGAGGACCTGCGGGTCCTGGTGGTGTTCTCTCCGCCCGAGAGCTGACCCCGCGTCTCAGGGTTCCCTAGGGGAACGGTCAGGGGAGGACAAGGGATGCGAGGCCACCGTACGGGCCTCCTCCGGCCTAGCATCGGATGCGAGACAACCAGAGAACCCGGAATGAGTGTCCCGGAGTCGGGGCCACGGGCGAGGAGAGGTAAGGACAGGGCGATGCAGGAGATCTTCGGCGGTATGCCGTGGTGGGTGAAGTGGGTCGCGGTGCCGGTCATCGCCCTCGTGGTGTTCGGCGGTCTGATAGCGAGCGTCGTCGGGTTCGTCATCGGCCTGCTCTTCAAGCTGCTCGTCTTCGTCGCGCTCGTCGGCGGGCTGATCTTCGTGGTGCGGAAGTTCATGTCGGGTTCCTCCTCGCGCAGCGACTGGTGAGGCGCGCGGGGGCGGGTGACAGGTAACGGAGAAAGGGGAAAGGGAACCCAAGGTTCCCTCGGCCGGGGGAAGTTTTCCGGTGAGGCCCTGTCTGAGCGGTGACGGGCCGTTAGAGTCCGGAACTCGACGCGGGGCCGACCCCGCGGGCAGCGCACAGCCCCCTCCCGTGACTCCCCGCACGGGCGGTCCTCCTCGCTCTTCGGAGTGCTCCTTGGCCACGGTTGACATCGCACCCGTACCATCCGTCGCTCCACCCTTCCGGCGACCGGGTACGCCCGCGGCGGCACGCGTTCCGCCGGTCCAGCCGCGTACCTCGCCGGGGGAGCCGACCCCCTCGCACACCCCGCCCAGGAAGCGGGCCGAGGGCCGGGCCCCGGCGACCGGGGAACCCGCCCGGCGGGCGCGCACTCGGTCGGCGGAGCCGGAAGCCGCTCCCCTGGACTCGCACACCACCACGTTGATCGGCTCGGTCCAGCGCGCCATGCGTCTGCTGGAGGCCGTCGCCTCCCGTGAGCAGGGCGCCCCCGCCAAACAGCTCGCCCGGGAGGCGGGACTGGCGTTGCCGACCGCCTACCACCTGCTGCGCACCCTGGTCCACGAGGGCTATCTGCGGCGCGACAGGGGGCTGTTCTTCCTCGGCGAGGCCGCCGAGCGGCTCGGCAGCAGCGGAGCCCGGCAGAAACGTCGCAGCACGGTGCGGGACACCCTCGAGCACTGGCGCGACGCGATCGGCGCACCTGTGTACTACGCGGTCTACCGCGAGGGTGAGATCGAGGTCATGTGCGTCGCGGACACCCCGGCGAACCCCGCCGTCGAGGAGTGGGCCGACTTCCGCGAGACCGGGCACGCCCACGCGGTCGGCCAGTGCCTGCTGGCCCAGTTGGACGACAAGTCCCGGCGCGACCATCTCGACCGCTACCCGGTGCGGGCGCTCACCCCGTACACGGTGCGTGACGAGGACCGTCTGCTGCGCCGGCTGGAACGGACGGGCCGGATGGAACCGGTGATCGAGCGGCAGGAGTACGCGCTGGGCACGGTCTGCGCCGCGATCCCGGTCACGGTGGGCAGTTCGGCCGCGGTCGTCGCCTTCTCCCTCCCGTCCCACCAGGGCGACCGGCTGATCCCCACGGCACGGAGGCTCCAGAGCGAGGTGGGCCGCCTACTAGGAACACTCGCCATCTCTATCAGTATCTGAAAACTCACTCCTTGTAATTAGGCATGCACGTTGAGCAATATTTCCAGCAGTGTCAGGTGGGACGACTGCTGGCCAGTCGACAGCAAACGACGGGGTAGGCGATGCGCGAGTCGGTGCAGGCAGAGGTCATGATGAGCTTCCTCGTGTCCGAGGAGCTGTCCTTCCGCATTCCTGTCGAACTGCGATACGAGACCTGTGATCCGTACGCGGTGCGGTTGACCTTCCACTTGCCCGGCGACGCGCCGGTGACCTGGGCGTTCGGGCGGGAACTGCTCATCGACGGGGTGGGCAGGCCCTGTGGTGACGGCGATGTGCACATCGCTCCGGCCGACCAGGAGGCCCTGGGAGAGGTGCTGATCCGGCTTCAGGTCGGCGGTGATCACGCGCTGTTCCGGTCCGGGACCGCGCCGCTCGTCGCGTTCCTCGACCGGACGGACCGGCTCGTGCCGCTCGGGCAGGAACGCTCTCTCGAAGGATTCGACACATCCCTCGACGCGGTGCTCGACCGCATCCTCTCGGAGGAGCAGAGCGCGGGCTGACGCCCCGGTCGGCCCGAAGCGGAGGAACGCTTCCTCACAAGGGCCGCCGGTGCAGGATGGTTTCAGCGCTTACTGGGCACGCGTCAGTGCTTGCGGCGACGTCCCTTGCCGCTCCGCGCCGGGGTCCTGTCGGCCGTGGACTGGGCGGGGACGGGCGCGCCGTCCTCACGGTCCGCGGCGACCACCAGGGCGGCCAGCGCGGTCGTCACCGGCACCGCGGCGACCAGACCGATCGATCCGACGAGCGTCCGCACGATCTCCTCGGCGACCAGCTCGCTGTTGGCGACGGTGTCCACGCTGCTCTGCGCGATCGAGAAGAGCAGGAGCAGCGGCAGCGCGGCGCCCGCGTAGGCCAGGACGAGCGTGTTGACGACCGACGCGATGTGGTCCCGGCCGATACGGATACCCGCCCGGTACAGGGCGCGCCGGCCCATCGTGGGGTTCGCCTCGTGCAGTTCCCAGACGGCGGACGTCTGTGTCACCGTCACGTCGTCCAGGACGCCGAGCGAACCGATGATGACGCCGGCCAGCAGCAGACCGCTCATGTCGATGGACGGGTACAGGCCGTGGATCAGGCCGGTGCTGTCGTCGGTGTTGCCGGTCAGTACGGCCCAGTCGATGAAGAACGAGCCGAGGAAACCGATCAGCACCAGCGAGAGCAGGGTGCCGACCACCGCCACGGACGTCCGGGCCGACAGACCGTGACACATGTAGAGCGCGATCAGCATGATCGCGCTGGACCCGACAACGGCCACGAGCAGCGGGTTCGAGCCCTGCAGGATCGCGGGCAGGATGAAGAAGTTCAGGATCACGAAGCTGATGGCCAGGGCGACCAGCGCCATGATGCCGCGCATCCTGCCGATCACCACGACGACCACCGCGAAGATCACGGCGAGCAGCGTCAGCGGCAGCTTCCGGTTCGCGTCCGTGACCGAGTACTGGAGGTCCTTGGGAGCGGACGGCTCGTACGCGACGACGACCTTCTCGCTCTGGTGCAACTGCCGTGACTGGTCCGGCTGGACGATCTCGGTGAACGTGCGGCCCTTGTCCTTTCCGGTGTCGATCCGGACGGTCGCTTTCTTGCATTCCCTCGAGGACCCGCTCCGAGCCGAGGAACCCCCGGTCGCGGAGGTGTCGCCCACCGAGGTCCCCGAGGAGGCGTTCACGGACTTGCAGTCCACTTGGTCGATCTTCGTGACCGTCGCCTGCTGGGTCTGCCGGTCGAAGCCGACACCGGTGCGCTCGTGGGCCGGTGCGCCGCCGGGCCACAGGAGCACGAGACCCGCCACGACCGCCGCCGCGAAGGGGATCAGTACCGCGGCGATGACCTTGCGCAGATGCTTGGAGACCGGCGCCGCGGGACCGTGGCTGTGGGAATGCCCGTGCCCGGCACCCGCAGGTTCGCTGTGCCCGCGGCGGGAACCCGGCTCGTGCCCGTCGCCCGAACCGTGATGATCACCGTCCGGTCCGTGCCCATGTCCGTGCCCATGTCCGTGCCCATGTCCGTGCCCCTGCTCATGCCGGTGCTCGGGGCCGGTGCCGGAGCCATGTCCGCGGCCGCCGTCGGAGCCGGGACGGCGTGGTGGCTCGGACGGGGGGAACGAGTGCTGCCGGGTCGTCGTCACCGCCCGATCATCGCAAGAACGTCAAGGGCCCTCTGTTCACCGCGCCAAATATGGCGCTAGCGTGGAGGCACCTTTGCACACGCGGGAGCTCGGAGCACCGGGCTGAGAGGACGCTGACCTCCGTCTTCGCGATGTTTCACATGAAACATCGGCGATCGGAAGCCGCTGCGTCGACCGCTGAACCTGTTACCGGGTAATGCCGGCGTAGGGAGTAGGTCAGATGACCGACAAGGATGTACGCATGCCTGCCTCCGGGCGGACGGACGGGGCTTCCCCGCTGTCTCCGGACGGCCAGGACAGGCAGTCCATCGGCTGGCACAAGGCGTACGTCGGGGGCACACGCCCCGATCTGCGGGTGCCGGTCCGCCAGGTGCACCTCACCAACGGGCAGTCCGTGACGCTGTACGACACGTCCGGCCCGTACACCGATCCGACCGTCGACACCGATGTGCGCAGGGGGCTGGCGCCGCTGCGTGAGAACTGGATCATCGCGCGCGGAGACACCGACGAGTACGCGGGCCGCCCCGTCCGCCCCGAGGACGACGGGATCAAGCACACGTCCCCGCGCGGAGGACTGCGCAACCTCGACGCGGTCTTCCCCGGCCGGCCGCGACAGCCACGCCGTGGGCGGCCCGGCCAGGCGGTCACCCAACTCGCCTACGCGCGACGCGGGGAGATCACGCCCGAGATGGAGTTCGTGGCGCTCCGCGAGAACGTCGATCCCGAGGTCGTACGGGAGGAGATCGCCGCGGGCCGAGCGGTGCTGCCCGTGAACGTCAACCATCCGGAGATCGAGCCGATGATCATCGGCAAACGGTTCCTGGTGAAGGTCAACGCCAACATCGGCAATTCCGCGGTGACTTCCTCCATCGAGGAGGAGGTGGAGAAGATGACCTGGGCGACCCGCTGGGGTGCTGACACGGTCATGGACCTGTCCACCGGTCGCAACATCCACACCACCCGTGAATGGGTGCTGCGCAACTCCCCCGTACCCATCGGCACCGTGCCGCTCTACCAGGCGCTGGAAAAGGTCGACGGTCGTGCGGAGGAGCTGACCTGGGAGATCTACAAGGACACCGTCGTCGAACAGGCCGAGCAGGGCGTGGACTACATGACGGTCCACGCGGGCGTGCGCCTGGCGTACGTACCGCTCACCGCGAACCGCAAGACCGGCATCGTCTCGCGCGGCGGCTCGATCATGGCCGCCTGGTGCCTCGCGCACCACAAGGAATCGTTCCTGTACGAGAACTTCGAGGAACTCTGCGAGATCCTCGCCGCGTACGACGTCACCTACTCGCTCGGCGACGGGCTGCGGCCGGGTTCCATCGCGGACGCCAACGACGCCGCGCAATTCGCCGAGTTGAGGACGCTCGGGGAACTCAACGCGGTCGCGAAGCGTTTTCAGGTACAGACGATGATCGAAGGCCCGGGACATGTCCCGATGCACAAGATCAAGGAGAACATCGACCTTCAGCAGGAGATCTGTGATGAAGCTCCGTTCTATACCCTCGGCCCGCTGACGACGGACGTCGCGCCGGCGTACGACCACATCACTTCCGGCATCGGTGCCGCGATGATCGCCTGGTGGGGCACGGCCATGCTCTGCTATGTCACGCCCAAGGAGCACTTGGGCCTGCCCGATCGTGACGACGTCAAGACCGGCGTCATCACCTACAAGATCGCCGCCCACGCAGCCGACCTCGCCAAGGGGCACCCAGGTGCGCAGGAATGGGATGACGCGCTCTCCGACGCCCGCTTCGAGTTCCGGTGGGAGGACCAGTTCAACCTGGCTCTCGATCCGGACACGGCGCGGGAGTTCCACGACCAGACTCTGCCGGCCGAGCCCGCCAAGACGGCCCACTTCTGCTCCATGTGCGGGCCGAAGTTCTGCTCGATGAAGATCAGCCAGGACATCAACGAGCGATTCGGCGGTGAAGCGGCCGACGGCGCCTCCGCCGCGGAGATCTCCGAGGGCATGCTCCAGAAGTCCCGGGAGTTCGCGGAGGCCGGCAACCGCGTGTACCTGCCGCTGGCCGACTGAGCCATCCCGCGGGGGCGCGGTCCGGGGAGCACACCCGGACCGCGGTCCCCGGCCCGGTCACGGTGTGACGTCCTGCGGGTACCAGCGCAGTTCGACGGTGTTGGCGTCCGGGTCCCGGACATAGACCGAGGTCGCGGTGCCGCGCGCGCCGAAGCGTTCCACGGGCCCTTCGAGCACGGTGAAGGATCCCGACGCGATGACCCGGTCCCAGTCCAGCGGTTCCACGGTGAGACAGATGTGGTCGACGTTGGACCCCTCAGGGGCATGGGCGATCAGGTCGATGATGGTTTCCGCGGTGACCCTCACCGACGGGAACGGGGCCTGCCCGAGACGCCATTCGGCGACGCGTACGGGTTCCAGGCCGAGAAGTCCGGTGTAGAAGTCCAGGGACCGTTCGACGTCCTCCACCTTGAGGACCAGATGGTCGAAGGCCTTCACGCGCAGGGTGGTCATGTCGTCTCCAGGGCGACGGCGTGGCGAAGCCACGCGCTGAACAGGTCGGGGTCGATCTCGTCGGCTCGGCCGAGCTTCACCGAGGCCATCCGGCGGGCGCCGGCGACCAGCCGGCCCGATGGGTCGGCCACGTCCTGGCCGCGCCACAGGCCGAAGGTGACGTAGGACGTGTGGGCTTTCAGCAGGCAGACCGGGGTCCGGCCCGGCCTGTCCCCGAGGCTCCAGGCGGGATGGCCGTGCCACATCGCGCCGGAGCCGTCGGGGAGGACCGAGTCGATGACGTGCCTGGCCCTCTCGCCGATGTCGCGCAGTGGGCCGTCGAGCCCGTTCAGATGGGCGGTGATGTCCGCGGAAGTCATGGGGTCCCCGCTTCGGAAAGGGTGTGATGGGGGTGGCGGACGCGGTGGGCGGAGCCGGGCACGGAGGCGCCGTGCCCGCGGAGTGCCGGGGACTGTCCGGCTTCCTCCCCCGGCCGGGTGGACGCCTTCTACGATCCGCCGTGGGACGGACGCCATCAAGGCATGATCGCTGCACGACCGTTGAGCTGGATTTAACGCTGGGGGGTTCATGCTGGAGCGCCTGGAGATCGAGACCTTTCTGACGCTGGCCGAGGAACTGCACTTCGGCCGGACCGCCGAGCGGCTACTGATCACCACCGGGCGGGTCAGCCAGGTGATCAAGACGCTGGAGCGCAAAGTCGGCGGCCTGCTGTTCGAACGCACCAGCCGTTCGGTCCGGCTCACCCCGATCGGCCGACAGCTCGCGGACGACCTGACGCCCCTGGTCGCCGGGATCGAAGCCGCGCTGCGCAGGGCCGCCGACGCGAGCCGGGGCATCACCGGAGAGCTGCGGGTCGCCTTCCTCGGTGAGTGGACGGCGCCCGCGCTTCTCAGAGCGGTCGCCCTGTTCGGTGAGCGTCACCCGGACTGCCGGGTCGACGTGCGGGAGGTCCAGCTCTCCAACTCCCGTGCGAGTCTCGTGGACGGTTCGGTCGACGTGCTGCTCGCCTCGTTCCCCTTCGACGGAATGGCCCGCGGACCCGCCCTGCTGCGGGAGGAAAGGGTCCTGGCGGTCGCGGCCGGTCATCCGCTGGCCGGTGAGGAGCGGCTGTCCCTGGAGGTGCTCGCGGAACACCCCGTGGTGCAGTACCCCGCGGTGACCTCGGCGGGGTTCAAGCGGGACCGCACACCGGACCACACCCCATCGGGCAGACCCGTCCCGAAGGGCCCGGTCGGCGGTTCGTTCTCCGAGATGCTGACCCTGGTCGCGATGGGCCGGGGCGTCCTTCCGGTCGGAGAGCACTCGCGGCAGTACTACCCCCGGCCCGACATCGCCTACGTACCCCTTCACGACGCCCGGCCGATCGAGCGGGGACTGGTGTGGAGGGAGAGCAACACCACCGAACGCCTGCGTGAGTTCGTCCGGGCCGCCTTGGACGCGGCCGGTTCCTCCCACGCGCGGGCCCATCGGTCGGATCCACCGACGGCTTCTCCAGGGAGACTGGGCGCATGACACCGACATCGATGAGCAAGGGTGCCAACCTTCCCGTTGCCGCGCAGGCGGTGCGGGTCGTACTCGGCTGGACGGGAGGCCCCGGCGCGCCCGACGCCGATGCCTCGGCCCTGCTGCTGCGCGCGGACGGGAAGGTCCGCGACGACGGTGACTTCGTCTTCTACAACCAGCCCCGGCATGCCTCCGGCGCCGTGCGCCACGCGGGCAAGCGGCGGGAGGGCGACGGGACGACGGACACCGTCGAGGTGGATCTGCGCGCCCTGGAGCCGGAGATCCAGCGGGTGGTCCTGGGTGCCTCGGCGGACGGAGGCACCTTCGGCGAGCTGTCGGGACTGAAGCTGAGGCTGCTCGACGCCGGAACCGGCGAGGAACTGGCGTTCTTCGAGATGGAGGCGACGACGGAGACCGCCTTCATCGGAGGCGAGCTGTACCTGCGGGGCGGTCAGTGGAAGTTCCGCGCGGTGGGCCAGGGGTATGCCTCCGGACTCGCGGGCCTGGCCACGGACTTCGGGATCAGCGTGGACGAGGAGCCGGGCGCTTCCGGGAGCACGGACGCGAGGAGCGCGTCCCCCGGAACCGCCTCACCGGCACTCCCGTCGGCAACGACTCCGCCGTCGGTCCCGATGAGCCCCGCCGCGCCCGTTCCCCCGTCACCTCTGTCACCTCCGCCGGCACCGGCACCCCCGCAGGCCCCCGCGGCCCCGCCGACCCCTGTGCCCCCGGCCGCGCCCCTCCCGTCTGCACCCCTGGCACCCCCGGTGCCCCAGGCGCCCCCGGCCCCGGGTTCCGGCTCGGCTCCTCGTCTCGTCAAGGGAGAGGAGCGGTTGCCCGTGGACATGCGCAAGCGGCTCTCCCTGCGCAAGGAGCAGGTGGCGGTCAGTCTGCGCAAGCACGGGGCCGTGGGCATCAGAGCCCGCGTCATCCTGGTCCTGGACGCCTCCGGCTCGATGTCGTTCCTGTACTCCAGGGGCGTCGTGGCCGACGTCGTGGAGCGGATGGCCGCGGTGGCGGCCCAGTTGGACGACGACGGGGAGATGCAGGCGTGGACGTTCGCGTCGAACCCGGCCCGGCTGCCGGACCTCGCCCTGGGCGATCTGCCGGAGTGGCTGGAGCACCATGTCCGGGTCGGTGAACTGACGCTGTTCCGGCGGAAGAAGCCGAGGAAGGGCCTGCTGCCGGGCCAGGTGGACATGCGGGCGGTGGGCATCCAGAACGAGGAGCAGAAGGTGATCGCCGAGGTCCGGGCGTTCGTCCGCGCGCATTCGGCCGCCGATCCCACGCTGGTGCTCTTCTTCTCCGACGGCGGCGTCTACCGCAACAAGGAGATCGAGAACGAGCTGCGCGAGGCGGTGGAAGAGCCGGTCTTCTGGCAGTTCGTCGGACTGGGGCGCTCCAACTACGGCGTTCTGGAGAGGTTCGACACCCTGCCGGGCAGGCGCGTCGACAACGTGGGCTTCTTCGCGGTCGACGACATCAGCGACGTCCCGGATCCGGAGCTCTACGACCGGCTGCTGTCCGAGTTCCCGTCGTGGGTGAAGGAGGCGCGTCGGCTGGGCATCGTCTGAGACGGCCCGACAGACGGAGGGGGGAGCCCGCGGGACGGCGTCGACAGATCCCGGGGCAGCCGTGAGAGCCCGCCGGTGCCGGTGGCCGGAAAGCACCGCACCGGCACGGGTGTACGGGCCCGCGCACCCGCGCGGGCCCTCTCCTGCCTCGGACCCGGCCGTCGGCCGGCCGGGTCACTCGGGCTGGTGTTCCGGTCCTCCGAAGTCCGGGCTGGTGAAGTCCGGGCTGGAGAAACTCGGGCGCGGGCCCGCCGCGGGTCCGCCGTCGGGACTGCTGAACCCCGGCCGGCCGTACCCGAGGTGGGGCATGCGGCTGGGGGCCGGTGCGGGTCGGCTCAGTGCCGCCGAGCCCGGGTCCGCGAGGGCTTCCCGGAGGAACGGCATGATGCCGCGCTCCAGCAGGGCGTCACGCCAGGCCTCCTTGGCCCGGGCGACCTGTCCGGTCAGCTCGTCACCCGCTCCCGCATGGAGGGAGGACGAGCTGTTGCGCAGGGCGGTCAGCAGCAGTCCGGCCGCGGCGACCAGAATGGCGGCCGCCGTGACCGCGCCGAAGACCCATCCGGTGGTGAGAAGGGTTCTGGCGATGGTCGGCTCGGGATCGAGCATCCTCAGGACGTAGCCCACGAGCAGGAATATCGCCGCGGCTGTCCCGGCGAGGACGGGGGCGAGCACCGCGACGACGGCGACGGCACCGGCCCCGGCGGTCTCGGTGACCTCCCCCACGGTGGCGGCGAGCCCCATCGCGGTCGTGCCCGGCTCCGTGGAGCCGGCTTCCTCGCTCACGGCCGGGGCGGACCGCACCGGCCGGCGCAGTTCGCTGCGGATCTTCACATAGTGCGCGTACTCGTCCGACGCGGCCGTCGTGATGAGGGCCGTGGCGTTGAGCGCCATGGTGCGCAGTTGTTCGAGGTTGAGCCGCTGGCCGACAGCGGCGAGTTCCGGGCGGTGTGGTGCGGAGCGCAGCGCCTCATCGAGGATCCGCTCGTATTCCTGGCGGTCCTCGCTCAGCAGGTGCTGCGGAACGCTGTTCATCTGCATCCCCCGATGCTCCGTAGGGCTGGTGGCTCGCACGCTGACGAGCCGTCGGGCAGAAACGGAGGGGAGCCTGCTACGGATAAGCCGATGGTAGAGCGGCGACGGCACGCCGTGACAGGGGGTTTCCAGAAATTGGCCCCTGTCCGGAGTGGTCCGTCGGCCGGACGCCTGCCCGGTGAACGCTCAGATATCCAGCGGAAGTTGTTGGACCAGCAGCTTTCCGGCCATGGTCACTCCACCGTCCATCGCGATGGCCAGACCGTCGGCGTAGACGTGCGGTCCTTCGATGACGGGACCCGCTCCGGCCTCGCCGTCCTCCGGGTTCACCTCGCCGAGGAGGTAGGGAATGGGGCTGTGGCCGTGGACGATGCGGGTGCCGCCGTACGCGCCGAGCAGTGCGTGGACCGCCTCGGCGCCCTCGTCGCGGAAGGCGAAGCGACGGGTGAACTTGCGGAACAGGTCCCAGCAGTCCTCGGCGTCGTTGCGGGTGAGGGTTTCGCGGACGGTGTCGTTGACCGCTTCGATTGAGTCGCCGTAGTCGAGGTAGGCGGTGGTGTCGGAGTGCACCAGAAGGTGTCCGTCGACCAGTTCCATGGCGTCGAGGCGGGCCATCCACTGCAGGTGGTGGTCCTGGAGGCGGTCCATGTCCGTCTTCTGGCCGCCGTTGAGGAGCCAAGCGGCCTGGAAGGTGGCGGTGCCGGCGCCGGAGCTGACCGGGGTGTCGCCGAACCGCTTGGCGCCGAGCAGCAACAGCTCGTGGTTGCCCATGAGCGCCTTGCAGTAGCCGCCGGCCGCGGCCGCCTCGGCGGACAGCCGCATCACGAGGTCGATCACGCCGATGCCGTCCGGACCCCGGTCGGTGAAGTCGCCGAGGAACCACAGGCGCGAGGTGCCGGCCGACCAGTTGCCGGCGGCGTCGACGAGGCCCTTGGCCTGGAGCGCGGCGACGAGCTGGTCGAGATAGCCGTGCACGTCCCCGACGACGTACAGCGGGCCGGGTCCGGCGCCGGGTGCCGGGGCGGGTGCGCCGGAGGGGTCGACGACGACCTGCTGGGTGTCGCCGCGGTGGATGACCGGCAGATCGCGCTGCGTGGGCGTGTACCCCTCGGAGAACTCGCCCGGGAACTCCGGCGGAGCCTCCCCGGACGCGTACGGGGAGGACTCTCCCGACGCGTACCGCGCGGTCATGGGTCCGGCGCCCTCGCCGTGAGGCGTGTCCTGCGCATACGGACCGGTCTCGTGGACGTACCCGGGTACCCGGAAGTCGCGCAACGTCGCCGTCCGCACCACCTCGGGTCCCTGACCGGCCCCCTGAGTCATCGACCCCTCCACCACCATCGCGCCGCATCTGCACCCGTTCGGACTGCCTGGTCGCAGCGGCCCGCGGTGTCGTCCGCCCATCATAGGAATGCGGATCGCGCCATGTGATGACCCAGGGGTGGTGAATCGGAACAGGAGCCCAGTTCACCGCGGTTTTCGCCCGAATTGGGCGGAGCTCGCCCCACCCCGTTCGGATCGTGCCTCAGCCCTGCTCGGGTGATCGTGGCGGACTGACGGTCGTCCGGGGCGGCCGCCGCTGCGACGAGGTCCGCACGATCAGCTCCGTGGGTATCACCTGCTCGACCGGTTGGTCCGATTCGACCCCCTCGATGGCGTCGATCAGCAACTGGACGACCGCCGTGCCGATTCTGCGCGGTTTGAGGGACAGCGTCGTGACGGGTGGCTCGGTGCTGGCGTAGACGTTCGACTCGCTGCAGCACACCAGAAGCAGGTCGTCGGGTACGCGCAGACCGTAGCGGCGGGCGGCCGCCAGCAGGTCGGTGCCGTTCGGGTCGAAGAGGCCGTAGACGGCGTCCGGCCGGTCGGGCCGGGCGAGGAGCCGGTCGGCGGCCACCGCTCCGGCGCATGGATCGTGCGCCGGATAGGCCTCGTACACCGGATCCTGGCCCACGCGCTCGCACCAGCGCAGGTACGCGGTGGTGGAGAGGCGGGTGTACGTGTCCGTGGTGGTGCCGGTGAGGAGGCCGATACGCCGGGCTCCGGCGTCGGCCAGGTGGTCGAGGATGCCGAGGACCGCGGCCTCGTGGTCGTTGTCCACCCAGGCGGTGACCGGGAGCGATCCCACGGGCCGGCCGTCGGAGACGACGGGCAGCCCCTGGCGGACCAGCTCGCTGACGACCGGATCCTGGTCGGACGGGTCGATGACCACGGTTCCGTCCAGGGCGACGTTCGACCACACGTCGTGGCGGGAGGTCGCCGGGAGGATGACCAGGGCGTATCCCCGGGCGAGCGCGGCCGAGGTGGCGGCTCTGGCCATCTCGGCGAAGTACGCGAACTCGGTGAAGGTGAAAGGTTCATCCCCGTACGTGGTGACGGTCAGGCCGATCAGGCCCGACTTGCCGGTACGGAGGGTTCGGGCCGCGGCCGAGGGGCGATACCCCAGCCGGTCGGCGACTTCGCGGACATGGCGTCGGGTGGCGTCCGGGAGCCGCCCCTTGCCGTTGAGGGCATCGGACACGGTTGTGATGGAGACCCCTGCTGCCGCGGCCACGTCTCTGATGCCCGCCCGGCCCGGCCGACCGCCTCGGCGGGAGGTCTCCGCCCGGCTCACCTGGTGCTTCCCTGCTGCTGTCATGGCGAGCCGATAGTAGGGCTCATACGGTGGGGTAGTGCGGACGCATATGCACGCGTTGACAGGCACGTTTCTGCATGATCGAAATGCGCTAACTCCCTTTGAAGCGAAGGTAGTTGAGCGATCCCATCCCGATACGTGACTTGTCGGCGTGCGCGCGCCTGCCAAGCGGGTCATGTTTCGAAGAGGTCTCAACTCACCTGTACGAGGGATGCGCGCCACGGCGTGAGCCACCGGCGCATGTGGTAGCCCTCGACGCGCCCCCTTTTCGTACGACTTCGTACGAGGAGGGGGCCCCGGGTGGGCGACGGCGACGCCCCGACCGGATGTCACCGGCGTCCGCGGATGATCACCCGGCGGGGCGCGCGGCGGTGTCGGGTTGTCCACAGGCCATTCGCAGCGGCGCGGAATCCTCATAAGGTGAGAAGTATTGGTAGCCGGTGGTGGTCATGAGCCGCTGGTGGTCACGAGGAGGACTGCGGTGAGCGACACGAACCCCAAGCTGCGTGCCGAGCTGGCGGGGATCCCCACCTACAAGCCCGGCAAACCCGCCGCCGCCGGCGGCGCCGTGGCGTACAAGCTGTCCTCCAACGAGAACCCGTATCCGCCGCTGCCGGGCGTGGTCGAGAGCCTGACCGCGGCGGCCGGTTCGTTCAACCGCTACCCGGACATGGCGTGCACCGGGCTGATGAACGAGCTGGCGGACCGTTTCGGCGTCCCGGTCTCCCACCTGGCGACCGGCACGGGCTCGGTCGGTGTCGCGCAGTCGCTGCTGCAGTCCACGAGCGGTCCCGGTGACGAGGTCATCTACGCCTGGCGGTCCTTCGAGGCGTACCCGATCATCACGCAGATCAGCGGGGCGACCTCGGTGCGGGTGCCGCTGACCCCGGGCGAGGTGCACGACCTGGACGCGATGGCCGACGCCATCACCGACCGGACGCGGCTGATTTTCGTCTGCAACCCGAACAATCCGACCGGCACGGTGGTCCGCCGGGCGGAGCTGGAGCGGTTCCTGGACCGAGTGCCGAGCGATGTGCTGGTCGTCCTGGACGAGGCGTACCGCGAGTTCATCCGTGACGTCGAGGTGCCGGACGGTGTGGAGATCTACCGTGACCGGCCCAACGTCTGTGTACTGCGCACGTTCTCCAAGGCGTACGGGCTGGCCGGACTCCGGGTCGGCTTCGCGATCGCTCACGAGCCGGTGGCGGCCGCGCTCCGGAAGACGGCGGTGCCGTTCGGCGTGAGCCAGCTCGCCCAGGACGCCGCGGTGGCGAGTCTGCGGGCCGAGGACGAACTGATCGGCCGGGTCGGTTCGCTGGTCTGCGAGCGCACCCGGGTGGTCGACGCCCTGCGCGGTCAGGGCTGGACGGTGCCTGAGACGCAGGCCAACTTCGTGTGGCTGCGACTGGGGGAGCGCACTCTGGACTTCGCCGCGCACTGCGAGCAGGCCGGGGTCGTCGTGCGTCCCTTCGCGGGTGAGGGCGTCCGCGTCACGATCGGTGAGACCGAGGCGAACGACATCTTCCTGAAGGCGACCGAGAGCTTCCACAAGGGGCTGTAGTCACCCGCCGAGGGGCCCGTACGCGTCGATCGCGTACGGGCCCCTCGGCGTTGGGGCCGTTCGGTCCCGGTTAAGGACCCCCCGCCCCTACGCCGTCGAACGAGCATGCGTCATAATTGCTTGTGAATGTGAACGCGTTCACAAGCGTGTCCTGTTGCTCCCATGATGTCTGTGACGAAGCGGGCACACTGCCGCTGTGACAACGGCGACGTAAGGAGACTGACGACGTGGAATTGGCTTTGGCGCCAGAGACCATGGCGCGATGGCAGTTCGGAATCATCACCGTCTACCACTTCTTTTTCGTGCCCCTGACGATCTCGCTCGCGGCGCTCGTCGCCGGCCTGCAGACCGCCTGGGTGCGTACGGAGAAGCCGAAGTACCTGAGCGCCACCAAGTTCTGGGGCAAGCTGTTCCTGATCAACATCGCGATGGGCGTGGTCACCGGCATCGTCCAGGAGTTCCAGTTCGGTATGAACTGGTCCGCCTACTCACGCTTCGTCGGCGACATCTTCGGCGCTCCGCTCGCCTTCGAGGCCCTGCTCGCCTTCTTCTTCGAGTCCACCTTCATCGGGCTGTGGATCTTCGGCTGGGACAAGCTGCCTAAAAAGCTCCACCTCGCCTGCATGTGGATGGTCTCCATCGGCACCATGCTGTCCGCGTACTTCATCCTCGCGGCCAACTCGTGGATGCAGCACCCGGTCGGCTACCGGATCAACAAGGAGAAGGGGCGCGCGGAACTCACCGACTTCTGGCATGTGCTGACCCAGAACACCGCGCTCGCCCAGGTGTTCCACACCCTGACCGCGGCGTTTCTGACCGGCGGCGCCTTCATGGTGGGCATCGCCGCGATCCACCTGGTCCGCAAGCGGCACGTCGCCGTCATGAAGACCTCGCTGCGCCTCGGCCTCGTCACCGTCGTCGTCGCCGGTCTCCTCACGGCGATCAGCGGCGACACCCTCGGCAAGATCATGTTCAAGCAGCAGCCGATGAAGATGGCCGCCGCCGAGGCGCTGTGGGACGGCCAGGACTCCGCGCCCTTCTCGATCTTCGCGTACGGAGATGTCAGCAAGGGCCACAACACCGTCGAGCTGTCGATCCCCGGGATACTGTCGTTCCTCGCCGACGACGACTTCAACTCGTACGTCCCCGGCATCAACGACACGAACAAGGCCGAGCAGGAGAAGTACGGCCCCGGCGACTACCGCCCCATCATCCCGGTCACCTTCTGGGCGTTCCGCTGGATGATCGGCTTCGGCATGGCCTCCTTCGCGATCGGCATCGTCGGACTCTGGCTGACCCGCAAGAAGTTCATGCTGCCGCAGCACCTGAGGGTCGGCGAGGACGAGGCACCGCATCTGGTCCTGTTCAAGAGCAAGGCACTCGGCCCGAAGCTCACCAAGTGGGGCTGGCGCATCGCCATCTGGACCCTGGCCTTCCCGCTGATCGCCAACTCCTGGGGCTGGATCTTCACCGAGATGGGCCGTCAGCCGTGGGTCGTGTACGGCGTTCTGCAGACGCGGTACGGGGTCTCCCCCACCGTCTCGCAGGGCGAGGTCATCACCTCCCTGACCGTCTACTCGCTGATCTACGCGATCCTCGCCGTCATCGAGGTCAAGCTGCTCGCGAAGTACGTCAAGGCAGGTCCGCCCGAGCTGACCGAGTCCGACCTCAACCCGCCCACCAGGATCGGCGGCGACTCCAGGGACGCCGACAAGCCGATGGCCTTCTCCTACTAGGCTCAGGGAGCTGCTGAGTCATGGAACTTCACGACGTCTGGTTCGTCCTCATCGCGATCCTCTGGATCGGCTACTTCTTCCTGGAGGGCTTCGACTTCGGAGTCGGCATCCTCACCAAGCTGCTGGCCCGCGACCGCATCGAGAAGCGGGTGCTGATCAACACGATCGGCCCCGTGTGGGACGGCAACGAAGTGTGGCTGCTCACGGCCGGCGGTGCGACCTTCGCGGCCTTCCCCGAGTGGTACGCCACCCTCTTCTCGGGCTTCTATCTGCCCCTGCTGATCATCCTGGTCTGTCTGATCGTGCGAGGCGTCGCCTTCGAGTACCGGGCGAAGCGACCCGAGGAGCGCTGGCAGCGCAACTGGGAGACAGCGATCTTCTGGACCTCGCTGCTCCCGGCGTTCCTGTGGGGTGTGGCCTTCGGCAACATCGTGCGCGGAGTGAAGATCGACAGGAACTTCGAGTACGTGGGCAACTTCTGGGACCTGCTCAACGTGTACTCCATCCTCGGTGGTCTGGTGACACTCACTCTGTTCACCTTCCACGGAACGGTGTTCGTCGGACTCAAGACGGTCGGAGACATCCGGGAGCGGTCCCGGAAGCTCGCCCTGCGGGTCGGCCTGGCCACGGCCGTGCTGGCGCTGGTGTTCCTCATCTGGACGCAGATCGACAACGGTGACGGCGCGTCGCTGGCCGCGCTGATCGTGGCCGTGGTCGCCCTGGTCGCGGCGCTGGCGATGGTCAGCGTCGGTCGTGAGGGATGGGCGTTCATTCTCTCGGGGCTCACCATCGTGGCCGCCGTCGCGATGCTCTTCCTGTCGCTCTTCCCGGACGTCATGCCGTCCTCGCTCAACGAGGACTGGAGCCTCACGGTCACCAACGCCTCGTCGAGCCACTACACCCTGACGATCATGACCTGGTGTGCCGTGATCGCCACGCCGATCGTCCTGCTCTACCAGAGCTGGACCTACTGGGTGTTCCGCAAGCGCATCGGCACGCACCACATCGCCGTGGACGCGTCGCACTGAATCCGATGGGTCGGCATGTTTCACGTGAAACGTGCCCTGATGGGCCAAAGGTGTGTTTCACGTGAAACCTATCGATCCGCGTCTCCTCCGGTACGCCCGGGCCACCCGCGGCTTTCTTGTCGCGGTCGTGGGGCTGGGTGTCGCCGGAGCGGCTCTGGTCATCGCTCAGGCGATGCTCATCGCCGAAGTGGTGGTCGGCGCGTTCCAGCACGGGTCCTCCGTCACCGAACTGCGTACCCCCCTGATCCTGTTGACAGCGGTGGCGCTCGGGCGCGCTTTGGTGGCCTGGCTCACCGAGCTCGCCGCACACCGCGCGAGTGCCGCGGTCAAGTCGGAGCTCAGGGGACGGCTGCTGGAGCGGGCCGCGTCGCTCGGGCCCGGGTGGCTCAGCGGCCGGCGCACCGGCTCCCTGGTCGCCCTCGCGACACGCGGTGTCGACGCGCTCGACGACTACTTCTCGCGCTATCTGCCGCAGTTGGGCCTCGCGGTGGTGGTCCCGGTCGCCGTGCTGGCGCGGATCGTGACCGAGGACTGGGTGTCCGCGGCGATCATCGTCGCCACCCTGCCGCTCATCCCCCTGTTCATGGTGCTGATCGGCTGGGCCACTCGCAGCCACATGGACCGCCAATGGCAGATGCTGTCCCGGCTGTCCGGCCACTTCCTGGACGTGGTCGCCGGGCTGCCCACGCTCAAGGTGTTCGGCCGGGCCAAGGCGCAGGCCGAGTCGATCCGGAAGATCACCGGCGAGTACCGCCAGGCGACCATGAGGACGCTCCGGATCGCCTTCCTGTCGTCCTTCGCCCTGGAACTGCTCGCCACCATCTCGGTCGCCTTGGTCGCGGTGACCATCGGAATGCGGCTCGTCCATGGCGAGATGGATCTGTACGTGGGGCTCGTCATCCTCGTGCTGGCGCCCGAGGCCTATCTGCCGCTCAGGCAGGTGGGAGCCCAGTACCACGCCGCCGCCGAAGGGCTCGCGGCCGCCGAGGCGATCTTCGAGGTGCTGGAGACCCCGGCGCCGGGCTCCGGTTCGCGGCACATGCCCGCGGGGGAGATCGTCTTCGACGGCGTGACCGTGCGCTATCCGGGACGCTCCACGGACGCGGTCTCGGACGTCTCCTTCACCGTCGGACTCGGTGAGACGGTCGCCCTCGTCGGCCCCAGCGGGGTGGGCAAGTCGACCCTGTTGAACGTCTTGCTCGGGTTCGTGGAGCCCACCGCCGGCCATGTCCGCGCCGGGGGAGCCGACCTCGCCGACGCCGACCTCGCCGAGTGGCGTTCGCGGATCGCGTGGGTGCCGCAACGGCCGCACCTGTACGCCGGCTCCATCGCCGAGAACGTACGGCTGGCACGGCCCGACGCCGACGACGCGGCGCTGCGCACGGCGCTCGCCGACGCCGGTGCGGCGGAGTTCGTGGACGCCCTGCCCGCCGGGGCCGACACGGTCCTCGGCGAGGACGGCGCCGGACTGTCGGCCGGCCAGCGCCAACGCCTGGCACTCGCGCGGGCGTTCCTCGCGGACCGGCCCGTGCTGCTGCTCGACGAACCGACGGCCGCGCTCGACGGGGCGACCGAGGCCGAGGTCGTCGCGGCGGTCCGGCGGCTGGCCGTGGGACGGACCGTGCTGCTGGTCGTGCACCGGCCGGCCCTCCTGGACGTCGCGGACCGGGTCGTCCGTCTGGAAGCAGCCGTCGTCGGCGCGCCGAGGCCGGCGCCCGAGGCCGGTGTCGCAGGCTCCCCGACGCCGACACGCACACAGGCGCCCCGAGGAACCGCGCCGGAGAGCCTGTCCCCGGCAGAAGGACCTGTCGCGATGCCTCGGGGCCGCGACGGCGTGCTCGCCCGCGTCCGGGCGATGGCGGCACCCAGGCGTGGCCCGCTCGCGCTCGCCCTGCTCCTCGGCAGCCTCGCCCTCGGGAGTGCCGTCGGCCTGATGGCGATCTCCGGCTGGCTCATCTCACGGGCCTCCCAGCAACCGCCCGTCTTCTATCTGATGGTGGCCGTGACGGCCACCCGGACGTTCGGCATCGGACGGGCGGTGTTCCGGTACGCGGAACGGCTCGTCTCGCACGACGCCGTGCTGCGGATCCTGGCCGACACGCGGGTCGCCGTCTACCGGCGTCTGGAACGGCTCGCGCCCGCCGGACTGCGGACCACCAGGCGCGGCGACCTGCTGTCGAGGCTCGTCGCCGACGTCGACGCCCTCCAGGACTACTGGCTGCGCTGGCTGCTGCCGGCCGGAGCCGCTGTCCTGGTCTCCGCCGCCTCCGTCGGGTTCACCGCCTGGCTGCTCCCCGAAGCCGGAGCCGTTCTCGCCGCCGGTCTGCTGGCGGCGGGTGCCGGAGTCCCCCTGGTGACCGGTGCCGTCGCGCGCCGCGCCGAACGACGGCTGGCTCCCGCCCGTGGCGAGCTGGCCACCCAGGTGGCCGATCTGCTCACGGGGACCGCCGAACTGACCGTCGCGGGCGCGCTGCCCGCCCGCACCGCCCAGGCACGGCAGGCCGACGGCGTCCTCACGAGGATCGCCTCCCGGGCCGCCACCGCGACCGCCCTCGGCGACGCGCTGACGGCACTCGTCTGCGGGCTCACCGTCGCGGCCACCGCTCTCGTCGGCGCCCAGGCGGTCGCCGCGGGGCGTCTGCACGGCGTGCTCATGGCCGTCGTCGTCCTCACCCCGCTCGCCGCCTTCGAGGCCGTCATGGGACTGCCGCTCGCCGTCCGGTACCGGCAGCGGGTGCGCAAGAGCGCCGAGCGCGTGTACGAGGTGCTGGACGCCCCCGATCCCGTACGCGAGCCCGCGCAGCCGCGGCCGGCACCCGCGTCACCGTTCCCGCTCCGGGTGTCCGGACTCCGGGCCCGGTACGCGGGCCGGGACCGGGACGCGCTGGCCGGACTCGACCTGACCCTCGAAGAAGGCCGCAGGATCGCCGTGGTCGGCACCTCCGGAGCCGGCAAGACGACGCTCGCGCAGGTGCTGCTGCGGTTCCTGGACCCCGAAGCGGGGACGTTCACGCTCGCCGGGGCGGACGCGTACGGCATGGACGGGGACGCCGTGCGCCGGCTGATCGGACTGTGCGCCCAGGACGCGCACCTCTTCGACAGCACCGTGCGCGAGAACCTGCTGCTCGCCCGCAAGGACGCGACCGAGGGCGCGCTGCGCGACGCGCTCGGGCGGGCCCGCCTCCTCGACTGGGTGGACGGACTGCCCGACGGGCTCGACACCCCGATCGGAGAACACGGGGCACGGCTGTCCGGCGGCCAGCGCCAGCGGCTCGCCCTGGCACGGGCGCTGCTCGCCGACTTCCCCGTGCTCGTCCTCGACGAACCGGCGGAACACCTCGACCTGCCGACGGCCGACGCGCTCACCGCGGACCTGCTGGCCGCGACCGAGGGCCGCACGACCCTGCTGATCACGCATCGGCTGGCCGGACTCGACGCCGTGGACGAGGTGATCGTGCTCGCGCGGGGCCGCGTGGTCCAGCGCGGTTCGTTCGCCGAGCTGTCGGCCGTCGATGGGCCGCTGCGGGAGATGGCGGAACGGGAGACCGCCGCGGACCGGCTGGTGAGCGCCGTGGCGCCCTGAGCGGCGCACGGGCGGATCGTGGGCGGTGTCCACCGTGGGCGGGAGCGGGGTGTCCGGGGGAGGTGTCCGCAGTTCCGCTCCCTCCCGGCATCCATCCGACTTTCCCTGACAAAAGGTACTCATTAGGCTCAAGGCATGTCAGCGGCGAGGGGCTCCCCCGTCCCGGGCGACGACACGGGCGCGGCGGCCCCGGCGGCTCGCGCTCCGGGAGCGCCGACCGGCGAGCCGGACACCCGGGTCCCCCGGCTGCTGGAGGCCGTGCGGTCGGTCGGATCGGGACTGGAACTGCACTCCAAACTCGACCGGATCTGCGAGACGGCCGCCGACCTCACGGACGCGCGGTACGCGGCCATCGGAGTCGTGGACGAGAGCGGTGAGGGCCTTTCGGACTTCATCCAGCGCGGCGTCGACGAGGAGACCGCCCACCGGATCGGCCGGAGGCCCGACGGCCACAAGGGGCTGCTGGGCGCGCTCATCCGCGACCCCGATCCGGTGCGCCTCGCGAACCTGACCGACGACCCGCGCTCCTGCGGGTTCCCGGCCGGCCATCCACCGATGCTCAGCTTCCTCGGCGTACCGATCCGGGTACACGGGGAGATCTTCGGAAACCTGTACCTCACCGAGAAGCGTGGTGGCGGCACCTTCGGCGACGACGATCTCCACATGGTCCGGGTACTCGCCACCGAGGCCGGTATCGCCATCGGCAACGCCCGCCTGTACGAAGCGGCGAAGCAGCGGGAGCGTTGGATCGACGGTTCGGTGGCCGTCACCACCGCACTGCTGGCGGGCGGCGACGCCGAGGACGCGTTGCAGATCGTCGCCGAACAGGCCCGTCGGCTCTCCGGGTCCGCGGCCGGGATCGTGCTGCTCCCCGCGGAGGACGGCGGCCTGGAGGTCGTGGCGGTGGCCGCGGACCACCCGTCGAAGGCGCTCGGCGTGGTCGTACCGCCGGAGAGCGAACTGGTCGGCGAACTCCGCGACGGGAATCCTGTGTTCCTGGCGGACGCGTCCGCCGACCCGCGTCTGCGAACGGATCTCACCCACGCCTACGGGCCCGTCATGATGCTCCCCCTGCAGTGCGACGGACGGGTCCTCGGCGCCCTCCTGACCCCGAGGCCGCGCGACGGACGCCAGTTCACCGGGACCGAGCGGACCGTCGCCACGCAGTTCGCCTCCCAGGCGGCCCTGGCGCTGATGATGGCCGAGAGCCGGCGTGACCGGGAACGCCTTGTGGTGTACGAGGACCGCGACCGGATCGCCCGCGACCTGCACGACCTTGTCATCCAGCGGCTGTTCGCCACCGGAATGATGCTGGAGAGCGCGCAGCGCAGGTCGGACGTGCCCGAGGTGCGGCGGGGTGTCGGCAAGGCGGTCGATGAACTCGACGTCACCATCCAGGAGATCCGCACCGCGATCTTCGCGCTCCGGCAGGGTCCCGCCGAGACGCCGTCCGGACTGCGCACCCGCGTCCTGCGCGAGATCAACATGGCCGCCGTCCCCCTCGGTTTCCACCCCGGGCACCACTTCGCCGGGCCCGTCGACACGCAGGTCGGCGAACTCACCGCCAAGAACCTCATCGCCGCGCTGCGCGAAACCCTCTCCAACGCCTTCCGGCACGCGGGAGCCTCCCGGATCGAGGTCTCCGTCGACGCGGACGTGCCGCTGCCGGACGGGCGACCCGGTGTCCGCCTCGCCGTCGCGGACGACGGGGTCGGCATTCCCGAGGGCGGCCGGCGCAGCGGCCTGAAGAACCTCAAACGGCGTGCCGAGTCGCTCGGCGGGGCGAGTTGGTACGGGCCGGGGATCGGTGAAGGCGGTGGCGGTACGACGGTGGTGTGGCAGGTCCCGCACTGAAGCCCCTTGTGCGGGTGCCCCGTTCACGAACGGCCTCGCCCGACGCGCGTCGTCCGGCCGAGCCGCTGAAGAGCCGTCAGACCCGGCCGCTGGGCCATTCGTGAGGTCCTGTCCCCCAGGTGTACGCCTTGAACGGGCCGGGCCCGCGGGCGCGGGCCACGATCGCTGTCATGCGCTCATCTCGCCGCCATCCCCTTCTCGTACCGGCCCTGTTGTCCGCTCTCGTGATCGTCGCGGCGCGGCCGGCGATGGCCGACGGAGACGGCGTGGACCTCGACATCAGCGCCCAGGTGGCGCGGCTGTACGAGGACGCCTCGGTCGCGACGGGGCAGTACGAGGCGGGGCGTCAGGACGCCGAGGCGCAGCGCGGGCGGGCGGAGCAGGCCGAGCGCCGTCTCGTCCGGGAGCGGCAGGAGATCGCGGTGCTCCACGAGGATCTGGGCCGTATCGTGCGCGCCCAGTACCGGCAGGGCGGCGGGCTGCCGTACACGGCGCAGATCCTGTTCGCGAAGGACCCCGACGGCCTGATGCGCGGTCAGCACGCCGTGCGGCGGGCCGATCTGGCTGTCGCCGGCGCCGTCGCGAAGAGCCGGCGTGCCGAGGTCCGGCTCGCGGCGGACGAGGGGAAGGCCCGTTCCGAGTGGCAGGCGCTGGAGAAACGGACCGGGGAACTCGCCGCGGTCAAGCGGACCATCGAGGCCAAGCTCGACGAGGCGCGGTCGGCGTTGCAGAGCCGGGCGGACGCCTCCGTGGCGGCCGGCTCCTGCCGCGGGGCGGTCCGTCTCGACCAGCCGCCGTCGGCGTTCACGAGCGCGTGGGTCGCGCCTGTGGAGACGTACGAACTCTCCGCGGGGTTCGGCAGCGGAGGCGAGCACTGGGCGCACCGGCACACGGGGCAGGACTTCGCGGTGCCCATCGGCACCCCGGTGCGGGCGGTCGGGGCGGGCCGGGTGGTGAAGGTGTCCTGCGGTGGCGCGTTCGGCATCGAGGTCGTGGTCGAGCACCCCGACGGCTACTACACGCAGTACGCGCATCTCGCGTCGGTCGCCGTCGACCAGGGCCAGCGGGTCTCGACCGGGGAGTGGATCGGCCAGTCGGGCACGAGCGGCAACTCGACCGGTCCGCATCTGCACTTCGAGGTGCGGGTGACGCCGGAGATGGGATCGGCGATCGACCCGGTCCCGTGGCTGGCGGAACACGGGGTCGTCGTCTAGGACGCCGGCCCCCGTCGAGGCCTCCGGCACGGATGCCGGAAACCCTCCGCCGGACCGGCGGAGGGTCGCGCACGGGAGGCCGGAAGCCCGTCAGCCGGACCGGCGGAGGCCCAAGCGTGGATGCCGACGAGGCCCGGCCGTACCGGCAGCGGGCACACGCGGATACCGGAGGCCCTCGGTGTCGGCCGCGAAGGGCTACGCGCCGTCCGCCAGGATCCGCTCGATGACGACCGCCACCCCGTCCTCGTTGTTCGCGACCGTGCGCCCGGAGGCGGCGGCGATCACGGCGGGGTGGGCGTTGCCCATGGCGTACGACCGGCCGGCCCAGGTGAGCATCTCGACGTCGTTCGGCATGTCGCCGAAGGCGACGACCTCCTCGGGCGTGATGCCCCGCTCGGCGCAGCACAGCGCGAGGGTGCTCGCCTTGGAGATGCCGGGACCGCTGATCTCCAGCAGGGCGCTGGGGCTCGACCGGGTCACGTTCGCCCGGTCTCCGATGGCGGGGCGGGCGACGGCGAGGAATTCGTCCGGGTCCATCTCCGGGTGGAACGCGAGCACCTTGAGCACCGGCTGATCGGCGTCCATGGCGTCCTCGGCGAGGAGCTTCTCGGCGGGCAGGACGATCTCCGGGGGCTCCATGTGCATCAGGGGGTAGCCCGGTTCGAGATGGAGGCCGTACGTCCGCTCGACGGCGCACACCGTGCCGGGTGCGGCGGTCCGCAGGATCCGGACGACGTCCAGCGCGATGTCGGGCGTCAGCTCGCGGATCTTGACGAAGCGATGGGTGCCGGGGCCGCCGTGCAGGTCGACCACGGCGGCGCCGTTGCCGACGATGGCCAGGCCGTGCCCGTGGACGTGGTCGCTGACGACGTCCATCCAGCGGGCGGGGCGGCCGGTGACGAAGAAGACCTCGATGCCGGCCTGCTCGGCGGCGGCGAGGGCGGCGATCGTGCGGTCGGACACCGATTTGTCGTCGCGCAACAAGGTGCCGTCGAGGTCCGTGGCGATCAGCCGGGGCGGGACGGTGTGGGCCGGGGTCTCGGGCCGGCGAGTCGCTGAGGTCACGTGCCCAGTCTCCCGCATATATGCGCACGGTCGTGCGGCGGTCCGCACACTTGAGTGGTAACCGTCCTCACGCCGCCTCACCTCGTCCCTCCCTCACCCCACCCGTGCCGTCGTTCCACCCGTGTTGTGGTGCCCGGCCGGGCCACGGGGGCGTGGCGGCCGGGTTCAGCGGAGCTGGGCCACCGCTTCCATGGCGATCCTCTCGAAGACCTTCGGGTCGGCGGCGAAGTCCGAGTCGGGGATCGGCCAGTGGATCACGATGTCGGTGACGCCCAGTTCGGCGTGCCTGCCCGCGAAGTCGACGAACGCGTCGAGGGACTCCAGGGGACGGCCCCGGTCGGGGGTGAAGCCGGTGAGCAGGATCTTGTCGAGCTCCGCCACGTCCCTGCCGATCTCGGCGCACGCGTCGGCGAGCTTGCCGATCTGTCCGCGAATGGCCTGAACCGACTGTTCGGGGGTGCCCGTCTCGTACAGCTTCGGGTCACCGGTCGTCACCCACGCCTGCCCGTGCCGGGCGGCGAGCTTCAGTCCGCGCGGGCCGGTGGCGGCCACGGCGAACGGCAGCCGGGGGCGCTGGACGCAACCGGGGATGTTGCGGGCCTCGTGCGCCGAGTAGAAGTTGCCGCCGTAGGAGACGGAGTCCTCGGTGAGGAGCCGGTCGAGCAGGGGCACGAACTCGGCGAAGCGGTCGGCGCGCTCCCGCGGGGTCCACGGGTCCTGTCCGAGCGCGGTGGCGTCGAAACCGGTGCCGCCGGCTCCGATGCCCAGCGTGATCCGGCCGTCGGAGACGTCGTCGAGGGAGATCAGGTCCTTGGCGAGGGTCACCGGGTGGCGGAAGTTCGGCGAGGTCACGAGCGTGCCGAGGCGCAGCCGGTCGGTGACGGCGGCGGCGGCGGTCAGGGTCGGCACGGCCCCGAACCAGGGGCCGTCGCGGAAGGTCCGCCAGGAGAGGTGGTCGTAGGTGAACGCGGTGTGGAAGCCGAGCTGCTCCGCGCGCTGCCATGCGGAACGCCCGCCCTCGTGCCAGCGGACGTACGGCAGGATCACGGTGCTCAGACGCAGACTCATGCGTCGAGCGTAGACGGATCCGGGGCACGGTCGCCGCAGGGCGGTCCGGCGGGGGCCGGCGTCCGGGGTCGGCACGGACCGGCGCCCGGGATCGCTGCGGGCCGGCGCCCCGGGATCGGTGTGGGCCGGCACTCCGGGATCGGTGCGGGTCGACACCCCGAGATCGGTACGCACCGGGACCTGGACCGGGACGGGGACCGGGACCGGTTCGGACGGTGTCCGGGATCAGTGCGAGCCGGGAAACCGCAGATAGCGCGGGGGCACGGCCTCGGTCAGCCAGACTCCGTTGGCGCTGACCCTGAAGACATGGCCGTCACGGTGCATGGCGCCGGCGTCCACGGAGAGGACGACCGGCCGGCCGCGGCGGGCGCCGACGCGGGTGGCCGTCTCCCGGTCCGGGGAGAGGTGCACGTCGTGCCGGTTCATGGCTCTCAGGCCCTCGGCGCGGATCGCGTCCAGGCTGTGGGCCACGGTCCCGTGGAAGAGGTACGCCGGCGGGGTCGCCGGGGGCAGCCCGAGGTCGACCTCGACGGAGTGGCCCTGGCTGGCCCGGATCCGGGTGCCCTCGACGGCGAAGCGCCGCTTGTCGTTGGTGGCCACCACATGATCGAGCTCGGCGCGGGTGATGCGGAAGCCGTGCCTGGTGGCCGCAGAGATCAGGGTGTCGATCTCGACCCAGCCGCCCTCTCCGAGCGTGAGCCCGATCCGCTCGGGCTGGTGCCGCAGATGCTTCGAGAGGTACTTCGACACCTTTACGGTGCGCTTCTCGTCCATCGGTTCATCGGCCTGTCTTTCCGTCCGATCATCCGCCTGCTCATGTTCTTTCATCCTCCCAGCGTGCCTGGAGAGAGGCGGATCACGCATTTGATTTTGGGTCGGAGGTTTGATCCACAACCAAGTGTCGTTATCCACAGGCGAATTGACGAATCTGTGGACAACGCGCATGTGATTTACGGTGTTTCGTCAACAACTGTGGAGAGAGGGCCGTTTGCCGTCAACCGGTCCAAAGTCCGTGCCTGTACCTCACGTTCGGCGGCTGCCGTCACGAACGCCGCCGCGTGCTCGACGCCAACCAGACGCTCCACGGCCCGCATTGTCCCGGCCGCTACCTCCACCCGACGCGCGCCGTCCGGTTCCACAGGCAACTGCCCCGCCGCGAGGTGCCGGCTCAGGTGGCGTGTCGCGAACAGCCTCATGGCCCTGGCCAGTTCGGCGTCCACCGTCTGCTGTGCGAGCGGCCGCAGCCGTCGTACGAGCGAGGCCGCCTCGGTCGCCTCCGCGTCGCTCGGCGGATGTTCTCCCAGATAGCGCGCGAAGACGTGCTCCGTCGTGAACTCCAGGAAACGGGAGGCGATGTGCTCGACCTGTCCCCTCAACTCCCTTAGATGACAGGTGATCGCGGACAGCGGAACGCCCGCGCGGTGCAACTCGACCGCCGCGGACAGCTCTTGAGGGCTCGGGACGAGGAAGGTGTCCTCGTCGCCCGGAACGGGCTCCAGCACGCCCAGCTCCACAGCCTCCGCGACCGACGCGTCGTCGGGACGGCCGCCGAACCGCTCCACCAGCTCGGCCCGGGAGATCCGGGCGGCCTCCTCGTCGGTCCACGGACCGTGGACCTCCGCGACCAGGCCGAGTATCCCGCCCAGCCCCCGGCCCGCGTCCCAGGCCTCCAGCAGCTCCTTGATCGAGGCCAGTGTGTAGCCGCGGTCCAGGAGATCGGCGATCTGCCGCAACCGCGCCAGATGGGCGTCCGCGTACACGTTGGCCCGCCCGCGCCGCTCGGGGCGGGGCAGCAGTCCGCGGTCCTGATAGGCGCGGATCGTCCGGACCGTGGCACCACTGCGGTGGGCCAGGTCCTCGATGCGGTAGGCGACGCCGCCCGGCTCGTCACTCATCTCTCCCGCCCTCCCGGCCCTCCCGACTCGGAGAAGCGGCCGCCCGCCCGATCGCTTCCGCCGCCGACGGCCGGCCGGCCGCTCACAAGGGTGGCTCCATGCGGGCGATCGCGCGCAGCGTCCGGGGCGCGAAGCGGTGCAGGAGATGGGCGCCGCGCGCCTCCGGGGTGACCGGAACCACCGCCTCGTCGCGGACGACCGCGCGCAGGATCGCGTCGGCGACCTTCTCCGGCGGGTAGTTGCGCAGTCCGTAGAGCCGTGCGGACTTCTTCTGGCGCCGCTTCTCCTCGGCCGCATCGACCCCGGCGAAACGGGCGGTCGCGGTGATGTTCGTGTTGACGAAGCCGGGGCAGACCGCCGAGACGCCGATGTCCTTCCTGGCCAGCTCCGCGCGCAGACACTCGCTGAGCATCAGCACGGCCGCCTTGGAGGTGCTGTAGGCGGGCAGCGCCTTCGAGGGCTGGTACGCCGCCGCCGACGCGATGTTGACGATGTGTCCGCCCTGCCCGCGCTCGGCCATCCGCTTCCCGAAGAGCCGGCAGCCGTGGATCACCCCCCACAGATTGACGTCGAGGACCTTCCTCCAGTCCTCCGCCGTGGTGTCGAAGAACGAACCGGAGAGTCCGATGCCGGCGTTGTTCACCAGCACGTCCACCACGCCGTACTCGGTGGCGACCTTGTCGGCGAGTTTCTCCATGGCCTGCTCGTCGCTGACGTCGGCCGTCTCCGGCCAGGCCGCGGGCGAGCCGATCAGCCGGGCCATCTCCGCCGTGCGGGCCGCGGCCTCCGCGTCCCGGTCGACGGCCACCACCCGGGCACCCGCCTCGGCGAACGCGAACGCGGTGGCCCGCCCGATACCGCTGCCGGCGCCGGTGATCAGCACGAGCTGCCCGCCGAACCGTTCCGCGTACCTTCCGGAGGCTGTCGGCCCGGGCGCGGGCACCCCGGCTTCGCGACCCTCGTGGACCGTCACGAACTCGGATATCCAGGAGGCCAGTTGGTCGGGCCTGGTCCGCGGGACCCAGTGCTTGGCCGGGAGCGTGCGGCGCACCGATTCGGGGGCCCACTTCTCCAGTTCGTCGTAGAGCCGCTCGGAGAGAAAGGCGTCCCCCAGGGGCGTGATGAGCTGCACGGGCGCGTGCGCGTACGCGTCGTCGCGGGGGCGGCCGAGCCGGGACCGTACGTTGTCGCGGTAGAGCCAGGCGCCGTGCGCCGCGTCGGAAGGCAGTGACGCGGTCGGGTAGTCGCCCGCCGGCACCTTCTCGATCCGCTGGAGGATCTTCGGCCACCGCCTGCCCAGGGGGCCGCGCCAGGCCAGCTCGGGCAGCACCGGCGTGTGCAGCATGTACACGTACCAGGACTTGGCGCCCTGCCCGAGGAGCTGGCCGATCCTTCGCGGAGTGGGCCGCCGCATCCGCCGCTTGATCCAGTGGCCGAAGTGGTCCAGGGACGGTCCTGACATCGAGGTGAAGGACGCGATCCGGCCCTCCGTACGGGCGACCGTGACGAACTCCCACGACTGCACCGAACCCCAGTCGTGGCCCACGAGATGCACCGGCTCGCCGGGGCTGACCGCGTCGACCACCGCCAGGAAGTCGTCGGTCAGCTTCTCCAGCGTGAACCCGCCGCGCAGGGGCCGCGGCGCCGTCGACCGGCCGTGGCCCCGCACGTCGTACAGCACGACATGGAAGCGGTCGGCGAGCCGCACGGCGACCTCGGACCACACCTCCTTGGAGTCCGGATAGCCGTGCACGAGCACCACGGTCGGCTGTCCGGCGTCACCCAGCTCGGCGACACACAACTCGACCCCGCCCGTCCGCACCCGGCGCTCGCGCGCGCCCACGAGACTCACTTGTCCTCCGCCCAGCGCCGCACGTGCGGCAGATCGTCGTCGAGCCAGAACGCGCTCTGCTCGGGGTCCCGGGAGTCCGTGACGACC
This sequence comes from Streptomyces sp. NPDC096324, assembly GCF_044763015.1. Taxonomy (NCBI): domain Bacteria; kingdom Bacillati; phylum Actinomycetota; class Actinomycetes; order Kitasatosporales; family Streptomycetaceae; genus Streptomyces; species Streptomyces sp. NPDC096324. The sequence continues at coordinate 152,035 of NZ_JBIWFK010000013.1, read as the reverse complement.
AGGAGCTCCTCGAACTTGGCGCCCGTACCCCGGAATCCGAGGTGCGGTTCGACCGCCCACAGCCCCGGCCGGGGCGGGTGGTCGGAAAACGTGTACGGCGACCACAACGGGGACCAGCCCTCCCGGTGCCCGCGCAGCGCGTCGCCCGCCAGTCCCTTCAGGGACTGGACCCCGAACCCGAACAGACGCGGCGACCAGGGCCGCTCCCGCACCCGGTCCACCTTGTGCGCGATCACGCCGAACGGATACGCCCGATGCCGGTTGGCGTGGCCCTGCCGGACCATCAGCCGGTCCACGTCCTCGTAGATCTCCCGCAGCGACCGCCGTTCGCGCACCTCGCGCAGGATCAGCTCGCGGTGCGCCTCCAGGTCGGCGAGCAGCTTGTCCTGCACGGGGTTCGGGCCCAGCGAGCCCGAGTAGCCGATGTCCGCGGTGAAGCCCTTGTGCACCGGCGCCATGTCGAGGATGAACGGCATCCCCGGCTCCAGCCGGCGGCCGGTGGGGAAGAACTGCAGCGGGATCCGGAAGCCGGCGAAGGCCGTGCGGTCACCGAACCAGGCGAACGGCAGATGGAACCAGTCCCGCACCCCGCGCTCGCTCAGCCACACCCGCTGCATGCGCGCCGCCTCGCGCTCGGTGACGCCGGGCTTCAGCTGTGCCGCGACGGCCTCCGCGCACTCGTACGCGAGGCGCTGCACCTCTCTGAACCCCCGCAGCTCCGCGGAGACTTCGCCTGCCACTGCCGTCGTCATGCCACCGCCTCACCCTGTCCGCACCGACTGCGGTACGTGCCCGTAACGTGACACTGGCGAATGTGACAGTTGTTAGAGGCTGCGTCAATAGGGGTGCGGGGAACCTGTGGACAACCGGCCGGTTATGGATGACCGGCTCCCCAGGGACCGTGGCTGAGGGTGATCCCTGCGGGTTTGTGCGGTTCGAGGTTCACGCGGATCGACCACGGAATGTCCTGGCCGGTGCAGGACCTTCACCACACCAGGCGCGTGCTTCCACCTGCTCCAGCCTCGTCCGTGGCCTCAAGCGATCGTCTGGCCTCAGCCCCCGTGCTCCGTCTCGCCCCTAGCTCCGTACCCTGCCGTAACGCCAGAGAGCCCAGGTCGCTTGGACGACCTGGGCTCTCTGGCGCCATCAACCACCTACGCCGGAATGAAGCATCTGCCCAGACCACGTAGCGAAACGCTACTCAAGTAGGTTGCACAGCTCCCCTGCCAAGCCGCATTGGGCCGGCACTGGACACGTTTGATCAAGCGATCAGGTCGCAAGATACGGGCCCCCTCATTCGTTAACCAGGTATCCACAGGCGGATAAAGCCCGCAAGATCGGCCAACCAAGCGAAACCGGGAAGTGAGACACTTCACGTTTGCTTTACGAATTCATCATGGTTCGGTACGCGCGTCCAAATTGTCATGTACGCCTCGTGTTGGCCTCGAAAACCTCGCCACGTACCAAGTGGGGGCAGGTGGTCGCCTTGCTCCACCACGCGGTCTCACGCCGTGTCCGGCCTCCGTGACGAGCACCCCCGCCGCGTGCGCCCCGGTCCCTGCCGGGAAGCACCCGTACCTGAGGCTGACCCCTACGGGCCCGTACGACTGGAGGCTGACGCGGATCCACCTCCGTGGGCTGACGACCCCTGTGGTGTGCGCCACTACCGTCGAACCGTGACTGTGATCGTGACCGAAAGCCTGAGCAAGCGGTACCCCCGGGTGACCGCGCTTGACCGGCTCTCCGTGGACGTCGGGCCCGGTGTGACCGGACTCGTCGGAGCCAATGGAGCCGGCAAGTCCACACTGATCAAGATCCTGCTGGGTCTGTCCCCCGCCACCGAGGGCCGCGCACACGTGCTCGGTCTCGACGTCGCCACCGAAGGCGCCGCCATCCGCGAGCGGGTCGGGTACATGCCCGAGCACGACTGCCTGCCGCCCGACGTCTCGGCCACCGAGTTCGTCGTCCACATGGCGCGGATGTCCGGACTGCCGCCGGCCGCGGCCCGCGAGCGCACCGCGGACACCCTGCGCCACGTCGGTCTGTACGAGGAGCGCTACCGCCCCATCGGCGGCTACTCCACGGGCATGAAGCAGCGCGTCAAACTCGCGCAGGCCCTCGTCCACGACCCCCGGCTCGTCTTCCTGGACGAGCCGACCAACGGCCTGGACCCGGTCGGCCGCGACGACATGCTCGGACTGATCCGCCGCATCCACACGGACTTCGGCATCTCGGTCCTGGTCACCTCGCACCTCCTGGGCGAACTGGAACGCACCTGCGACCACGTCGTGGTCGTCGACGGCGGCAAGCTCCTGCGCTCCAGCTCCACCACGGACTTCACCAAGACCACGACGACCCTCGCCATCGAGGTCACCGACAGCGACGAGCACCCGAACGGCACGAGCGCCGTTCGCGACGTGCTCCACGCGCGCGGGATCGAGACCCACGACGGCGGCGGACTCCCGGGCGCCGGACACATCCTGCTGCTCACCACCGAGAGCGAGGACACGTACGACCTCGTCCGCGACGTGGTCGCCGACCTCGGCCTCGGGCTGGTCCGCATGGAACAGCGCAGGCACCACATCGCCGAGGTCTTCACCGACAGCGACGCACAGCGGAAGGAGGCGGTCGGCCATGGCGGTTGAGCACCCCCTCACCCAGCCGGGTGAGCAGACCCGTATCCACAACATCGGCTACCGCAACTACGACGGACCGCGCCTCGGCCGCGCCTACGCCCGCCGCTCCCTGTACTCGCAGTCCCTGCGCGGCGCCTACGGACTCGGCCGCTCGGTCAAGTCCAAGGTCCTGCCGATGCTGCTCTTCGTGGTCATGTGCGTCCCCGCACTGATCATGGTGGCGGTCGCCGTCGCCACCAAGGCGAAGGACCTGCCCGTCGACTACACGCGCTACGCGGTGATCATGCAGGCGGTCATCGGCCTGTACGTCGCCTCGCAGGGCCCCCAGGCGGTCTCCCGGGACCTGCGCTTCAAGACGATCCCGCTGTATTTCTCGCGCCCCATAGAGACCTCCGACTACGTGCGCGCCAAGTACGCGGCCCTGGCCTCGGCGCTGTTCGTCCTCACGGCCGCCCCGCTGGTCGTCCTCTACGTGGGCGCGCTGCTGGCCAAGCTCGACTTCGCCGACCAGAGCGAGGGCTTCGGACAGGGACTGCTCTCCGTGGCCCTGCTGTCCGTGCTCTTCGCCGGCATCGCCCTGGTCATCTCGGCGATCACCCCGCGCCGCGGCTTCGGCATCGCGGCCGTCATCGCCGCCCTGACCATCTCCTACGGAGCCGTCTCCACCGTCCAGGCCATCGCCTTCGAGCGGTCCAGCAGCGGAGCCGTCCCCTGGATCGGGCTCTTCTCGCCCATCACGCTCATCGACGGAGTCCAGACGGCCTTCCTCGGGGCGTCCTCCGCCTTCCCCGGCCAGGTGGGCCCCTCGTCCGCACAGGGCGTCGTCTATCTCGTCGTCGTCCTCGGTCTCATCGCCGGCTGCTACGGCCTCCTGGTGCGCCGCTACCGAAAGGCCGGGCTGTGACCACGCTCAGCATCGACCACGTATCGCGCTGGTTCGGCAACGTGGTGGCCGTCAACGACATCACGATGACGATCGGCCCCGGTGTCACCGGCCTGCTCGGCCCGAACGGCGCCGGAAAGTCCACCCTCATCAACATGATGGGCGGCTTCCTCGCCCCCTCCACGGGCACCGTCACCCTCGACGGCAAGCCGACCTGGCGCAACGAGGACATCTACCGGCACATCGGCATCGTCCCCGAGCGGGAGGCGATGTACGACTTCCTCACCGGACGCGAGTTCGTCCTCGCCAACGCCGAACTCCACGGACTCGGCCCGAAGGCCGCCGACCGCGCGCTGGCCACCGTCGAGATGCAGTACGCGCAGGACCGCAAGATCTCCACGTACTCCAAGGGCATGCGTCAGCGCGTGAAGATGGCGTCCGCGCTGGTCCACGACCCCTCGCTGCTGCTCCTCGACGAACCGTTCAACGGCATGGACCCGCGCCAGCGGATGCAGCTCATGGACCTGCTGCGCCGCATGGGCGACGAGGGCCGCACCGTGCTGTTCTCGTCCCACATCCTCGAAGAGGTGGAGCAGCTCGCCGCCCACATCGAGGTCATCGTGGCCGGACGGCACGCGGCGAGCGGCGACTTCCGGCGCATTCGCCGGCTGATGACCGACCGCCCGCACCGCTATCTGATCCGCTCCAGCGACGACCGGGCACTGGCCGCCGCCCTCATCGCCGACCCGTCGACCTCGGGCATCGAGGTCGACCTCGCCGAAGGCGCGTTGCGCGTCCAGGCCGTCGACTTCGGCCGGTTCACCACCCTGCTGCCGAAGGTCGCGCGCGAGCACGGCATCCGGCTGCTGACGGTGTCGCCGTCCGACGAGTCGCTGGAATCCGTCTTCTCGTATCTCGTCGCGGCGTAGGAGGCCAAGATGTACGACCCCACAGTCGCCCGGCTCACCTACCGGGGCCTGCTCGGCCGCCGGCGGGCCCTCATCCTCGGCGTCCTGCCCGTCCTGCTCATCGTGATCTCCCTGGCCGTCCGGAGCTTCTCCGGAGCCGACGACCAGGTGGCCTCGGACCTGCTCGGCGGGTTCGCCCTCGCCACCATGGTGCCGATCATCGGCGTCATCGCCGGCACGGGAGCGATCGGACCCGAGATCGACGACGGCTCGGTGGTGTACCTGCTGGCCAAGCCCCTGAAGCGGCCCACGATCATCTTCACCAAGCTGATCGTCGCGATCGCCGTCACCATGGCCTTCTCGGCGGTGCCGACCTTCATCGCGGGCATGATCCTCAACGGCAACGGCCAGCAGATCGCCGTCGCCTACACCGTGGCCGCCCTGGTCGCCTCGATCGCCTACGCCGCGATGTTCCTGCTGCTCGGGACCGTGACCCGGCACGCGGTGGTCTTCGGGCTCGTCTACGCGCTCGTCTGGGAGGCCCTGTTCGGGTCCCTGGTGTCCGGCGCGCGCACCCTCAGCGTCCAGCAGTGGGCGCTCGCCGTGGGCCACAAGGTGACCGGTGGCGACATCGTCACCTCGGACGTGAGCCTGCCGACCGCGACGGTCCTGCTGATCGTGGTCACCGTCCTCGCCACCTGGTACGCCGGTCAGCGGCTGCGCTCGCTGACCCTGGCCGGCGAGGAGTGAAAGAGGGCTCCCCGCGCGCGGTGTCCGTCACCGGCACCGCGCGCGGGGAGCCCTCCTTTCCTTGACAGCGGCTTCACCCCGGTCCGGGCACACTGGGCCGAACGGGGGACGTACGGCCGGGAGGAACGGGGATGACGACCGAGGAACCGGGAAGGGAACCGGCGGGGGAGCCGTGGGACGACCTCGTGCTCGACGAGGACTTCGTCCGGTCCGCCGAGACGACCGAGCCGTCGGCCCGCGCGCGCATGCTCGCCGCCCGATGGCGCGAGGGCGGCCCCGATCCACAGCCCTGGCGCTCCGACGAGCCGCCCGCCGGCTGGTTCTTCAGCAAGGGGCGCCGGCGCAGATGGCGCCGCAAGTGAGCCGGCGGGAGCGCGCCCTTTAATCAGTGGCGCCCAAGTCGGCGTACGGGCACAGTGGTTGCTGTCCACGCCGCCGCGTCGAGCCGGCGCCACACGCTGGGAGAGGAGCGCGACGATGTTCATCAGGAGCAGTACGTCGAGCTCCCGACAGGGCAGCCCGCGGCAGGTTCCGGAGTAGTCACTACCTCCGTCGAACCCGCTCCGCAGGGGGAGTTGCCCGGGGCGGCCGCTTCGAGCGCGCGTCACGCGCGGGCCGCCCACCCGGAGGATTGGCCGAGTGGAAAGGCACCGGCTTGCTAAGCCGTGGTCGGGGGTGAAACCCCGCGCGCGTTCGATCCGCGCATCCTCCGCACAACCGTGAAGCACGGGGCACCACCGCGTCGGCGGTCGTGCCCCGGCGTCCGGCCGACGCTACGGACGCGTCAGCAACCGCTCCAGCACTACCGCGATCCCGTCCTCCTCGTTCGAGGACGTCACCTCGTCCGCGATCGCCTTGAGATCGTCGTGGGCGTTGGCCATGGCCACGCCGTGGGCCGCCCAGGCGAACATCGGGAGGTCGTTCGGCATGTCGCCGAAGGCGATGGTGTCCGCGGCCTTGATGCCCAGGCGCCGGGCCGCCAGGGACAGCCCTGTCGCCTTGGAGAGGCCGAGCGGAAGCAGCTCCACCACGCCCGGGCCCGCCATCGTGACACCGACGAGTCCGCCCGCGACCTTCACGGCCACGGCCGCGAGCTCGTCGTCGGAGAGCTCCGGATGCTGGACGTACACCTTGTTCAGGGGCGCCGACCACAGGTCCGCCGCGTCCTTGATCGGGACGACCGGCAGCGCGCCCTCCAGCCTGCGGTAGCCGGGGCCGACCAGTACCTCGCCGTCCAGCCCGTCGCGACTAGCGGCCAGCAGCAGGGGGCCGACCTCCGCCTCGATCTTGGCGAGCGCGAGACCGGCGAGCTGCCGGTCCAGCGTCACGGACGTGAGGAGGCGGTGTTCTCCCGCGTGGTAGACCTGCGCGCCCTGACCGCAGACCGCGAGACCCTCATAGCCGAGCGCGTCGAGGATGTGCCGCGTCCACGGCACCGCCCGCCCGGTGACCACGATGTGGGCGGCGCCCCGCTCGGTCACCGCGGCGAGCGCGTCACGCGTGCGCGGCGATACCGTCTCGTCGGAACGCAGCAGCGTCCCGTCGAGATCGGTCGCGACGAGCTTGTACGGGAACGCCCCGGGCCCGGTGGCCCCGGACGCTCCCGTCGAACCGGTGGTGCTGGTCACTTGGAGATCGGCTCCAGAACCTCGCGGCCGCCCAGGTACGGACGCAGCAGCTCGGGCACCCGCACCGAACCGTCGGCGAGCTGGTGGTTCTCCAGGATCGCCACGATGGTGCGCGGGACGGCGCACAGCGTGCCGTTCAGCGTGGCGAGCGGCTGGACCTTCTTGCCGTCGCGCATACGGACCGACAGACGGCGGGCCTGGAAACCGTCGCAGTTCGAGGCCGAGGTCAGCTCGCGGTACTTGCCCTGGGTCGGGATCCACGCCTCGCAGTCGAACTTGCGGGAGGCCGAGGCCCCCAGGTCGCCGCTGGCCACGTCGATCACCTGGAAGGGCAGTTCGAGGCCGGTCAGCCACTGCTTCTCCCACTCCAGGAGCCGCTGGTGCTCGTTCTCGGCGTCCTCGGGAGCCACGTACGAGAACATCTCGACCTTGTCGAACTGGTGCACGCGGAAGATGCCGCGGGTGTCCTTGCCGTACGTGCCGGCCTCGCGGCGGAAGCACGGCGAGAACCCGGCGTAGCGCATCGGCAGCTTGTCGGCCTCGAGGATCTCGTCCATGTGGTACGCGGCGAGCGGGACCTCGGAGGTGCCGACGAGGTAGTAGTCGTCCTTCTCCAGGTGGTACACGTTCTCCGCGGCCTGGCCGAGGAAGCCGGTGCCCTCCATGGCGCGCGGGCGGACCAGCGCCGGGGTCAGCATCGGCGTGAAGCCGGCCTCGGTGGCCTGGGCGATCGCCGCGTTGACGAGGGCGAGCTCCAGGAGCGCGCCGACACCGGTCAGGTAGTAGAAGCGGGAGCCGGACACCTTGGCGCCGCGCTCGACGTCGATGGCGCCGAGTGCCTCGCCGAGCTCCAGGTGGTCCTTGGGCTCGAAGCCCTCGGCGGCGAAGTCGCGGATGGTCCCGTGCGTCTCCAGGACGACGAAGTCCTCCTCGCCGCCGACCGGGACGTCCGGGTGCACCAGGTTGCCGACCTGGAGGAGGAGCCGCTTGGTCTCCTCGTCCGCCTCGTTCTGGTCGGCCTCGGCGGCCTTGACGTCGGTCTTGAGCTGCTCGGCCTTCTTCAGTAGCTCGGCGCGCTCGTCCGGGGTGGCCTTGGGGATCAGCTTGCCGAGCGACTTCTGCTCGGAACGCAGCTCGTCGAAGCGGACGCCGGACGACCTGCGCCGCTCGTCGGCGGAGAGAAGGGAGTCGACGAGCGCGACATCCTCTCCACGGGCGCGCTGGGAGGCGCGAACACGGTCGGGGTCCTCACGGAGCAGGCGAAGGTCAATCACCCCTCAAGGCTACCGGTGCGGATCTCCGGCCAACGACCCGATATTCCAGAGCGTGACGGCTGTCACGGTATGAGTGAAATGCCGGATCGAATCCCTTGATCACCGAACAGCGTCAAGGAAAAGGGGCCCATCCCCCGGAACGGGGCAGACGACCCCACACCGGTTGACCGGATTTCCTTGCGAGCGGCGGGACTTGCTGTGTGGGTTGTCCACAGGGTTAGGCCCTCGATGAGAGTTATCCACAGGGTGTGTGGATGATCTGTGGATGTCGGAATTGATCATTCCGATACCCCTTCGGTGGCCGTGGAATTCCCGGTTCAAACCCTCCGCACAGCCACTTTCGGGTGTAAATGATTCGCCCCATCGGGTTGATCAATGGAAAAGGGTAGACGAAGAGGGACGTGCGAGGGTGTGGACGGACTTGGGTCGAGTAGCCGATTTGTCGACCATGTAGTGCTTCGTTGTCGACTTGTCCCCAGGTCGAGAAGCATGCCTGTGGATAACTCTGTGGATGACGAAAATCGGCAGGCGGGACCTGGGGGAAACGCTCGGACGGGCGTGGATCCGCCGTTCAGAACCGGCCGTCGGCGCAGCGCGCCAGCCAGTCCGAGGCCGAGGAGAACTCGTTGTCCGACGTCCCCGGACGCAGCGGGCGTACATCCTCCAGGGCGACGCCGGCGCGCGGATAGGAGCCGAGGAAGCGCACCTGGGGACAAATCCGCTTGAGGCCCATCAATGCCTCGCCCACCCGGCGGTCGGTGATGTGTCCCTCGGCGTCCACCGAGAAGCAGTAATTGCCGATGCCCTGGCCGGTCGGGCGAGATTCGATCCGCATCAGGTTGACGCCGCGCACGGCGAATTCCTGGAGCAGTTCGAGCAGCGCTCCGGGGTGGTCGTCGCCGAGCCAGATGACCACGGACGTCTTGTCGGCGCCGGTCGGCGCGGCGGGCCTGGCCGGTCGGCCGACCAGCACGAAGCGGGTCTCGGCGTTCGCCGCGTCGTGGATCTCGGTCACCAGCGGTTCGAGGCCGTACGTGGCTGCGGCGAACTCGCCCGCGAAGGCCGCGTCGAACCGGCCCTCCTGGACCAGTCGGGCGCCGTCCGCGTTCGAGGCAGCCGACTCCCAGACGGCCTCCGGCAGATGCGCGGCCAGCCAGTTGCGCACCTGCGGCTGGGCGACGGGGTGTCCGGTGACCGTCTTGACGTCCTTCAGCGCCGTGCCGGGCCTGACCAGCAGGGCGAAGGCGATCGGCAGCACGACCTCGCGGTAGATCATCAGCGGGTCGCCCTTGGCGAGCTCGTCCAGGGTGGCGGTGACACCGCCCTCGACGGAGTTCTCGATCGGGACGAGCGCGCCCGCGGCCTGGCCGCCGCGTACCGCGTCGAGCGCGGCCGGGACGGACACCATGGGGACCAGCTCCCGCGTCGCGGCCTCGGGAAGCGTGCGAAGGGCGGCCTCGGTGAACGTACCCTCGGGGCCGAGATAGGTGTAGCGCGTCGCCGACATACCGTCACCCTAATGGGCCCCGTCCGACGCGTCCGACGCCCGCGATCCCCCGGAAGCGGGCCTGGTACGGAGACCGGTACCGCGGTACGGGACTCGGTACGGAACTCGGTACGGACCCTCATCCCTCCAGCAGGCGCTGCCCCACGTACTCGCCTTCCGCCGCGCCGCCCGGCACCGCGAAGAGACCGCTCGACTCGTGGCGGATGTACGTCGAGAGCGCGTCGCCCCGGTCGAGTTTGCGCTGGACGGGGACGAACCCGCGCACCGGATCGGCCTGCCAGCACACGAAGAGCAGACCGGCGTCGGGCGCCCCGGTGGCGTCGATGCCGTCGTGGAACGAGAACGGGCGGCGCAGCATCGCGGCGCCGCCGTTCTGGTCGGGCCGGGTGATGCGGGCGTGCGCGTTGACCGGCACGACCAGGTTGCCGTCGGCGTCGGTCTTGTCCAGGTCCATCGCGGTGGTCTCGGTGCCGCCGCTCAACGGCGCGCCGGTGGACTTCTTCCGCCCGATGACGTCCTCCTGGGCCGGGCCCGAGAGCTTCTCCCAGTCGTCGAGCAGCATGCGGATACGGCGGACGACGGCGTAGGAGCCGTTCGCCATCCACTCCGGCGTGCCGGAGGCGGGGACGAAGACGCGTCCGTCGAAGTCGGGCTCGGCGGGCTTCGGGTTACGGGTGCCGTCGATCTGGCCCATCAGGTTGCGGGCGGTCATCGGTTCGGCGGTGGCGCCCGGGGAACGGTTGAAGCCGTTCATCTGCCAGCGCACCCGCGCCGCGGCGCCCGCGTCCTTCTGGATCGCGCGCAGGGCGTGGAAGGCGACGAGGGCGTCGTCCGCCCCGATCTGCACCCACAGGTCGCCGTCGCTGCGCGCCTTGTCGAGGTGGTCCGAGGAGAAGTCGGGCAGGGGGTCCAGGGCCACCGGGCGCTGCTTCTCCAGTCCTGTCCGGGCGAAGAAGCTGTGGCCGAAGCCGAAGGTGATGGTGAGCGAGGACGGGCCGGCGTCCCGCGCGATGCCGGTGTCCTCGTGGGCCGCGGCCTCGCCCGCCATGAGCCGCTGAGCCGTCACCGACCAGCGGCGCAGCAGGGCGGCGGCCTCCCTGCGGCCCGAGCCGGCCGTCAGGTCGAAGGCGACGAGGTGGCCGCGTGCCTGGAGCGCGGTGGTGATGCCCGGCTGATGTTTCCCGTGAAACATTGCCATGTCCGCGCCGACCGAGGTCAACGGGACGGTTTTCGCGGGGGAGGGTGCCGCCGCGTATCCCACGGCCGCGCCCGCCGCTCCGAGGGTGAGCCCGGTGGCTCCGGCGGTGCCGAGCAGCCGGCGCCGTGACATGACCGCCTGCGGGGCGTCACCCGGCGACACGGTGCCGGGGGACGGGGTGCCGGGCGACGCCTCGGAGGACGGGGCCGTTCGGGTGGAGCGGGCGGAGGTCCCGGGGGTGGACTGGTCAGCCATGGTCAGGTTCAGCCGATCTGCGCGTTCTTGTTCACGGTGGCCTGGTCGATGTCGGAGGTGCGCACGGTCACCGCGATCTTCCAGTCGCCCGCCAGGGGGATCTGCACGGCGCTCGCCGCCCAGTGCCCCGTGGCGACCCGGTCGGGGGTCACGGGCAGCGGGCCGATGTCCTTGGCCTTGAGGGTGAAGGCGACCTTCACCTCGGGGACGTCGAAGGCCTTGCCGTTCGGCCGGAGCACGAAGACGTGCATCTGGTTGCCGCCGACGCGGGCCGGATCGAAGGTGACCTCCACCGTGCCCTTGCCGTCCTCGCCGCCCGTGTCGAACGGCATCTTCAGGGACAGCGGTCCGGAGCGCTGCGAGGCCGACGCGGTGGCCCGGCTGGCCGCTTCCGCCGTGCGTCCGGGCTCGGTGGCCGTCAGCGCGGTCGTGACCGCGAGCAGGACGACCGCGACCCCGGCCTCGGCGAGCACCGAGCGCCGCAGGCCCGAGCGCTGCGGGTCCGCGTCACGGACCCGCTTGTCGCGCGTGGAGTCCACGGCGGCCTGCTGCCGGGCGAGCTGCGCGGCGCGCCGGGAGTCCGTCCCGGCGGGGACGGTGGCGGGCGTCCTCAGCTCGGTGCGCTGCTCCACGACGACGGCGGCCTCGGGATCGGTGGTCTCGGCGAGCTGGGCCGTCCAGCGCCGCGAGATCCACGCGATGCCCACGAGAACGGCCACCAGGCCGACCTTGACGAGCAGCAGTTGTCCGTACGACGTGTCGGTGAGCGCCGACCAGGAGCCGAGCTGTCGCCACGACTGGTAGATCCCGGTGGCGACCAGGACGAGGACGGCGCCGAACGCGAGGCGGGAGAACCGGCGGACGGCCGCGGCCTCGACGGGTGCCTCGGCGGGAGCCCGGAACAGGGCCACCACGAGCGTCGCCAGACCGCCGAGCCAGGCGGCGACGGACAGCAGGTGCAGGACGTCGACGGGCATCGCGATGCCCGGTTGGACGCCGGTCGAGGCGTGCTCGGCCATGGCCCAGGTCGCGGCGAGGCCGGCGGCGACGACCGTGCCGCCGACGGCGAGCCCGAAGGTGAGGTCGTTCTTCTCCGCGGCCAGGTGCCCGGCCTCGTCGGTCGGGTCCCCGGCGGCGGTGGCCTCGGCGGTGTCCGCGGCACCGGCGTCCGTTCCCCCGGCCGGTTCCGCCTCACCGCTGTTCTCGCCGTCCGCGCGCTCGTCCTCGTCGCGTCGGGCGTAGGCGCCGAACAGCACCGCGATGAACAGCGCCGCGGCCGCGAGCAGGAGCAGCCTCGACACCAGCGCCGCGCCCGACTTGGTCTGCAGCACCTCGCCGAGCAGGTTCAGGTCGAAGATGTCGCCGGCCTTGCCCGACCCGACGTAGGAGCCGCGCAGGAGCAGCAGGGCGAGGGTGGAGGCGGTGAGCGTGAGCCATCCGCCGACCACGAGCCGCTGTACCGGCCGGATGCCCGACCCACGCTGCCAGCAGGCCAGTACGAAGGCGGCGCCGCCGACGAGCAGGATGAAACCGGCGTACGACAGGTAGCGCGCGGCTCCGTAGAGGAAGCCCACCAGGCCGCCGCCCACCGCCTGGCCGGACAGTGCGACGGAGGTCTGCGAGGGGGCGCCGACGGAGAAGGTGAAGGCGCCCGAGACGGGGTGGCTGTCCGCCGACACCACTTGGTAGGTGACGGTGTACGTGCCGTCGGGCAGCCCCGGCCGGACCTTCAGACCGTAGGTGTCGCCGCCCAGGTCGCTCGCGCCGCCGGTGTCGACCCGCTTGCCCCGGGGGTCGAGCACCTGGAGCGAGCCGTCGTTCAGCGAGACCTGTTCGGAGAAGGTGAGCGAGACCTGGGCGGGTGCCTCGTCGACCACCGATCCCTGCGTCGGGTTGCTTCCGGTCAGCGCGGCGTGCGCGGAGGCGGGCGCGGCGCCCGCCAGGAGCGCTCCGGTGACGGCGAGGAACAGCAGCAGGAGAGTCCTGAGGCGGGGGGCGATGGTCGGTGTCACGGTGATGCCTCCCTCAGCGTCCGGTCTTCGGGTTGTAGGTCGCGGGCTTCACCGGCATGGAGATCCTGACCGTGCCGGACTTGGCGAAGTGCAGTTCCACGGACACCTTCTCGCCCTGTCCGGGCTTGTGGGTGAGCTTTGCGAACATGAGGTGGTTGCCGCCGCTGGCGAGGTCCAGGGTGCCTTCGGCGGGTATGGCGAACGACCTCCTCTCCTCCATCGCGCCGTCCACGGTCGCGTGCATCGTCACGTCGTCCGAGAGGTCGCTGGTGACCGAGGTGAGGGTGTCGGCGCCGCCGGAGTTGGTGACGGTGAAGAAGCCCGCCGCCATGGTGTCCATGCTCGGGGCGGGCATGTAGGCGCCGGTGACCTTGAGTTCGGGAGCGGCGGAGGACGACGAGGAGCCGTCCGAGCCGCAGCCCGCCAGTGTCCCGGCGGCCAGGACGAGGGAGCAGACGGCGAGGAGTCCCGTACGGCGGCTCACGGGGTCTTCCCCTCGGCGATCTCGGGCAGGTCCTTGGTGTAGTCGTCGACGGTGGCGCCCTCGCCGTACAGCACGTAGCCCGCGTCGGTCTTCGGCGAGAAGGCGATGACCTGGGTGCCGTGCACCGAGACGGTCTTGCCGTTCTTGTCCTTGCTCGTCGGCTCGATGGTGATGCCGAGGCGGCGGGCGCCGGCCTGGATCGTGGCGAAGTCGCCGGTGAGGCCGATGAAGTCGGGGTCGATGCCCTTGAGCCAGGTGCCGAGCGCGGCGGGTGTGTCGCGGGCCGGGTCGGTGGTGACGAACACGACGCGCAGCTTGTCCTGTTCGGCCTTCGGGAGCTGCTTCTTGGCGACGGCGAGGTTGTTCATCGTCAGGGGGCAGACGTCGGGGCAGTGGGTGTAGCCGAAGTAGATCAGCGTGGGCCGGCCCTTGGTCTCCGCGCGCAGGTCGTACTTCTTGCCGGTCGTGTCGGTGAGCACGAGGTCCGGCTTCTCGAACGGGTTGTCGAGGACCGTCGCGGCCTTGGTGGCACCGGCGTCGGCGGACACGGCGGCGACCGGCTCGTCGCCGGCGCCGTCACTGCCGCAGGCGGAGAGGGTCAGAGCGGCGGCGGCGAACAGGGCGGCCACCGCGTACGTCTTCTTGCGCATAGAAAAATGTCCCAGATGTGAGCGCTCCGGTGGACACCGGGGGTCGGACGGGGCCGAGGGCCGGGCCGGACGGGGCCCAAGGGCCGGGCCGGCCGGCGGCCGGCCCGGAGAGCCGCGTCCGCGACCCCCCGGTGCCCACCAGGAGCGTTTTGTGTCTCAGTGCCTCAGATGCGTGCGGGCACCTCAGGCGTTGGTACGCCGCCGGCCGGCCAGAACGCCGTACGCCACGCCCGCCAGGCCGACGAGGATGCCCACGACGCCGAGGACGCGCGCGGTGGTGTCGCTGCTGTCACCGGCGGAGGCGGCCTCGTCGGTGTGCTCGGCGGTCTCCTCCGTGTGGGAGGCGTCCTCGGCGGCGGCACCACCGTGGTGTCCGCCCTCGGTCGCCGCGCTGAGCGCGAGGGCCGGCGCCGGGTGCTCGGGCTCCTCCGCACCCTCCTTCTGCGGCTCGATCCAGCGCACGACCTCCTTGTCGGAGTACGTCTGGATGGCCTTGAAGACGAGTTCGTCGGTGTCCTCGGGCAGCGCGCCGATGGAGAGCGGGAACTTCTGGAAGAAGCCCGGCTCGATGCCCTTGCCGTCGGCGGTCCAGGTGACCTTGGTGACGGCCTCGCCGATCTTCTCGCCGTGCGCGGTGACCGGCTTGTCCAGCTTGGACTTGGTGACCTTCACGGTCCAGCCGTCGAGGGGCTGGGGCATGACCGAGGCCAGCGGGTGGTCGGCCGGGAGGTTCACCTCGACCTGGGTGGTCGAGGCGTTGTCGCGCTCGTTGGGCACCTTGAAGTTCACGACGGTGTAGCCGCCCTTGGCGGCCACGCCCTCGGGCTGCACGCTGACGTGCGCGAACGCGGGGGCGGACAGGGCGAGAACGGCCGTGGCGGCGACGGTGCCGGCGGCGGCGAGACGAGAAGCCTTCATGTGAGGAGACACTCCACTTTCAGTCCGGTGACGAAGGGGACGCGCGTGCGCCTCGGTGTCCCGTGGAAGGGGCGGAAGGACGCCCGGGGGGAGACCCGGCGGGCACGCGCGCGTGCGGCACGACCGCGTCCCCTCCGAGAAGGTCCGTGAAGTCCCGCCGGGCCGGTGGGAGTCGAGGACTCCGGGGACCCGGGGAATTCCGTGGATTTCCGTGAAGTGGCGCGTCGTGTCAGGCGACGAGGGAGAACGCGGCGGCGGGCGGCCCGCGCCGGACGACGGTGTGCTGAAGCGCGGTCGTCCGTGGAGTGAGGGGCGCGAGCAGCGCGGTGCACGGCGTGCGCGCGATCTCGGGTGCCCCGGGAAGTCCCGTACGCAGGGCGCGTACGAGGGTGAGGGCGGCGCGCAGGGAACGTACGAGCGCCGCTTCCGTGACTCCCTGGGCCGACAGGCGCATGAGCCGCAGGAGGGCCAGGTCGCCGTGGCGCAGCACCCAGCCGGCGGCGAGGGCCGCGAGCACGTGGCCGAGCAGCATCGGCAGGGAGGGCAGCACCGGCATCGAGGTGCCCGCGGCGGTGGGCAGGGCGTCCGCGGCGTGGCTCATGGACGACGTCATGCCCGTCGTCCCGGTCGCGCCCGTGTCGATCCGCGCGTCGGCGAGGATCTTCATGGCCTGCGCCGGGCTGATCGCCGCCGCGGCCGTCCCGCACACCAGGCGGGCGGCCCGCTCGACGAGTGTGGCGTCGGACATCGGCATTCCCGGCGCCATCGCGCCCATGGACGACCCGCCGGCCGCCGCGCCGCTTACCGGGCCCAGTCCGAAGAGGGTGTGCAGCACCGTCTGGCCGAGCGCGAGGAGCGCCACGATGCCCGGCAGTGCACGTTCCCGGCCCGCCAGCGTCCCGGCGACCGCGAAGACCGCGAGGAAGCCGGCGCCCAGGGTCCACGGGGGGACGGTGGCGCAGGAGGCGATTCCGTGACCGGCCGCGGCCAGCACGACGCAGACCGCGGCGAACACCGCGGCCCTCAGGGTCCGGAGGCCTGCTCCGGAACGCGCCGAACGCTGGTGGGGGGCAGTCATGGCGCGCTCATCATCGCACTGGGCCCCGACACCTCGTGCGGCAGGTCCGATTGACGGCTTGTGACCGGTCCGTCCTCCGTGCGGCGGACGCCCGGAAGGGCCACTGTCCGGCCGAAGATCACGCGTGCATACACCGTCGACTCATGTGAGCGCGTCGGCCGTATGGGCGGCATCACGTCGCGTATGCGATTGCGCACGGGTGGTTGCGGCAATACGTAACGGTATGTCGAGCCGCGGCCGGGAGGCTGGAGCATGAGCATCTGGTGGTCACTCCATTTGCGGCGCGAGGCTGCGAGTGTTCCGCTCGCCAGACGCCTGTTGCTCGGCACGATGGAGAGCGCGGGCGTGGACCCGGACATCTCGTACGACCTGTCCGTCGCTCTCACGGAGGCCTGCGCCAACGCCGTCGAGCACGGCGGGGACGACGTCCGGGGCTCCTCCTGCGGGGCGTACCGCGTGACGGCCTATCTCGACGGTGACCAGTGCCGTATCGAAGTCGCCGACTTCGGCCCCGGTTTTCCGGCCGGGAACGCCCGCGCCGTCCTCCGCACGGCCGGCGAGGACGCGGAGCACGGCCGGGGGCTGTGCCTGATCCGTGAGCTCGCCGACCACGTCCACATCGGCAACAGGCCGGGACGCGGCGGCGCGGTGGTGAGCTTCGACAAGATCCTCAAGTGGAGGACGGCCCCCTCGCTGCTGCCGGCCTGACCCGCCGGACGACGCCGGCCCCTGGGAGTCGTCCCGGACAGGCCGATGACCCTTCGTGAGCTGCCCCGGACAGGCCGATGGCCGGGAGCCTCGGAAGGCGCCCGGCCATCGGTCGCGTGTCCGCCCTCGCGGGCACGCTGTCGGCCCATGTCAGCCCTTGAGGGACGCCATCCAGGCCTCGACCTCGTCCGAGCGGCGCGGCAGGCCGGCCGACAGGTTCCGGTTGCCGTCCTCGGTGACCAGGAGGTCGTCCTCGATCCGGACGCCGATGCCGCGGTACTCCTCCGGCACGGTCAGGTCGTCCGCCTGGAAGTACAGGCCCGGCTCGACGGTCAGGCACATACCCGGCTCCAGCGTGCCCTCGACGTACGTCTCCGTGCGCGCGGCGGCGCAGTCGTGGACGTCCATGCCGAGCATGTGGCCGGTGCCGTGCAGGGTCCAGCGGCGCTGGAGACCGAGCTCCAGGACACGCTCGACAGGACCTTCGAGCAGACCCCACTCGACGAGCCGCTCGGCCAGCACGTGCTGCGCGGCGTCGTGGAAGTCGCGGTACTTGGCACCCGGCTGGACGGCCGCGATACCGGCCTCCTGGGCGTCGTACACGGCGTCGTAGATCTTCTTCTGGATCTCCGAGTAGGTGCCGTTGACCGGGAGCGTGCGGGTGACGTCGGCGGTGTAGAGGGTGTGGGTCTCCACGCCCGCGTCCAGCAGCAGCAGGTCGCCGGAGCGGACCGGGCCGTCGTTGCGCACCCAGTGCAGGGTGCAGGCGTGCGGTCCGGAGGCGCAGATCGAGCCGTAGCCGATGTCGTTGCCCTCGACCCGCGCGCGCAGGAAGAAGGTGCCCTCGATGAAGCGCTCGCTGGTGGCCTCGGCCTTGTCCAGGACCTTCACGACGTCCTCGAAGCCGCGCACGGTGGAGTCGACGGCCTTCTGCAGCTCGCCGGCCTCGAACTCGTCCTTGACGAGTCGTGCCTCGGACAGGAAGACGCGCAGTTCGTCGTCGTGCTCGCGGGTGACCTTGTCGGTCAGCGCGGCCTCGATCGCGGCGTCGTAGCCGCGCACGACACGGACCGGACCGGTGGCCTCGGTCAGCGCGGCCGGCAGTTCGCGGACGTCCGAGGCGGGGATGCCGTAGAGCTGCTCGGCCTCGGCCAGGGAGTGGCGGCGGCCGACCCACAGCTCGCCCTGCCCGGACAGCCAGAACTCGCCGTTCTCACGGTTGGAGCGCGGCAGCAGGTAGATCGTGGCCTTGTGGCCCTCGGCGGCGGGCTCCAGCACGAGGACGCCGTCCTCGGTGAGGTTGCCGGTGAGGTACGCGTACTCGACCGAGGCACGGAAGGGGTACTCCGTGTCGTTCGAGCGGGTCTTCAGGTTGCCCGCGGGGATCACCAGGCGCTCGCCCGGGAAGCGCGCGGACAGCGCGGCACGGCGGGCCGCGGTGTACCCGGCCTGGGCGATGGGCTCGAGGCCCCGCAGCTCGGTGTCGGCCCAGCCGGACTTCATGCTGTCGGCCAGCTCGTCGGACACGCCCGGGTACAGGCCGTTCTTGCGCTGCTTGATGGGCTCTTCCTCGCCCGCTTCGTCAGCGGCTTCGTCGAGCACGGCTTCCGGGGTCTCCGGGGTGAGCGCCTCCGACACGGTCTGCCTCCTTCATACGACTTTGGACCTCCCCATCGTACGGTCGTACTGAAGGGGGCCCAGGGCCGGAAGGCCTGTTACACCGGGTGAGGGCGCTCTCAGTCGAAGCGGGCCGCCAGGAGGACGACGTCCTCGTCGCTGTCCGCCTCGTCGAGGCCGTCCGGCAGCACACCGCGCAGCACGTGGTCGGCGATCGCGCCGGGGTCGTCGCGCAGCGCCCTCGGGACGCTCGCCGCCGCCGCGTGCAGCCGGGCGAAGGCGCGGTCCATCGGGTCGCCGGTGCGGTGCAGCAGACCGTCGGTGTAGATGAGCACGGTCTCGCCCGGGTCCGCGGTCAGTTCGACGCTCGGTGCCTCCCAGCAGGCGAGCATGCCCAGCGGCGCGGACAGGGAGGTCTCCACGAACTCGGTGCGCCGCGGGCCGATCACCAGGGGCGGGCTGTGTCCGGCGCCGGCGAGCGTGAGCTTGCGCAGGGCGGGCTCGCAGTACGCGAACAGGGCGGTGGCGGAGCGCGCGGGTTCGGTCAGTCGCAGCAGCAGTTCGAGGTCGGAGAGAACGGCGACCGGGTCCTCGCCCTCCATGACGGCGTAGGCGCGCAGGGAGGCCCGCAGCCGGCCCATGGCGGCGACGGCGCTGGGGCCCGAGCCGGTGACGGAGCCGACCGCGAGGCCGAGCGCGGCGTCGGGCAGCGGCAGCGCGTCGTACCAGTCGCCGCCGCCGCGCGGGCCGGTGCGGTGCCGGGCGGCGAGCTGGACGCCGGAGACCCGGGGCAGCCGTGGGGGAAGCAGTTCCTCGGACATCGTCGTCACGCACGCGCGGGCGCGTTCGAGTTCCAGCAGCCGGGCGAGGTGCTCGGTGGCGTAGCGGGCGTAGAGGCCGATGAGGTGGCGCTGGCGTTCCACCGGCTCGGCGGGCTCGTCGTAGAGCCATACGGCGGCACCGAGACGGCCGGCCGCCTCGGTGGACAGCGGGAGCGCGTAGCTGGCGGCGTAGCCGAGGCGGGCGGCGACCTCGCGGTGGCGCGGGTCGAGCCCGTCCTCCGAGAGGAGGTCCGGCTGGGTGATCTCGCCCTCGCCGCCCGGCAGCCCGTCGAGGATCTTCCCGTACGACATGGAGCTGCGCGGCACCGTCTCGATGTGGCCGAGATCGGCTCGGGCGAGGCCGAGGCCGATCGTGGTGTCGGGGCCCAGTCCGTCGCCGGGTTCCAGGACGACGAGACCGCGCCGGGCACCCACCAGAGCGGCTCCGGCGCGCAGCAGTTCCTGCAGCGCCTCGTCCAGTGTCGCGGTGCGGGCGACGCGCTCGGTGAGTTCGTGGAGCGTGGTGAGATCCGAGACCCAGCCCGCGAGGCGGTCCTGGAGGGCCGCTCCGGGGCCGGCCGGCGGGGCGGCCGAGGAGGCGCCCGCGGGCGCGGGCGTCGGCGCGACAGTGTGCGCGGGCGAAGGAACCGTTGAATCGATTCCGGCCACTTTGGGAAGGTGAGGGGCGGTCATGACGTCCGGCTTTCCGACCGGTGCGTTTTGCTCAATAGCATCGCAAACCCCCATGTCGTTCTGCGCCGCTAGCGGTGTCTCCACATGTACACGTACTCGTGAGGGGATGTCCAGCATTGTCCTGCCGGGATTCCTGGTGTCCGTGCGACCGGTGGTAACCCTTGCGGGAAATTGGAATTGGCCTAAAACTGACTCGGGCAACGGCTTATTGAGGTCGACTGGCCTCGTTCGACGGAGCGTCACAGCGGTCGTGGTGGGTACGTACTCGGTGAAGGCCAGGGGTGGTTGAGATCCGCCCGGAACCTGGCGACGGACCCGGGCGTCCTAACCACCGACGACCGTGCCCCATCCTCCCGTGGCGGAGGCGGCTAGGAATACGCGGGACGTAAAACGCCAGGCGCCGCCACCCCACGCCACGCCCATGCTTTGGATGTACGCGGTATGGGCGCGGACACAGCCACATGCTCGGCCCAGAGGGGTTCCCCTTGTCTCCAGCAGGGGTGTGATGCGCCAGCAGGTACGCACAGTGAAGTGATCGACACATGGTGTGATGTGATCCTCGGTGTTGCCAGGCGTGCAACGGAAAGGAACGAGCGCTCATGCGCGAGATCCTCGGAAGGCGACGCAGGCTCCTGTCCAGGCGAAACAACGGGAGGCCTGAGATGCTCAGCGCGGCCCTGACGTTCGCGGCCGCATGGCGGTGGCCCGTACTCCCGGGTGTGGCGGCCGACCCGCAGGGGCGTGCCCGCTGCGGCTGCCCCGACCCGGAGTGCACGGTGCCGGGCGCCCATCCCTTCGACCCCGGCCTCCTCGCGGCCACCACGGACGAGCGCATGGTGCGCTGGTGGTGGACCAACCGGCCCTCGGCCCCCATCGTGCTGGCCACCGGCGGCGGCGCCCCGTGCGCGGTGAGCCTGCCCGCCGTGGCGGCGGCCCGCGCGCTGGACGCCCTCGACCGCACGGGCATGCGCCTCGGCCCGGTCGTCGCGTCCCCCTCCCGCTGGGCGATCCTCGTCGCCCCGTACTCCATGGAGCAGCTCGGCGAACTGCTCTACGCCAAGGACTTCGTCCCCGGCTCCCTGCGCTTCCACGGAGACGGCGGCTACATCGCGCTGCCGCCGTCCGAGACGGGCCAGGGCCAGATCCGCTGGGAGCGCGCTCCGCTGCCCGGTTCGGCCGCCCCCTGGGTGCCCGGCGTGGAGGCCGTGGTGGATGCCGTCGTCGAGGCACTCACTCGTACGGGTGTGAGCGCGCCCGAGTTGTAGGGGCGTCCGGCGCGCGGCGTGCCGCGCGCCCTCCCCCGCTCGTTATCGTCCGCCCATGCAGCGTCATTCCGGGGCGTACGGGGCCGAGGTGCCGCCGGGCGGCGGGCCGGACCCCCGACGAGTCCGCCTGGTGGCCCTGGCCGGAGTCGTGGCGTTCGTCCTCGCCGTGCCGCTGGCCGTGGCCTCGGCCGGTCCGGTGGGCGACGCCGGCTCCCCGGCGGCGGTGCGCGCGGCGGCTCCCGCCGACGACCGGCCGTCCGCGTCCGGACCGCGGCGCTCTTCCGCGCGGCTCGGGCTCGGTCTCGCCACCGCCGCCCGGTGCGGCCCCGAACTCTCCTCGCCCGACGGCGTCGAGGCGCAGACCTGTGTCCTGACGCAGGGCGAGGAGACCTGGGCGCGTACCTACTACCGCAACGCGACCGGAGACGCGCTGAGCTCCGCCCTGACGTTGATGGGTCCCGGCGGCCGCACGGTGCAGATGAACTGCGCCGTGGACGCGGAGGACGACCCGGGTGCGTGTGAGACGCCCAGGGAACACGTGGCGGGGGATCCGATGGCCTACTCGGCGGTAGTGGAATTCGCGCGGAGTGGCGACGGGCCGCTGCTGCTGCGCTCGGGCAGCAACTCGGTTCGCGGGCAAGCCGATTGATATTGTTCGGGATTCCGAACATGGAAAGACCCGGTTGCTGGCGACGGGGGATGCACCAGCAACCGGGCTACTCGAACGGTAACAAGAGATCGGCGGTTCGCAAATTCGATCTCGGCTATTCGGACACGGATTTACCTGTCACAACGGGGAGTTGTGACAGGAGTCACCCGTTTCCGAGGCCCTGACGAGCTGACCGGTCGGTCAGTTTCGCGTTCTGTGGGTTCGCTGTGGACTAGCTGAGTGTCACCTGGCGGTTGGTGAGACCCCCGCGTGCGCGGCGCTCGTCCGCCGTCAGCGGCGCGTCCGTGGCCAGAGCGGTGGCGAGGCGCTCGGCGAACTCGGCCGCCGGCTTCTCGACGTCGTCCGCCGTGACACCGCTCGGCAGGTCCCAGACCGGCACCGTGAGCCCGTGCGCCCGGAAGGAACCGACCAGCCGGGTGCCTTCCCCGAGGCTCGAACGGCCCTCGGCGTGCAGCCGCGCGAGAGCGTCCAGAAGCCGCTCCTCGGCGTGGGGCATGACCCAGCGCAGGTGGTTCTTGTCCGGCGTCTCGCACCAGTAGGCGGCGTCGACCCCGGACAGCTTCACCGTCGGGATGGCGGCGGCGTTGGCCCGCTCCAGCGAGGCGGTCACCTCGGGCGTCGCGTTCTCCGCGTCCGGGACCCAGAACTCGAAGCCGCTGTGCACAACTGGCTCGAAGGCGCCTTCGGGGTCGAGCAGGTCCTGGAGCCGGGGACCGTCCGCCGGGGCGCGCCGCCCCTCGACCGGGGTGCCGGGCGGCGCGACGAGCGCGCGCCGGAGGGTGTCGGCCAGGTCGCGGCTGATGTCGCCCGACGGCGTGTCGTTCTGCAGGCCGAGCAGCACCGAGCCGTCCTCGCGGCGCAGCGCGGGCCACGCCATCGGCAGGACCGT
Organism: Streptomyces sp. NPDC096324; assembly: GCF_044763015.1. Classification (NCBI taxonomy): domain Bacteria; kingdom Bacillati; phylum Actinomycetota; class Actinomycetes; order Kitasatosporales; family Streptomycetaceae; genus Streptomyces; species Streptomyces sp. NPDC096324. Next base: position 129,191 of record NZ_JBIWFK010000013.1, on the reverse strand, counting down.
GGCGAGGGTGACCGAGGGGACGCCCTCGGGCAGGCTCTCCTTGAGCGTCAGCCCGACCGTCGCGGCGGGCACCAGTTCGCGCAGCGCGACCCAGTCGCCCTCGCCCCGCAGGCCCTCGAACGGGCGGTGCACCAGCTCGGTCGCCGCGTGCGCGGCGGTGCGGCCGTGGCAGGCCTTGTACCGGCGGCCGCTGCCGCAGGGGCAGGGCTCGCGTGCTCCGACGACCGGGATCTCGCCGCCGTCCGTCAACTGCGGCTGCTTGGCCTTGGTCTGGGGTCGCTTCTTGGCCATCGTGGGTGTCTCCCGATCACGGCTCGTCTCGTACTGGCGCGAGCCTAGCCGTTCGTACGGAGACGGACGGGATCCTGTGGACAACGCACCGCGTGGCCCGTGGCCCGGCGGTCCGTCCGCGCGTCCCGGTGCGTTCGGCCGAGGTCGTCCGGTCCGGCTCAGTCGAGGTCGTCGAAGGCGTCCGCGAAGTCCAGACCGGGGATCCCGGACACCCTCGGTGACGCGACGCGCGTAGCGAAGTCGTCGTGCCGGTGGGCCCTTTGCACATCGTCCTGGACGACCACCCACACGGTGACCTCGCCGTGGACGTCGTCCCGGACACCCCAGTCCTTGGCGAGCGCCGTGATGATGTTCAGCCCGCGGCCGCCGCGGGCCGTGACCGACGGGGTGGCGGGCACGGGGCGGGTCGGACCGCCGCCGTCCGTCACCTCGACCGTCAGCCGGCCCGCCGGGTCGACGCGCCAGGCCGCGCGCACGTCCCCGTCGCCCGCGAGGGCGTCGCCCAGGGGCCTGCCATGCCGGCACGCGTTGCTGAGCAGCTCGGAGAGGATCAGTACGGCGTCGTCGATGACCGTTTCCGCCACACCCCCCGAACGCAGTTGATCGCGCATCCGGTGTCTTGCCTTCCCCACGCCCGCAGGGCCATGGGGTACGGCCATGCTCGACGACGTGGGCACCTCCTGTGCCACCACCAACGCCACCCCCGAGACCTCCTTCACCCCACGCCACGGTGTGAATGCCCCTCTGGACTGGACCGGAAACCGGCCAGTGGGCGTCTGCTGACGCACTCGTAACCATCGATCGCGGAACGAACGCGCCGGAGCACTCCCTGTGACCGGGTGGCTGATTCTCGATGGTTTTCGATGGGCGATCATGGTGATTTCCGGGGGGTCGCCGGCCTTGGGCCGGGCCAGGTCAGCGGCCCAGTTGGCGGAGCACCGCGCGCGGGCGGTTGGTGATGATGGCGTCGATGCCCAGTTCAACGCAGAGATCGACGTCCTCGGGCTCGTTCACGGTCCAGACGTGCACCTGGTGACCGGCGCGTTTCAGCCGTTCGACGTATCCGGGGTGACTGCGGACGATCCGCATGGAGGGGCCCGCGATCCGGACACCGGCGGGCAGTCGTCCGTCCCGCAGCCGGGGGGAGACGAACTGGAGCAGATAGACCGTCGGCAAGGCCGGGGAGGCGGCCCGGACGCGGTGCAGCGAGCGCGCCGAGAAGCTCATGACCCGTACCGCGGACTCGGCCGGGGAGGCGGGGGCGTCCAGGCCGAAACGCTTCAGCAACTGGAGCAGCCGCTCCTCGACCTGGCCGGCCCAGCGGGTCGGGTGCTTGGTCTCGATGGCCAGTTCCACACGGCGGCCGGCGTCGGCGACGAGTTCGAGCAGGCGCTCCAGGGTCAGGACGGAGGTGTCCGTCAGACTCCCCGGGGCATGTTCCCAGTCGGGCGACTCGTCGCGGTTTTTCCACGAGCCGAAGTCCAGTGCGGCGAGCTCGGCGAGCTCCAGGGCGGAGACGGCTCCGCGGCCGTTGGACGTCCGGTTCACGCGGCGGTCGTGGACACAGACGAGATGGCCGTCGGCGGTCAGCCGTACATCGCACTCGAGGGCGTCCGCACCGTCCTCGATCGCCTTCTTGTACGCGGCCAGTGTGTGCTCGGGGGCCTCTTCGGAGGCTCCGCGGTGGGCGACGACCTGAATCGGGTGCTGTCGTGCGAGGGTCACCGCGTCATGGTGCCACCGTCGCCGGATCTGTGTGAGGTGAGATATGTCGCAAAAGATTACGTTTGGTAATAAAAGTCCGTTATAAAGAATGGCCTCGGACGCACAGCCACCGCTTATGGTGCCCTGACGCCCTGTGGGAAAAGCTGTCGGCGTACAAAAGCACATGCACAGCTGCATCGCGCCGGGCCATCGACAAGCGTGAGTGGGCGTGACCGAGTGCGACCGAGAACAACAGCCGTGGATCGAGGAGAAGAGCTGTGAGCACCGAGAACGAGGGCAACGCAGTACCCCCGGCCCCGTCCGCACCTCCCGTGCCGGTGGAAACTCCCGCTGCTTCCGCGCAGGGCGCCTCGCACCCGGGGGGCGCGCCGACCGCTCCGATCCCCGCGGTGCCCGGCACTCCCGGCGCACCGGAGCACCCGTCGGCGCCCGCGGGCATGCCGGCGTACGCGTCGAACGGCGCCGGGCAGGGGGCCGACCCCTACGGACAGGCCCCGACCCAGGGCTCCGCCCCCGAAGCGGGCTGGCCGCCTCCGCCGCCCGCCACCCCCTCGTACGCCGACGGCGGCGGCTCGGGTGACGGCGGCTGGGGTTCCTCCTACCAGCAGCCCGCGCCGCAGCCGAAGAACAGGCGCGGCGGTCTGATCGCCGCCGTCCTGGTGGCCGCGCTGGTCGCCGGCGGTGTCGGCGGCGGCATCGGCTACTCGCTGGCCAAGAACGACGACAACTCCACCGACTCGACGACCGTCTCCGCCCCGAGCGGCAGCGGCGAGGTCAAGCGCGCCTCGGGCACGGTTGCGAACGTCGCGGCCAACGCGCTGCCGAGCACCGTCACCATCGAGGCCCAGAGCAGCAACGGCGAGGGCGGCACCGGCACGGGCTTCGTCTTCGACAAGCAGGGCCACATCCTCACCAACAACCACGTGGTGGCGGACGCGGTCGACAGCGGCAAGCTCACCGCCACCTTCCCGAGCGGCAAGAAGTACGACGCCGAGGTGGTCGGCCACGCGCAGGGGTACGACGTCGCGGTCATCAAGCTGAAGAACGCGCCCTCGGACCTGAAGCCGCTCGTCCTCGGCGACTCCGACAAGGTGGCCGTCGGCGACTCCACGATCGCGATCGGCGCGCCCTTCGGGCTCTCCAACACCGTGACCACGGGCATCATCAGCGCCAAGAACCGCCCCGTCGCCTCCAGCGACGGCAGCGCCAGCAGCAAGTCCTCGTACATGAGCGCCCTGCAGACGGACGCCTCGATCAACCCGGGCAACTCCGGCGGTCCCCTGCTCGACGCCTCGGGCGCGGTGATCGGCATCAACTCGGCGATCCAGTCGTCGAGCAGCGGCGGCCTCGGCGGCTCCGGCCAGTCCGGTTCCATCGGCCTGGGCTTCGCGATCCCGATCAACCAGGCCAAGCACGTGGCCCAGCAGCTCATCCAGACCGGCAAGCCGGTGTACGCGAAGATCGGCGCGTCGGTCTCCCTGGAGGAGGGCACCGGCGGCGCGAAGATCACCGAGCAGGGCGCGAGCGGCACCTCGGCGGTCGAGTCCGGCGGCCCGGCCGCCAAGGCGGGCCTCAAGCCCGGCGACGTCATCACCAAGCTCGACGACCTGGTGATCGACAGCGGACCGACCCTGATCGGCGCGATCTGGACCCACAAGCCGGGCGACACCGTCAAGCTCACCTACACGCGCGACGGCAAGACCCACACGGTCGACGTCACCCTCGGTTCGCGAGAGGGCGACAGCTGATCGTTCGATCCACCGCGCGAGGGGTGTCTCCCAGGGGGAGGCACCCCTTCCGCGTTGTCAGACGCGCGGCTTCTTCGCGGACGACGACCCCTTCTTGCCGCCCGCGCGCTCGGGGGGCGCGGGCGGGCAGGGACGCTGCCGGTGGCGGGACGTGCTCTGGCGGGGCGGCCGGGTCAGCGTGATCTGACGGATTAACTGCTGGAAGCAGGTCAACGACGCGAGGGCGGGGACGACGGCGGTGGCCACGCCGGTGATCGTCTGGTGGGCGTCGGCCACACAGAACATCATGGCGACGGACGAGAACAGCAGCACCACGTACCACGAGTGCACGGCACGGCGCTGGTGCAGGGCGGCCCGCAGGATGGAGAGCGAGGCCACCATCCAGGGGCCGTAGATCAGCAGAGGCCACCAAGGCCCCGTGCCGCTCTGCGCGTTGGAGGCGATGCGCTGCAACGGCGAGTAGGCCACCATGCCGCTGAAGACGCTCACCATCGACACGGTGGCGGCGGCGACCGCGGCGAGCACGAAGCTGACGGTCTGCAGCCAGTTGCGGTGATTGCGGACCCGCACCTTGCGGTGCCCGGCCGAAGAGCGTCGGATGGGCGGCAACTCGGCGGTGATCTGTACCAGGTTGTCCATCGGGTCGCCGGTGAACTCGTCCGTGTAGTCCGCCTCGCCGCGCGGGGACGGCACGGTGGCTTCCTGGTCCGCCGCCGCGGCGTCCTGCAGGAGGTAGGTGAGTTCCTCGACGGGGTCCCAGCCCTGTTCGTTGAAGGGGGTCACGGGATCGCCGTACGGGCCGGTCTCCGTCCCGGCGGGATATCCGGGATTCTGGCCGTACCGGGCGAACGAGAGGTTCGGGTAGTCGTCATTCACGGAATTCGCCCCGGTCACGTGAGCGGCGCGACGGCCGTGCCTGCCGGCGGTGCGTGCCGGTCGCGCACGACGGGCCGCGGACGTCGGGCGACGCGCACGCGGCGGCGTACGCGCCGGCGCGTCGCCCGGCCGGTATGGCAGGGGACGGGGATGACATCGCGGGGGCCGGGGCCGGGGCCGGCGCCACGGGGGCCGGCCGCTCTGCCGTCGCCCCAGGGACGGTCGGAGCGAGAGATCTTGCTTTCGCCATGTTCCGCTAACGCGGCTCCCCTGCCTCCAGGTGTGCGGCAATCGAGTGAGCGGGCGGCGGCGGAGGTATTCACCAAAGCGGCTTTTCGTGTACGTCGGCGCGGTCGTCCGGCGCGTCGCCCGGCGGCCCCCGCCGACACCCGGCCGGGGACTCCCGCGAGCCGGATCGGTGCTGGTGGATCCGGTGTGGACCATGCCCCCGCGACACACTCGGAGGCGGGTACTCTGTACCCGCTCCACCCGCCTGGGCGGGAGCGGGGTGGGTTGCCCGAGCGGCCTAAGGGAACGGTCTTGAAAACCGTCGTGGCGCGAGTCACCGTGGGTTCAAATCCCACACCCACCGCAGGTGAAGGCCCCTGACCGGGAGAAACGGTCGGGGGCCTTCGTCGTGTCCGTCCACCGCGGTCCGGGCGCGTTCACCCGGTGCGGGATCACCCCCCGTCGGGCTGCCGCCGGGGCGGAGGGGCGGTCATCCGGGCCGCCGAGGCGATCGTGGAGCGGGCCTCTCGTTCGGTCAGGCCCGTGCGGACGGCGGCCCGGACGAGCGGGGCGGTGAGCTGGGGGCCGAAGCCGTTCTCGTAGGCGCGGCAGGCGGCCCAGAAGAGACGGGTGTTCCGCTGGCCCTCGTGGGCGGCGAGGACGAACTGGACCAGCCCCTGGCCCTGTCGTTCGTTCACGGAATGCGCGGAATGCGCGGAATGCGCGGAGTCCGTGGAGCGGCGGTCGCGGGCCGGAGGCGTGGGCGGGGGCAGGAGCAGACGCAGGAGTTCGGGCGGGCAGGGCGCCGGTGCGAGCCCGGAGGTGCCGGGAGCCGTTCCGTACACGCCCTGTTCGGTGCGTGAGCCGGGGCCGACGAGGTAGCCGCCGGCGCCGCGGATGTCGATGCCGGGGGCGAGCCGGCTCGCCGAGTTGGGGACGACGACGTCCGGCGGTCCGCTCAGCCACAGATGACGGCCGCCGCTGGGAGTCACGACGACGACCGTGTCCGGGATCGTGAAGAGATGGCGCAGGGCCAGTTCGCGCAGGGCGGTCGAGGAGTCGGTGTCGGACTTGGTGTCGAGGTCGACGCCGATGAGGTGGTGCGGGTGCAGCCCGCAGGCGATGCCGTAGCCGGTGGCCCAGGGGGCGGCGGCGAAGAGTTCGCGGATGCGCCGGGGTTCGATCGAGGCGTCGTACACGCCGTGCCCGAAGCGGCCGCATTCGCCGTGGCACGGTCGGGGGTCGGGGTCGTCGCGGTGGGGGGAGCGCAGGGCCGGGAGCTTCGTACGGGACAGCGGGATCACCGCGAGTCCGCGCTCAGCTGCGGACAGGGCGTGAGCCAGGGCCAGAGTGGTGGCCCGCCGGTCGATGGTGGCCATGGCTCCATAATCGTACGAGTGTTCGAGAAAGGGAAGGGCTCTTCCGGTCCGCTCGGGGGCCGGTCGGGTGAGAGGCGGGAACGGCCGGAAAGGTGCCGGAACGCTTCAGCGGTTGCGGGGTCAGGGCCTCTCGGTCGGCAGGGGTCTGAGCAGGGGTTTCGTGTCCGTGAAGGGGGTTTATCGACATGTCCTCACGCTTGCGGGGGAATAGCGGCTTCCGGTGTGGTTCACCCGGGATGACCTGGGCAACTCTGGACTCGCGACGTCGTGGACAGCGCCGGGGCGGCCGGCCAACCGCCCTGGAACAAGCCGAATTTCCCGTACGTCCGGCTCGACGCCGGTGCGTGCGACCGCTTCTGGAGGAACTCGCATGGCAACCATCCGTACCGCTCGCGTTCTCGCCGCCGCCGCGGCCGACAACGGCGCCGTCGCGGACACCGGATCGAACGCGGGAGTGGCGACCGCCGGCGACGGAGTCGGACGCGACAACAGCGGCAACTCCTCCGGCACCCAACAACAGGCGGTCGGCACCGGAGCCTCGAATCAGAGCGATACGGCCCAGGTGAACGGCTCCGCGCCCACGGCCCTCAACCAGGGCAACGCGAACGTCGTCGTCACCTTCGCCCGACTCTGACGAGCGGGGCCGACGGACTTCCGTCGGCCGGGGGGGCTTGTTCGTGGGGTGGGGTTCCGGGGCGGGGGTGCTGCGCCGGGGTGCAGCGAGGCGGGACGGGGTGGAGTGGGGCGGGATGGGGTGGGACGGGGTGGAGTGAGGCGGGGTGGGGCGGGACGGGGGGATTCTCAAGGTCCGCGCGACGGTGCTTCGGCGCCGTCGCGCGGACGTGTCCCGGGGCCGGGCCCACGACCTTGACAGGCAACGGTATCTGACGGACAGTCAGAAAACCTTGTTCGTACGAGGTCCGGGAGGGCCGCCGCCGTGCACCTCGCCCCCACCGAGCGCCAGCAGCGGCTGCGCGCCGAACTCCGCACGTACTTCCGGGATCTGATGCCGGACGGACCGCCGTCCGCCGACGACCCCGCCCGGCAGCGGGCGCTGCTGCGCCGCATCGGGGCCGACGGTCTGCTCGGGCTCGGCTGGCCGGTCGCGTACGGCGGGCAGGGGCGCGGAGCGGACGAGCAGTTCGTCTTCTTCGACGAGGCCCACCGGGCCGGCGCGCCCGTCTCGATGGTCACGCTGAACACCGTCGGACCGACCCTCATGAAGTACGGCAGCGAGGAGCAGAAGGAGTTCTTCCTGCCGCGCATCCTGAAGGGCGAGCTCGTCTTCGCCATCGGGTACTCGGAACCGTCGGCCGGCACCGACCTCGCCTCGCTGCGCACCCGCGCCGTCCGCGAGACCGGGGAGAACGGCGCCGGGGGAGGGCTCTGGCGGATCGACGGGCAGAAGATCTTCACGTCCAACGCCCAGAACGCCGACTGGATCTGGCTCGCCTGCCGGACCGACCCGGAAACGCCCAGGCACCGCGGCATCTCGATCCTGCTCGTCCCCACCGACGTTCCCGGCTTCTCGTGGACACCGATCGAGACCGTGGGCGGCCAGATCACCACGGCGACCTACTACGACGGGATCCGCGTCCCGGCCGGGAACCTCGTCGGCGAGGAGAACGGCGGCTGGGGACTCATCACCAGCCAGCTCAACCACGAGCGGGTCGCGCTCGCCGCGATCGGCATGCAGGCAGAGGACTTCTACGCGGCCGCGCTGGAGGCGGCCCGCACCCCCGACCCGGTGACGGGGAGGCGCGCCGCGGACGAGCCGTGGGTGCGCTCGCAGCTCGCCGAGGTGCACGCCCGGCTGGCGGCGTCCCGCCTGCTCAACTGGCGTCTGGTGGGGGACGTGGGGGCGGGCGGACCGGCACCCGGGGACGCGAGCGGCGTGAAGGTCATGGGGACCGAATCCGCGGTCGCGGTGTACCGGATGTGCCAGCACGTCGTGGGACCGGAAGCCCTGGTCCGCTCCGGCTCCGCCGGGGCGTTCGGGGGCGGCGCACTGGAGCGGATGAACAGGGCGGCCCAGATCAACACGTTCGGGGGCGGGGTGAGCGAGGTGCAACGGGAGATCGTCGCGACGATGCGGCTCGGTATGCGGCGGGGGCGGCGGTGAGCGGCCGGGCCGCGCCCGGCGAGGGCCAGGCGACGGGACACGGCGTCGTGCCAGACGGCGTGGCGCGGGAAGAGACAGGGCGGGACGAAGCCGGGCGGGAAGGGGCCGGGGGGTCCATGGCCGGGCGGGAAAGGGCCGGCCGGGACGAAGCCGGGTCCCGGGGCGGCGGGCCCGACGGGGACGAGCTGTCGGCGCGTCTGAAGGAGTACCAGGGGCGTGAGGCCACCGCCGGGGGCGTCGGCCGGGACCCGGTCAACGCGCCGATGATCCGGCACTGGTGCGAGGCCATGGGCGACACCAACCCGGCCTACACGGGGCCGGACGCGGTGGCCCCGCCCACCATGCTCCAGGTGTGGACGATGAGCGGCCTCTCCGGCCACGCCGGCCGGCCGGGCCGTTCAGAGACCTACGACGAGCTGTTCGCCCTGCTCGACGGCGCCGGATACACCTCGATCGTCGCCACCGACTGCGAACAGGAATACCTGCGGCCGCTGCGCCCCGGGGACGAGATCACCTTCGACTCGATGATCGAGTCGGTGTCCGGACGCAAGACGACCAAACTCGGCACGGGGTACTTCGTCACCACGCGGATGGACATCCGGGCGGGCGGCGAACTCGCCGGGACGCACAGATTCCGCATCCTCAAGTACGCGCCGGCGCGCCGGAGTCCGCGAGACGCGGACGCCGCACCGGTCCCGGCGGACAGAGCGGAGCCGCGGAGCGGGCGTCCGCGTCCGGTGGTCAACCGGGACAACGCCGGGTTCTGGGAGGGCGTCGGACGGCATCGGCTGCTCATCCAGCGCTGCACCGCGTGCGGGACGCTGCGGTTCCCCTGGCTGCCCGGGTGCGGGGCGTGCGGCGGCCCGGACTGGGACACCGTCGAGTCGGGCGGCGAGGGGACCGTGTACTCGTACGTCGTCATGCATCATCCGCCGTTCCCGGCCTTCGACCCGCCCTACGCCGTCGCCCTGGTCGAGCTCGCCGAGGGCGTGCGGATCGTGAGCAACGTGGTGGGGGTGCCGTACGACGAGGTGCGGATCGGGATGCCCGTGCGGCTCGAATTCCGGCGCTACGGCGAGGACGTGGAACTGCCCGTCTTCCGGGCCGCCACCGCTGCCGTCGGAGCCCCGGGCGAAGGGAGCTGACATGGACTTCACGCCCACCGAGGAGCAGTCCGCCGCCGCGGACCTGGCCGCGCGGATCCTCGGCGACCACTCCACCCACGAACGCCTCGCCGCGGCCGGTACGGGCAGTGACGCCGGACTGTGGAAGGAGCTGTGCGCCGCCGGACTCGTGGGGGCCGTCGCGGACACCGGGCTCCTCGGGCTCGTCCTGCTGCTGGAGGAGCAGGGGCGGGTCACGGCCCAGGTGCCGTTCGCCGCGAGCTGTGTGTACGGACTGCTCGCGGTGACGGCGCACGGGTCACCGGAGCAGCGCGAACGGCTGCTGCCGGGGATCGCCGACGGAACGGTGGTGGTGACCGGCGCGATATCGGACGCACCAGCCCCGTCCGCCTCCGCACCCCTCCCCGGTTCCTCCTCCCCCTCCCCCTCTTCCTCCCCCTCCTCCCCCTCCTCCCCCTCTCCCTCTTCCCCCACTGTCTCCTCCCCCTCTTCCTCCCGCTCCGTCTTCGGGATGCTGACCGGGGTTCTTCCCGCCGTGCCCTGGCTGCGCGAAGCCACCCATGTGCTCGTCGCCGACGACCGCCGCCGACTCTGGCTGGTCCGCACGGCGGAGGCGGCGGCGAGCGAGCCGGTCGAGCTGACCGCCCCCTGGTCGGCGGGGCGGCTGACGCTGGACGGGACGCTGGGGGAGGCGCTGGGCGCGGCGGGGGCGTACGAGGACCTGCTGGCGACGGCCCGTACGGCCTTCGCCGGGCTCCAGGCCGGGGTGTGCGCGGGTTCGCTGGCCCGGGCGGTCGAGCACACCAACACGCGTGAGCAGTTCGGGCAGCCGCTCGCGGCCCGGCAGGGAGTCCAACTGCGCGCCGCCGACGCGTACATGGACATCGAGGCGATACGGGTGACGGCGTACGAGGCCGCGTGGCGACGCGACGAGGGGCTGCCGTACGCGACGCACGCTCTCACGGCCGCCTGGTGGGCGTCCGAGGCCGGTCGGCGGGTGGTGCACACGGGCCAGCATCTGCACGGAGGGGCGGGCGCCGACCTCGGGCACCCCGTGCACCGGCACTTCCTGTGGGGCAGGCAACTGGACGCGTATCTGGGCTGCGGAGGCGAACTCCTCCAGGAACTGGGGGAGTTGATCGCGAACGGGAAGGTGGAGACATGAGAGTGGGCGACGTGCTGCCGCCGCTGGAGATCGAGATCACCCGCACGCTGATCGTGGCCGGGGCGATCGCCTCACGGGACTACCAGGACGTCCATCACGACGCGGACCTGGCGCGGGCGAAGGGATCGCCGGACATCTTCATGAACATCCTGACGACCAACGGCCTGGTCGGCCGGTACGTGACCGATCACTTCGGTCCGGCCGCCGTGCTGCGCGGGGTGGCGATACGGCTCGGCGCCCCCAACCACCCAGGAGACACGATGGTGTTGACGGGCTCCGTCGAGGAGGTCGAGGGCGACACGGCGACGGTCAGGATCCTCGGCGCCAACGGCATCGGCCGGCACGTCATGGGCACGGTGACGGTGACGGTCCCGGCGGGCGGTGCGGCATGAGCGTGCGCAGGCGGGACGGCCTCGGCGGGCGGGCGGCGATCGTGGGTATCGGGGCCACCGAGTTCTCCAAGGATTCGGGGCGCAGCGAGCTGCGGCTGGCGGTCGAGGCGGTGCGGGCCGCGCTCGACGACGCGGGACTGACGCCGGGGGACGTGGACGGCCTGGTGACGTTCACGATGGACACCAGCCCCGAGATCACCGTCGCGCAGGCCGCCGGGATCGGAGAGCTGTCGTTCTTCTCGCGCGTCCACTACGGCGGCGGCGCGGCGTGCGCGACCGTCCAGCAGGCGGCGCTCGCGGTCGCCACCGGCGTCGCCGAGGTCGTGGTCTGCTACCGGGCGTTCAACGAGCGGTCGGGGCGCAGATTCGGCTCGGGAGTGCAGCGGCGGGAGCCGTCGGCGGAGGGCGCGGCGCTGGGCTGGGCCCTGCCGTTCGGTCTGCTCACCCCGGCCTCCTGGGTGGCGATGGCGGCCCAGCGGTATCTGCACACGTACGGACTGACCCCCGAGGCGTTCGGTCATGTCGCGGTGGTGGACCGGAAGTACGCGGCGACGAACCCGGCCGCGTACTTCCACGGCAGACCGATCACGCTCGCCGAGCACGCGGCCTCACGGTGGATCGTGGAGCCCCTGCGGCTGCTGGACTGCTGTCAGGAGACCGACGGCGGTCAGGCCCTGGTGATCACCACCGTGGAACGGGCCCGCGACCTGCGGCGCCCTCCGGCGGTGGTCGCGGCCGCCGCCCAGGGAGCGGGCCGCGCCCAGGAGCAGATGACCAGTTTCTACCGCGACGAGCTGACCGGGCTTCCGGAGATGGGCGTGGTGGCCCGGCAACTGTGGCGCACCGCGGGGATGAGCCCGGCGGACATCGACGTGGGCATCCTGTACGACCACTTCACGCCGTTCGTCCTGATGCAGCTCGAGGAGTTCGGCTTCTGCAAGCCGGGGGAGGCCGCGGACTTCGTCGCCGAGGAGAGGCTGCCGCTGAACACGCACGGGGGCCAGCTCGGGGAGGCCTATCTGCACGGGATGAACGGGATCGCGGAGGCCGTACGACAACTGCGCGGCACGTCCGTGAACCAGATACCGGGCGCCGGCCGCGTCCTGGTGACCGCGGGAACCGGCGTCCCGACCTCGGGCCTGATCCTCGGCTCCGACGCCTGAGAACCCTGCCACCAGGAATCACCCCCGCTGAGGCCCGGTGGCCACCGGCGGCTTCCCGGCCCCGAAGGACCGCCCCGCCCGGCCGGGCGAGACTCCGACCCGCCCGCCCGGGGGACCCCACCCCTCTTCTCTCGCCCCCTCCGCCCCTACCCTCCCCCAAGGTCTCGGCTTCGCTCGACCAGGGGGGACCCCCATCGCACCTGGGGCTCCGCCCCAGACCCCGGCTCCTCAATCGCCGGAGGGGCTGAATCTTGCCCGGCACCCGAAAAGGCGCCCCGCGGGGAGGCCGCCCCCTGGGGCTCCGCCCCAGACCCCGCTCCTCAAACGCCGGAGGGGCTGAAACTTTCCCCGGCCGGCGCTGAAACTCGCTGCGGCCGGGGTTGGGACTTCCCCGGCCGGGGCTGTGACCGTCTGGATCCCGCACCCACAGCCGGGAACGCGCCGTCGGGGACGTGCCGGTACATCGATGCCCGTCGCCACCGACGGGCACATCTCCGTCCAACGGCGACGGGCTGATGCACCGGCACGGCCCCGACCCACCCACCGGACCGAACCGCGTCCGGCGGCCGTCTCTCAGGGGTCAACCCTCAGACGGGCTGACCCGCTTGTCCACCTTCAGGAGGTGGGACCGACCCCGTCTCTACAACCTGAGGCGGACACCGCTTCGGGACCTGCGGCCGATCCGCCGGACGAGGGGGCGAACCTAGCGTGGAGCCATGACCACACTCGTCTGCACGAGCGCCGCGAACGCCGCCACCGGGGCGGCCCGGACCCTTTCGTACCCGTCGTTCTCGTCGTACGTGAAGGCGCGGCAGCCGGTCCTGCTGCGTACCGCCCGGTCGCTCACCGCGAACCCGAGCGACGCGGAGGACCTGCTGCAGACGGCCCTGACGAAGACGTACGTCGCCTGGGACCGGATCGAGGACCACCGGGCGCTGGACGGCTACGTACGGCGCGCGCTGCTGAACACACGGACGTCGCAGTGGCGCAAGCGCAAGGTCGACGAGTTCGTCTGCGAGGAGCTGCCGGAGCCGGAGGGCCTCCCGGCCGCCGACCCCGCCGAGCAGCAGGCCCTGCACGACGCGATGTGGCGGGCGATCATGAAACTGCCGGCGCGGCAGCGGGCGATGGTGGTGCTGCGCTATTACGAGGACCTGAGCGAGGCTCGGACCGCGGAGGTCCTCGGGGTCTCCGTCGGCACGGTCAAGTCGGCCGTCTCCCGTGCGCTGGGCAAACTGCGCGAGGACCCCGAGCTGATCCCCGTCCGTCAGGAAGTGGCCCGTCCGCCGGTCGCCCCTCAGCAGGGCCTCCGTCCGGCCGCCGAGCAGGCCCTGAGGTGATCGATCATTCCGGGGCCTAGTGACATACCGCGCGGTATGTGCGCAGAATCAGCGCAACCATTACTACCGCGTAGGCAATGTCGCCCCCGGGAGGACGCCGTGCTGAGCACGATGCAGGACGTACCGCTGACTGTGACCCGCATTCTGGAGCACGGGGCGCTGGTGCACGGAGGGTCGCAGATCACGACCTGGACGGGCGAGGCCGAACCGCACCGCCGCAGCTTCCGCGAGGCCGCCCGGCGCGCGCACCGGCTCGCGCACGCCCTGCGCGACGACCTGGGGGTCACGGGCGACGAGCGCGTCGCGACCCTGATGTGGAACAACGCCGAGCACGTCGAGGCGTACTTCGCGATCCCCGCCATGGGCGCCGTGCTGCACACCCTGAACCTCCGCCTCCCGGCCGAGCAGCTCGTCTTCATCGTCAACCACGCGGCCGACCGCGTCGTCCTCGCCAACGGTTCGCTGCTCCCGCTCATCGCGCCGCTCCTCCCCCAGCTCCCGACGGTGGAGCACGTGGTGGTCTCGGGCCCCGGAGACCGTTCGGTGCTCGACGGGACGGGCGTGCGGGTCCACGACTACGAGGAACTGCTCGCCGGCAAGCCGGACGTCTTCGACTGGCCGGAGATCGACGAACGGCAGGCCGCGGCCATGTGCTACACCTCCGGGACCACCGGGGACCCCAAGGGCGTGGTGTACTCCCACCGTTCGATCTACCTGCACTCCATGCAGGTGAACATGGCCCAGTCGATGGGGCTCACCGACTGCGACACGACCCTCGTCGTGGTCCCGCAGTTCCACGTCAACGCCTGGGGCCTGCCGCACGCGACCTTCATGTCCGGCATCAACATGCTGATGCCGGACCGTTTCCTCCAGCCCGCGCCGCTCGCCGAGATGATCGAGAGCGAGCGGCCCACGCACGCCGCCGCCGTCCCGACGATCTGGCAGGGACTGCTCGCCGAGCTGACCGCGAAGCCCCGTGACGTCTCCTCCCTCGCCCAGGTCACGATCGGCGGCTCGGCCTGCCCGCCCTCGCTCATGGCCGCCTTCGACGATCTGGGCATGCGGGTCAGCCACGCCTGGGGCATGACCGAGACCTCCCCGCTCGGCACCGTCGCCCGCCCGCCGGCCCACGCGGTGGGCACGGAGGAGGAGTTCGCCTACCGCCTCACCCAGGGCCGCTTCCCGGCGGGCGTCGAGGCCCGTCTCACCGGCCCCGGCGGCGAACGGCTCCCGTGGGACGGCGAGTCCGCGGGCGAGCTGGAGGTCCGGGGGCCGTGGATCGCCGGCGCCTACTACGGCGGCAACGACGGGGAACCGCTGCGCCCCGCCGACAAGTTCAGCGAGGACGGCTGGCTCAAGACCGGTGACGTCGGCACGATCAGCGCCGACGGCTTCCTGACCCTCACCGACCGCGCCAAGGACGTCATCAAGTCGGGCGGCGAGTGGATCTCCTCGGTCGACCTGGAGAACGCCCTCATGTCCCACCCGGACGTGACCGAGGCCGCGGTCGTGGCCGTCCCCGACGAGAAGTGGGGCGAGCGCCCGCTGGCCACCGTCGTCCTGAGGGAGGGCTCCGCCGCCGACTTCGAGACCCTGCGCGCCTTCCTCGCCGAGGAGGGCAGGATCGCCAAGTGGCAGCTCCCCGAGCGCTGGTCGATCGTCGAGGCCGTCCCGAAGACGAGCGTCGGCAAGTTCGACAAGAAGGTGATCCGCAAGCAGTACGCCGAGGGCAGCCTGGACGTGACCAAGCTCTGAGGACGACCTGAACGCGCAGGCCGGGCGGGGAACCCCAGGGTTCCCCGCCCGGCCTGCGCGTGTTCACGGTCGTACGGGCACGGGGCCCCACGGCGCGGTCGTACGACGGCTCGTACGGCCTAGTTGGTGCCGATACGGGCCAGGAGGTCGACGATCCGGTCCTGGACCTCGTCGCTCGTCGAGCGCTCGGCGAGGAACAGCACCGACTCCCCCGCGGCCAGCCGCGGCAGCTCGGACGCGTCGACGGCGGCGGTGTAGACGACGAGCGGTGTGCGGTTCAACTGCCCGTTTGCACGCAGCCAGTCGACGATCCCGGCCCGTCGGCGCCGTACCTGCAACAGGTCCATCACCACGAGGTTCGGCCGCATCTGCGCGGCCAGCGTGACCGCGTCCTCGTCCGTCGAGGCGCGCGCGACCTGCATCCCGCGCCGCTCCAGCGTCGCCGTCAGCGCGAGCGCGATCTCCGCGTGCTCCTCGATGAGGAGCACGCGCGGCGGGTGCTGCTCGGAGTCGCGCGGAGCGAGCGCCTTCAGGAGCACGGCGGGGTCGGCGCCGTACGCCGCCTCGCGCGTCGCCTGTCCGAGTCCGGCCGTCACCAGGACAGGAACCTCCGCCGCCACGGCGGCCTGGCGCAGCGACTGCAGCGCCGTGCGGGTGATCGGACCGGTCAGCGGGTCGACGAACAGCGCCGCGGGGAACGCGGCGATCTGCGCGTCGACCTCCTCGCGCGAGTTCACGATGACCGGCCGGTAGCCGCGGTCGCTCAGCGCCTGCTGGGTGCCGGCGTCGGGCGCCGGCCACACGAGCAGCCGCCGCGGGTTGTCCAGCGGCTCCGGGGGCAGTTCGTCGTCCACGGGCCGCGGCTGCGGCGCGTCGGCGACCTCGACGGCACCGCCGGGACCGTCGAGCGGCTCGGGGCCCTCGGCGGCGTTCTCGTCCGGCGCTCCTATGGCGTAGGACCGTCCGGCGCCCTCGGTGGTACCGGGCCGCCGGGGTCCGCCACCGGGCTGGGTGCCCTGCGGAAGGGCGCGAGCGGCGGTCTCCGGGCGCTCGGCGGCGGGCTCGGGCGGAGTGGCGAGCTTGCGGCGGCGGCCCGCGCCGTTCGTCGCGTGCGGGGGAGGAGTCGGGGCCTGGACGCCGCTGCCCGGATGGGCCGCCGGGGCCTGACGGGCGAACGGGACGCCCTGGCCGAGCGTGCGCACGCTTATGGCACGGCCCTGCGTCGAGTTGGGGTCGGCTGCTGCGGACGTGGGCGTCGCCTCGGCGGGCAGCGGCTGGGCGACCCGCGCGGCCGGGCGCTCCGGGGGGAGCGGGGCGGGAGCCGCCGCCGGAGCGGCCGGGGCCGCCCCGTTCACCGAGGTCGCCGCCGGGAGCGCGGGCTGCGCGCCGGCGCCGGTGGTGTTCGCGTCCGGCCAGGGCTGGGCCGCCGGAGCGGGCGCGGAACCCTGCGCCGGGACGGCCTGCGCGGAAAGCCCCTGTGCCGGAACCGCCTGCCCGAGCGCGGGAACCGGCTGCCCGGGAAGTCCGAGCGCGGGAACCGGCTGCCCGGGAACACCCTGCGCCGGAACCGCCTGCCCCAGCGCGGGAACCGGCTGCCCGGGAACACCCTGCGCGGGCACTGGCTGTCCGGGAAGTCCCTGCGCGGATACCGGCTGTCCGGGAACGCCCGGCACCGGAAGGGCCTGGGCGGGTGCCCCGGGTGCCGCTTCGGGCGCGCCCTCGGCGAGCTGACGGGCGCGTCGCCGGCCCGTCGGGGCGGCGGCCGGGTGCGGCTGCGCCGGGGTGTGATCGTCGTCGGGGTCGTGCCGCATCGCGTCGTGGCGGCCGTCGGGCTGCTGGGCCAGCGCCACCTGGGCCTGCACCTGGTCCTGCGCCGCCTGGGCCACCTGCGCCCGCGCGGCCTGGACCTCGGCCGCGTGGGCCTCGGCGGCCTGTTCCTGCGCGGCCTGCGCCTGCGCCGCGGCCTGGACGTACTCCGGCGAACGGTCCGCCTCCGCCGGCGGCAGCGCGAACACCGCACGGGAGCCCGTCTCCTGCGAGGCGGCACGCTCGGCCGCCGCGGCCAGCGCACGGCGGCGCCGCCCGGTCGGCCGGCCCGCCTCGTCGAGGGCGCCGTCGTCCTCGTCGGGACCGTCGGCCGGGGCCGCCGCGGCGTGTGCCGCCGGCAGCGCGTTCTGTTCGCCGTCCCGGCGCGCACGCCGGCCGGAGGGCGCTGGCACTCCCTGCGGAGGCACCGTCCCGCCCAGCCCGGACCCCGCGGCGGCGGTTCCCGCCCCGTGCTCGCCCGCCATCACGACCGCGCCCTCGGCGACCCCGTCGGGCGCGCCCGGGGCGTCGCCCGCGCTGGGCCGGCCACGACGTCGTCCGGTACCGCCGGAGCCGTCCTCGGAGCCGTCGCCCTGCTGCTCCTGCGCGGGAACCGGCGGCTCGCCCGCCGCCTGTTCCTCCGCGGCACGCCGGCGACGGCGCCCGGTGGGAGCGGTCGCGCCCGCCGCCTCGACGGCGTTCGCGCCGGACTCCCCCGACTCCTCGCTCTCCAGGAAGGCGTCCGTCGAGGCACGCCGGGCCCGCCGTCGGCCACCGCTCTGCTGCGGGGCCTGCTCGGGAAGGGCGACCTCGGCGCCGACGGGTGCCACGGCGTCGAACGGGACCGCGCCCGCCCCACCGCCGATGGGCACCTCCAGGACGTACGCGCTGCCGCTCATCCCCGGCACCTCGTGCGTCTGGAGCACACCTCCGTGCGCGCGCACGATCCCGCGCACGATCGGCTCGTGCACCGGGTCTCCCCCGGCGTACGGCCCGCGCACCTCGATACGGACGACCTCGCCGCGCTGCGCGGCCGCCACGACGACCGTGTTGTCCATGTAACCGCCCGCCGACACCGGCGCGTTGCCGGTCGCGTCGACACCCGCGACGTCCGCGACGAGGTGGGCGAGGGCGCGCGCGAGGCGCTGCGGGTCGACCTCGGCCTCGATGGGCGGCGCGTGCACGGCGAACTGCACGCGTCCGGGCCCGATCAGGTCGACGGCACCTTCGACACCGGCCGCGACCACGGCGTCGAGCATCACGTTCGTACGGAAGATCGTCTCGACGCCCGCGTCCAGCCGCTGGTAGCCGAGGACGTTGTCGACGAGCGTCGTGATCCGCGAGTAGCCGGCCGCGAGGTGGTGGAGCACCTGGTTGGCCTCGGGCCACAGCTGCCCGGCGTCGTCGGCGGCGAGCTTGGCGAGTTCGCCACGGAGCTGGTCGAGGGGGCCGCGCAGGGAGTGGCCGAGGACGGCGAGCAACTGCTCGTGCCGGGCGGTCAGCGCCTCGAACCGGTCCTTCTCCCGCTCACCGAGCGCCGCGTACCGGTCCTCGCCGGCGGCGAGTTCCTCCTCGTGGCCCTCGGTCAGCCCGGTGAGCTCGGCGGTGTGCCGCTCACGCAGCTCCGCCAGTTCGGCGGCGTGCTCCTCGCCGATCCGCTCCAGCTCCTCGGCGTGCCGGGTGTCGGCCGCCTCCTTCTCCTCGACCAGGGTGTCGTACGGCCGCCGGTCGGTGAAGGTCATGACGGCGCCGACGAGCTGCTCCCCGTCGCGCACCGGAGAGGTCGTCAGGTCGACCGGGACCTTGTCCCCGGACTTCGACCACAGCACCTGGCCGCGCACCCGGTGCTTGCGCCCGGAGCGCAGCGTGTCGGCGAGCGGCGACTCCGCGTAGGGGAAGGGCTCGCCGTCCGCCCGCGAGTGCAGGATCAAGGTGTGCAGTTCCCTGCCGCCGAGATCGCTGGCCCGGTATCCGAGGATCTGGGCGGCGGCGGGGTTGACGAGAACGACCCGGCCGTCGGTGTCCGTCCCGACGACACCCTCGGCCGCCGCGCGCAGGATCATCTCGGTCTGGCGTTGCGAACGCGCGAGCTCGGCCTCGGTGTCGACGGTGCCCGACAGGTCGCGCACGACGAGCATGAGCAGCTCGTCGGGGAGGGGGCCGTAATTGTCGTAGGCCTGCTGGCCGCTCTCCAGATTCGCACTGGTGACCTCGACCGGGAACTCCGAGCCGTCGGTCCGCCGCGCGATCATCCGGGTCGGCTTGGTCCGCCCGCGCTCGTCGGTGCTGTCGGGGCGCCGCATCGAGCCGGGGATCAGCTTCGAGTCGAACTCGGGAAGCAGATCGAGGAGCCCGCGGCCCACCAGAGCCGTGCCCGGGGTCTCGAAGGCCTCCAGGGCGATCGTGTTGGCGTTGACGACGGTCCCGTTGGCGTTGACCAGGACCAGCGCATCAGGCAGCGCGTCCAGTATGGCTGCGAGGCGAGCAGCGCCTCGGGATGGCCTGCTGCTCACGAGACGCTTCCTCCCTGTTACTGCACCTTGCCGACCGCGGAGGCCATCTTGCCAACCGGCCCGCGGCGTGTCACGCGAGGGAGTCTACGGGCAGAGGTTGCGCTCGCGATGCCGGATGAGAGGGAGGTCGCACACATATGAGACGCAGAAGCGGCGTAGAACCTGTGACCACGCATTTCACCGTACGGAACCGTGAGAGCACCGTGAGATCACTGTGACTCCACCGTGTCCTCGGCCCTCCGGCATTCAGGAGCGGGCGTCGGGCAGCACGGGCACGAGGGCGTTCCAGCGCGAGATCTCGCACCCGTTCGCGCGGTCGTAGCGCGCGTCGACGGGGCGCCCCGCCCAGGTTCCGGTGACATGCGCGGTGGCCGGGCCCCCGTAGACCATCGTGCACAGGGCGTCCGGCGGCACCGGGGCGAAGGTGTCCTTGCCCCAGGTGGTCATCCGGTCCAGCCGGTCGCAGGCCTCCGCCGCGCGCGGATGGGTGCCGCCGGCGGGGTGGCAGTCCAGCTCGAACGTCCCGTCCGCGCCGCCGCCCGCACCGGCGACGGTGACGGTCAGCCGGTCGGAGGAGTCCTCCGGACGGGCCGGCGGGGGCATGAGCGCCGGCAGGACGACGCCGGACGCGGCGGCGACGGCCCGCGCGGACGGCGTTCCGGCGGGGAAGAGCGACGATCCTCCGCCGGTGAACGAGGCAGAGGATCCGGAGGGGGACGCCGCCGGTAGAGGGGACACGCCGGGGGCGTGGGAGAGAGTCCCGGCGACGGCGCCGGGCACCGAGGAGAGCGCGGCGGAGGCTGACACGGCGGCGGTGAGGAGCAGTCGGCGCAACATGACCTGCCTAACGCGGGGCGACCCGCCCGGTTGCGTGTCCGCGGGGGCTTTGCAGTGCGGCGTATCGGCCTAGTACCGTAGGGGGCGATTGGTGACACCGCGCTCGTCTGTGTCATCATCTGCACGCACCACTCGCGCTCGCGTGAGGGGTTGTGCGGGAGGCGTCGCCTAGTCCGGTCTATGGCGCCGCACTGCTAATGCGGTTTGGGACTTCAATCCCATCGAGGGTTCAAATCCCTCCGCCTCCGCGCGAAGATCCGAAACCCCGGTCCACTGGACCGGGGTTTCGGCGTTCCAGGGGTCGGTGAGACCCGCCGAGCGTGTCGGCGTCCAAGGTGTCCAGGAGCGCCCAGAAGCACGTTTGCCCAGCTCACAAGGGGTGAGGCAAATGGATTTCACATGGCGGCGGCAGTCATGTAATGTTCTTCCTGTCGCCGCGAGCGGGGCAAAAGCCCGGGGAGCGAAGACAAGAACAAAAACAGAACAAGCACTCGTAGCTTAACGGATAGAGCATCTGACTACGGATCAGAAGGTTGCAGGTTCGAATCCTGCCGAGTGCACACAGATCAAAGGCCCCGCCGGTTGAACCGGTGGGGCCTTTGGCGTGAGCGGGGGAGATCAACCCCTCGGGAACCGTGAGCGGTTCGGTCGGGGCGCCTTCGAGGCCGGAACGGAAAGAGACGCCTCAGTGCCTCGCGGGCTCCTGGATCCAGCGTCCGGGTGAATCGGCGTACCGGTAGAGCGGGAGCCCCGCGATGCCGGAGGTGCGGAAGGGGCGGCCGTGGTCGTCGATCCGGATCGTGCCGGTGGTGCCCTGCGAGGACCAGTCGAGATCGAGGTACCAGTCGCACGCGCAGTGCTCGGTCCCCGCCTTGACGAGCAGCACTTCCGGGTCCTCCACGGAGACCCGGTACGGGAGGCGCCTCGCGGGCAGGGTCACGTCCCCCTTGCTCCCGGCCACGGCCCGGGGGACGGGGGTGTGCGCGTCGAGATTCACCGCGAACGAGCTGGGCTTGACGCCCCCGGCGCAGCCCAGGTCCGTGTCGTAGACGAAGGCTCCGTCACCGGGGGGCGCGGCACGGCGCACCACCCGGACGTGCAGGGCCTCCAGGACGACGGCGGCCGAGCTGCGCCCCCGCACCGACACCCGCACGATCGTCTCCCCGCCGTGCACCGCGTCCTGGGCGTCGGCCCACACCTCGGCGTCCTCGGCGGGCGGGGGCGGCGGGACCTGGGCCGGGGGTTTGGCGATGACGTAGTCGTGGCCGCAGTCCTCCTCCCACACATGGGAGTTCACGGTCCAGGTGAACGGGAGGGCTTGGGCGGACGGCCCGGCCGAGGCCTCGGCGGTCGACGCCGCCGGACCGCTGCGCGGGGTGGTGTCGCCGCCGGGCGAACCGTGCGCCGGGAACCCCGGGAACGCGTTGAACGCCGCGAACCCGGCGGCGGTCAGGAGGAACACGCCACCGAGGACGGCCGACACGACGGCCGGCCGCCGTCGCCGGTACCAGGATCGGGAGGACGGCTCGCCGGAGCCCGGGGTTCCGGATGCCACGTCCGGTGCGGGTGGTGTCTTCGACCCGTCTGACCCGTCTGACCCGTCTGACCCGTCCGACCCGTCCGACCGACGCGACCCGTTCGGCCGGTGGGGTTCGTCCGACCCGTTCGGCCGGTGCGACCCGTCCGGCCCGTCCGGCCCATGCGACCGACGCGACCCGTCCGGCTCGTGCGATCGGTCCGACCCGTCCCGCGTGGGGTGCGGGTCCGCCGCGTCCGGCGCGGATGAGGCGAGGGGGCCGGGGCTCGCGGGGGGCGTGGACAGGGCGGCGGTCGGACGGGAGCGCCTTCGCTCCGCGACCGCCAGGATCCACAGGCGGTGCAACTCCACCCGCTCCTGGGGCGAGGCTCCGCACAGCGCGGCGAACCGCTCCACAACGGCGAAGTCCAGCGGCACCGCCTCGCCCGCGCAATAGCGGTGCAGCGTGGAGGCGTTCATGTTCAGGCGCCGGGCCAGGGCCGCGTAGCTGCGATCCGTACGGGCCTTGAGCCGCGCCAGCAGCTCCGCGAACCTCGTCACGTCGTCGTCGGCCGCGGCCATGGCGCGTGCCCACCTCCGCTCGTATCGGTCCGTCCCGTCCCGGAACGGCATCCCAGGGGACCCACTTCTCTGCACGTCAACTGCCCTGGGATGGTTCCACTGTTGCGGATCCGGCGGCGGTGATTGCCGCGGCTTCCCAGGGCCGCCGATGCTCTTGGTGTCGCCACCAGCGGTACGGCCCGACCGGCCGGCCTGTTCAGGGGAGCGGCATCCAGACCACGCACTCGTCCACGGGACTCCCATGGCCGGACGCACCCTCGACGGAGCGCCGGCGGTCCCCCGCGACGACGTACAACGAACCGGAACGAGGGACACGCCATGCACGGCAACACCACCGGACGCCGCGGCCTCCGCCGCATCGCCGCCATCACCGCCGGCCTCGCCCTGGGCCTGGGGCTCGGCGTCTCGGCGCACGCCTCGCAGACCGACGCGCCGCACCGCTCCGTACAGGCGGCCGCCGCCACCCCGCGGACCGTGAGTGGCAAGACCGGCGACGCCCTGACCGGCATCGCCGACTTCTACGGCGCCTACATCGACGCGCAGAACGATTCCGACCCCGCCAGCAAGCTGATGAAGGACCTGCGCGCCCACTACCTGGACCCCGCGTTCAGCAAGCGGCTGGCGGCCTGGGAGCGCACGAACCACGCGGACGGCGTCCTGCGCGCCCAGAGCATCCCGGCCCGCTGGACGGTGACCGAGAAGAGCAAGGGCGACTCCACCGAGGCCCTCGTCACCCTGACCTGGAGCCAGGGAGGCGGCGCCGTCAAGCTCTCGGTCGTCATGACCCCCAATCACCGCATCGTCAGCATCAGCCCGGCCAAGTAGCCGACGGTTGCCGCAGGCCCGTGCGTCCCGGGCCCGTCCGTCCCGTGCGTGTTTCCACAGGTCAGGGTCTATGTCAGTGGGGACCTCTACTGTCGTTGTGTGCGGCGGGTGTGGGTGTGTTCGGGGGTGCGGTGGTCGGGGGACGGGGCCGTGCTGGTGTGGGGCGGGGGGCGGACCAGCCCGCTGGTCCGGGGGCGGCGGATCGCGTTCGGTGTCGTGGACGGGGGTGTGCGGACATGCGTGGGGGCTCGGGGGAACGCGTGTCCCGTGCGGGCCGTCGTGTCGCCGCGCGGCACGGGCGCCCGGTGCGAGGAGTGCGCGCGCCTGGACCGCGCGCACTCCGTGGCCGCCGACACGCTGGCCGACGACCCCCGGCCGTACCGCGTGTATCTCGCGTGGTTCGGGCCCGGCCTGGTCAAGGTCGGGATCACCCGGGCCGAGCGGGGTTCCGTCCGGCTCCTGGAACAGGGTGCCGTCACCTTCACCTGGCTGGGGCAGGGGCCGTTGATGGCGGCGCGCCGGGCCGAGGAACTGTTGCGCGCCGCGCTCGGGGTGCCGGACCGGATTCCGTACGCCCACAAGCGGGCGGTGCGCGCGGTGCTGCCGGGGGCCGGGGAGCGCGTCGCCGAGATCCGGGAGCTGCACACGCGGGCCGGGGCTCTCGACGGCTGGCCCGAGTCGCTCGCTCGCGCCCCCTTCGAGCCCGTGGACCACACGGACCTGTTCGGGCTCGCCGGGCTGCCGCCCGCGCAGGCGGTCGTGCGCGAACTGGCCGAGGGCGGCTCCGTCGCCGGCGAGCTGTGCGCTGCCGCGGGTCCCGACCTGCACCTCCTCACCGGGCGGGGAGTCGTCGTCCTCGACACCCGGCTGATGACGGGGTGGGACCTGACCGGCGTCGAGGCCACGGACGCGGAACCGGGCTCCGGAATCACCTTTCCCGTACGGGAGTTGCCCGCGCCGGACGCCGGCGTTCAGGACGGGCTGTTCTGAAGGGCCGGAAGAGGGGAGGAGAGAGGGGAGAGGAAGGAGAGGGGGAGCCCAAGGGCGTGCGGCGAGGCGGAGGGCGGGAAGGTCAAGACTTCGATCCCTTTCGGATCCCGTTCGGAAAGGCGCTGGACGACGGGGCGCGCCCGGAAGGAGAGTGGCGGACATGAGCGATCACTCTCCCGCGCCTGTCGCGGCCTTCGAGCCTCCCTACTACGCCGCCGTGTTCACCTCCATGAGGACCGAGGGCGACGGCGGGTACGGGGAGACCGCCGAGCGCATGGACGAACTGGTCAAGGAGATCCCGGGCTTCCTGGGAATGGACTACGCGCGGACACCGGGCGGACTGGCCATCACCGTCGGGTACTTCCAGGACGAGGACGCCATCAAGGAGTGGAGCGCGCACGCCGAGCACCGGGCGGCACAGCGGCGCGGCCGTGCCGAGTGGTACGAGCGCTACACCCTGCACATCGCCAAGGTCGAGCGGAGCCACGGGTTCGAGCGTGCCGACGGCTGACCGGGAGGGCGCGGCGGGCGAAGGGACCGAGGACGTGGACGTGCGGGACGAGGCGCGGGACGTGCGGGACTTCTGGCAGGGGCTCGGGCTGCCCGGACTCGTCGACGTCCACACGCACTTCATGCCCGAGCGGGTCCTGCGCAAGGTGTGGGACTACTTCGACGGACTCGGTGAGCTCACCGGCGGCATCGAGTGGCCGATCGCCTACCGTGCGGACGAGGACGAACGGCTGGCGCTGATCCGGGAGTTCGGCGTACGCGCTTTCACGGCGATGCTCTATCCGCACAAGGCCGGCATGGCCGAGTGGCTCAACTCCTGGGCCGTCGACTTCGCCCGCCGGACGCCGGACTGCCTGCACACCTCGACGCTCTTCCCCGAGCCGGGCGTCGAGCGGTACGTACGCGAGGCGGTGGAGGCGGGCGCGCGCGTCTTCAAGGCGCACGTCCAGGTGGGCGCGTACGACCCGGCGGACGAGCTCCTCGACCCGGCCTGGGGGCTGCTCGCCGAGGCGGGGATCCCCGTGGTGATCCACTGCGGATCGGGGCCCTCGCCGGGCAAGTACACCGGCCCGGCACCCGCCGCGGCCGTCCTTCGCCGGCATCCCCGGCTGCGGTTCGTCTTCGCGCACATGGGGATGCCCGAGTACGAGGACTTCCTCGGGCTCGCCGAGCGCCACGACGAGGTGCGGCTCGACACGACCATGGCGTTCACCGACTTCAGCGAGCGGCTCGCGCCGTTCCCGCCCGGACTCCTGCCCCGCCTCGCGGACCTCGGGGACCGGGTGCTCCTCGGCACGGACTTCCCGAACATCCCGTATGCCTACGTCCACCAGTTGCACGCGCTGCGACGGCTCGGTCTGGGGGACGACTGGCTGCGAGCGGTCTGTCACGAGAACGGCGCCCGCCTCTTCGGTCTGCGCGACACCTGAGAGTCCCCCGCGCCCGGCACCCGAGGGCTTCGGCCTGCGCCCGCGCCGGAAAGCGGTACCCAGCAGTTTCCTGAGAGGCGCCTGTGTGTTTCTCAGGGAAATCACAGGTTGGCGAAAGGATGCTCTCAGCGGGGCCCACCAAGGTGTTCGCTATGACCACGACCTCGCCCCAGGGGCGCACCGAACTGCTGAGGCCGGACGGGAGCCCCGTCCGAGTGCTTGTGGTGGACGACGAGCTGTCGATCACCGAGCTGCTGTCCATGGCCCTTCGCTACGAAGGCTGGCAGATCCGCAGCGCGGGTGACGGAACCGGCGCGGTGCAGGCCGCGCGCGAGTTCCGGCCCGACGCCGTCGTGCTCGACATGATGCTGCCCGACATGGACGGCCTGACGGTGCTCGGCCGGCTCCGCCGTGAGCAGCCCGACGTCCCGGTGCTGTTCCTGACCGCGAAGGACGCCGTCGAGGACCGTATCGCCGGTCTCACCGCCGGTGGCGACGACTACGTGACCAAGCCGTTCAGCCTGGAGGAGGTCGTGGCCCGGCTGCGCGGCCTGATCCGGCGTTCCGGCGCCGCCGACCGGCGGTCCGAGTCCGTGCTCGTCGTCGGGGACCTCGCCCTGGACGAGGACAGCCACGAGGTGTCGCGCGGCGGGGAGAACATCCACCTCACCGCGACCGAGTTCGAGCTGCTGCGCTTCCTGATGCGCAACCCGCGCCGCGTGCTGAGCAAGGCGCAGATACTCGACCGCGTGTGGTCGTACGACTTCGGCGGTCAGGCCAATGTCGTCGAGCTCTACATCTCGTATCTGCGCCGGAAGATCGACGCCGGGCGGGAGCCGATGATCCACACCCGGCGTGGGGCCGGTTACCTGATCAAGCCCGCCACGTCATGAGCGGACGACGACGGCCGCGGGCACAGAAGAGGCGGGGACGACAGCCGCGCACCCTTCGGACGCGGCTCGTCGTCTCGGCGGTCGCGCTCATCGCGGTGGTCTGCGCGATGATCGGCACGGTCACCACCATCGCGCTGGACCGGCATCTGTACAACCAGCTGGAATCGCAGGTCACCGACGCGGGCCGACGGCTCTCGGGTCCGCCCGGGGACGTGCGGGGCGTGAATCCGGGCGACGGAAGCCAGACTCCCGGCAAGCCGAACGGCGACGGGCTGCCGGCTTCCGCCCTCGGTTCCTCCGGCGAGGACAGGCTCAAGAACTTCGTCACCATGGGCGGAACCCAGACGAAGACCATAGCGGCCGAACTCGGCACCGACGGAGCGGTCGACGAGGCGGTCGTCGCCGCGGAGCAGTCCAGCAGCAGCGTCGGCTTCCAGCGGATGAAGCCCGTCGCGCTCAGCGACGCGCAGAAGGCCGCGCTCGCCTCCGTCTCCAAGGACGGCGACCCGCACGCTACGGACATCCCGAGCCTGGGCGAGTACTACGTCATGTATGTGACCGGTGCTCACGGCAGCTACTACGTCGCCCTGCCCACCGAGTCCGTGAACAACACCGTCAACACCCTCATCCTCGTCGAGGCGAGCATCACCGGAGCCGGACTCGTCGCCGCCGGCATCGCGGGCAGCGTGATCGTCGGCCTGGCCCTGCGCCCCCTGCGCAAAGTCGCCGCGACCGCCACCCGGGTCTCCGAACTCCCCCTGCACACCGGCGAGGTCACCCTCTACGAGCGGGTGCCGGAGTCCGAGGCCGATCCGCACACCGAGGTCGGACAGGTCGGAGCGGCGCTCAACCGCATGCTCGACCACATCCACGGCGCGCTGCACGCGCGGCAGCAGAGCGAGATGCGCGTACGCCAGTTCGTCGCCGACGCCAGTCACGAGTTGCGCACCCCGCTGGCCTCCATCCGCGGGTACGCCGAGCTGACCAGACGCGGCCGCGAGGAGACCGGGCCCGACACCCGGCACGCGCTCGGACGGATCGAGTCCGAGGCCGGCCGGATGACGCTGCTCGTGGAGGATCTGCTGCTGCTCGCCCGCCTCGACGCCGGGCGGCCGCTCCAGTGCGAGCAGACCGACCTCGTACCCCTGGTGATCGACGCCGTGAGCGACGCCCGGGCCGCCGGGCGCAGCCACAACTGGCGGCTCGAACTGCCCGAGGAGCCCGCGCTGGTGTCGGCGGACGCCGCGCGCGTGCAGCAGGTCATGGTCAACCTCTTCGCCAACGCCCGCACGCACACCCCACCGGGGACGACCGTCACCGCGCGGGTGCACCGGCACGGGCCGTGGCTGTGCGTGGACGTCCAGGACGACGGACCCGGCATTCCGCCCGATCTGCTGCCGCGTGTCTTCGAGCGGTTCGCGCGCGGCGACTCGTCGCGCTCGCGCGCCTCCGGATCGACCGGTCTCGGGCTCGCCATCGTGCAGGCCGTCGCGGCCGCCCACGGGGGCGCGGTGACGGTGGACAGCGTCCCCGGAAGGACCGTGTTCACCCTGCATCTGCCCGCCCTCGCCCCCGAAACGTCCTGGCAACAGCACTCACAGGCACAGCACAGCACCAGCACATGGGTGCAACAGCGCGCTTGACGAGAGTCGGTTCCATGCGAACCGAACCTTCTCCCGGCAACCTGCCGGCGCGGGAGCACCTCCCGGCCGCGGACGCGGGTACGCCTGTCCTGGATGTCGTGATCCCCGTCTACAACGAGGAGAAGGACCTCCAGCCATGCGTCCTCAGACTGCACGACCACCTCAGGCGCACGTTCCCGTACACGTTCCGCATCACGGTGGCGGACAACGCGTCCACGGACAGCACCCCGCTCGTGGCGGCCGGGCTGGCGGCACGGATCCCGGAGGTCAGGTCCTTCCGGCTGGAACAGAAGGGCCGCGGCCGGGCGCTGCGGACCGTCTGGTCGGCGTCCGACGCGCCGGTCCTCGCCTACATGGACGTGGACCTGTCCACCGATCTGAACGCCCTGCTCCCGCTGGTCGCCCCGCTGATCTCCGGTCACTCGGACCTCGCGATCGGCTCCCGGCTGTCCCGCTCCTCGCGTGTGGTGCGGGGAGCCAAGAGGGAGTTCATCAGCCGCGCCTACAACCTGATCCTGCGCGGCTCGCTCCAGGCCCGCTTCTCCGACGCGCAGTGCGGCTTCAAGGCGATCCGCCGTGACGTCGCCCAGGTGCTGCTGCCGCTCATCGAGGACACCGGCTGGTTCTTCGACACCGAGATGCTGGTCCTGGCCGAGCGCGCCGGGCTGCGCATCCACGAGGTCCCGGTCGACTGGGTCGACGACCCTGACTCGACCGTCCACATCGTGAAGACCGCGACGGACGACCTGAAGGGCGTGTGGCGGGTGGGCAGCGCCCTGGCCACCGGCTCCCTCTCGCTCGACCGGCTCGCCCGGCCCTTCGGGGACGACCCGCGCGACCGCGAACTGACCGACGTACCCAAGGGACTGGCCCGCCAGCTCGTCGGCTTCTGCGTCGTGGGCGGCCTGTCCACCCTCTTCTACCTGCTGCTCTACAGCGTCTTCCGCTCCTTCTCCGGGGCGCAGGTCGCCAACGCGCTCGCGCTGCTCGTGTCGGCCGTCGCCAACACGGCGGCGAACCGGCGGCTCACCTTCGGCGTGCGCGGCCGGGGCGGCGCCGTCCGGCACCAGGCGCAGGGCCTGGTCGTCTTCGGCATCGGGCTCGCCCTGACCAGCGGATCGCTCGCCGCGCTCAACGCCGCGACGAGCGACCCCGGGCACTCCACCGAACTGGCGGTGCTCATCGCCGCCA
Organism: Streptomyces sp. NPDC096324; assembly: GCF_044763015.1. Taxonomy (NCBI): domain Bacteria; kingdom Bacillati; phylum Actinomycetota; class Actinomycetes; order Kitasatosporales; family Streptomycetaceae; genus Streptomyces; species Streptomyces sp. NPDC096324. The sequence continues at coordinate 99,648 of NZ_JBIWFK010000013.1, read as the reverse complement.
ACCTCGCGGCGACCGTGCTGCGCTTCCTGCTGTTCCGCGCCTGGGTCTTCCCCGACCGGCAGAGCGGGACGCCGTCGCCGTCCCCGGTGGTGGCCTCGCGCCGGCCGTCCCCGCCGTTCCGCGCGCCGGGGGTACGGCAGGACGCGGACGCCCATCCCCTGCTGCCCCAGCGCCCGACGGCACCCTCCTCCCACCACGACACCGACAGGTTCCGCGCCGACGAGGCCGCGGAGCGCTCCTGGCGGGATTCGACCATGCAGTTGCAGGCAGTGCGCCCGCACGATCACGATCCGAGGAACGCGCGATGACGACACAGCCCTACACGAGCGCCGGTACCGGTTCCGGTGGCGCCGTCAGTCCCTCCGGTCACGGCTGGGGTCCTTCCGCCACGGCTCCGCCCCCGGAACATGCCCCGCCGGCGGCCGCCCCCGAATCCGGCGAGCCCCGGCAGCCCCTCTTCCGGCGGGTCTGGAGAGGCCGGCCCGAGGATCCCCGCTGGGCGCGCCCCGCCTTCCTGGGACTGCTGCTCGCCACCGCGGTGCTGTACCTGTACGACCTGAGTGCCTCCGGGTACGCCAACTCCTTCTACTCCGCGGCCGTGCAGGCCGGCAGCCAGAGCTGGAAGGCCCTCTTCTTCGGCTCGCTCGACTCGGCCAACGCCATCACCGTCGACAAGCCCCCGGCCTCGCTGTGGCCGATGGCCCTGTCGGTCCGGATCCTCGGCCTCAGCTCCTGGGCGATTCTCGCTCCCGAGGTGCTCATGGGCGTGGCCACGGTCGGCGTCCTGTACGGGGCCGTACGCCGCCGGTTCGGCGCCGCGGCGGGTCTGATCGCCGGCGCCGTGCTCGCGCTCACTCCGGTCGCCGCGCTGATGTTCCGGTTCAACAACCCGGACGCGCTGCTCGCGCTGCTCATGACCGTCACGGTCTACTGCGTGATCCGCGCCCTGGAGGACGGCCGTACGAAGTGGCTGCTGTGGGCGGGCGCCGCGGTCGGCCTCGCCTTCCTCACCAAGACGCTCCAGGCGTTCCTGATCCTGCCGCCGCTGGCCGTGTTGTACGCGGTCTGCGCGCCGGTGCCGGTCCGCAGGCGGTTCACGCAACTGGGGCTCTCGGCCGCCGCGATGGTCGTCGTCGGCGGCTGGTGGGTCGCGATCGTCGAACTGTGGCCAGCGTCCTCCCGCCCGTACATCGGCGGCTCGCAGAACAACTCCTTCCTCGAGCTGACCTTCGGCTACAACGGGCTCGGCCGCATCAACGGCGACGAGACCGGCAGCGTCGGTGGCGGTGGCGGTGGCGGCGGCACCGGGCAGTGGGGCGAGACCGGCTGGGACCGCATGTTCAACTCCGAGATCGGCGGCCAGATCTCCTGGCTGCTCCCGGCGGCCCTGATCCTGCTGGTGGGCGGCCTCGTCCTGACCCGGAGGGCGAAGCGGACCGACCTGGCCCGTGCCTCGTTCCTCGCCTGGGGCGGCGCGCTGCTGATGACCATGCTGGTGTTCAGCTACATGGCCGGCATCTTCCACCAGTACTACACGGTGGCCCTGGCCCCCTACATCGCCGCCGTGGTCGGCATGGGCGCGACGGCGCTGTGGGCGGAGCGGGGCAGGGTGTGGGCGGCGCTCACCCTCGCCGGTTCGGTCACCGCGACCGCTGCCTGGGGCTACGTTCTCCTCAACCGCACCCCCGACTACCTGCCGTGGCTCAAGTGGCTGGTCCTCGTCGGCGGTCTGACCGCCGCGCTCGGTCTGATCTTCGTGGCCCGGCTGGGCAGGCAACTCGCCCTCGCCGCGGCCGGACTGGGCTTCGTGGCGGCGGTAGCGGGTCCCACCGCGTACACGCTCTCCACGGTGAGCACCGGGCACACCGGCTCCATCGTGACGGCCGGTCCGGCCGGGGCGAGCATGATGGGCGGCCGGGGCGGCGGTCCCGGTGGCGGCGGTGGCATGGGGGGCGGTTTCCCCGGCGGCCAGAACCGGCAGAACGGCAACGGCGGCACGGCGAACGGGCAGCAGGGCATGCCCGGTGGCGGCACGGGGCAGCCCCCGACAGGCGGCACCGGGGGCCTTCCCGGTCAGAATCAGCAGGGCAACGGCGGTACCCAGGGCGGGAATCAGCAGGGCGGAATGCCCGGCGGCGGCACGGTCGAGGGCAGTATGGCCGGCGGCGGTGCCGGAGGACTGCTGAACGGCGCGAGCGTCAGCTCCGAGGCCGAGGCGCTGCTGTCGAAGAACGCCGGGGACTACACCTGGGCGGCGGCCGCGATCGGTTCCCAGAACTCCGCGAGCTACCAACTGGCCACCGGCAAGCCGGTGATGGCGATCGGCGGCTTCAACGGCACCGACCCGTCTCCGACTCTCGCCCAGTTCAAGAAGTACGTGACGGACGGCAAGATCCACTACTTCATCTCGGGCGGCGGTATGGGCGGTGGTATGGGCGGTGGCGGCACCTCCGGCACCACCTCCACCTCCTCGCAGATCAGCTCGTGGGTCACGGCCAACTTCAAGAAGGTGACGGTGGGTTCGGCCACCTTCTACGACCTGACGCAGCCGACCGGATCGAGCTGACCGGTTTCGGCGGGCGGGTTTCGGCAGGCGGGTTCCGGTGGTCCGGTTCCCCGGTGAACGGGCGGCGGTCCGGGGCGAGTTCGCTCCGGACCGCCGCCCGTTCCGGTAGGCCTTCCGACAGCCGTTCCCGTGGCTGTTTCCGGCGGTGGGCCGGCCGTGTCCGTGCGGGGCCCGCTTAGCATCGTCGGGGAGGGTGACCGGGGAGTCCGGCCCGGTCCGTGGTCGAGTTCCGAGGGAGGGGCGCCATGGTGGGGGCAGCGGACAGGGCGAAGCGGCTGGCCGGGCTCGACCGGGAGCGGGTCACCGCGGCCGCGGTGCGGTTGCTGGACGCGGAGGGGCCGGCCCGGTTCTCCATGCGGCGGCTGGCGGCCGAGCTGAACGTCACCGCCATGTCCGTGTACTGGTACGTCGACACCAAGGACGAGCTGCTGGAGCTCGCGCTCGACGCCGTGTTCGGTGAACTGGAGCTGCCGGACCCCGAGTCGGAGGCGGACTGGCGGGATCGGCTCCGGGGGCTGGCGACCGGGTACCGGGCGATGCTGGTGCGTCACCCGTGGGTGTCGGCGCTGATCGGGAACCCGGTGGACGTCGGGCCGTGTTCGGCGGCGTTCTCGGAGTGTGTGCGGCGGGTGGCCGCGGACACCGGGATCCCGCCGTACGGGCAGGTGGGGGCGGTGTCGGCGGTGTTCCAGTTCGTGTACGGGGCGCAGTTCGCCGGTGCGGAGTCGGGGGAGCGGGATTCCGAGTTCGCGCTGGACCTGCTGATCGCGGGCATCGAGGCGATGGTGGCGCGGTCCGGGCGGTGACGCCGGTGGGTGGGTCGGGGCCGTGCCGGTGCATCAGCCCGTCGCCGTTGGACGGAGAGGTGACCGTCGGTGGCGACGGGCATCGATGTACCGGCACGTCCCCGACGGCCCACGGCCGACTGCGGGTGCGTCGTGGTGACGGCGCCGATCCCTTTGGCGCGCGTCCGGCTGCGGGTGCGTCGTGGTGGCCGGTCCATATTTGAGCCGCGGCCGGTCCACATCTCAGCCGCGGCCGGTCCACACTCTTTGCCCGGCCGGGCAAAGTTCCAGCCCCGGCCGGGAAGATCCAGCCCCTCCGGCGTTTGAGGAGCGGGGTCTGGGGCGGAGCCCCAGGTGCGATGGGGGTCCCCCCTGGTCGAGCGAAGCCGAGACCTTGGGGGAGGGTAGGGGCGGAGGGGGCGAGAAATAGGGTTGAGCCAGGCCGACTTGGCGGGTCAGTCCTGGGGGGCCAGGTGGGCCGGGAAGCCGCCGGTTGCCACCGGGCCCCAGCGGGTGGGGGTGATCCGGATGATCGACTTGGCCTGCTTGCGCATCGCCGCGCGATATTCGTCCCAGTCCGGATGCTCACCCGCGATGTTCCGGTAGTAGTCGACGAGCGGCTCGACGGAGTCCGGGGAGTCGATCACCTCGGCGGTGCCGTCGACCTGCACCCAGGGCCCGTTCCACTCGTCGCTGAGGACGATCAGACCGACCCGCTCGTCCCGCTTGGCGTTACGGGTCTTGGCACGCTCGGGATACGTCGACACGACGATGCGGCCCGAGTCGTCGACACCACAGGTCAACGGGGACCCCTGGGGCCCGCCGTCGGCGCGGCGGGTGAGCAGGATCGCCCGGTGGCGGGGGCGTACGAAGTCCAGCAACTCGTCGAGGGAGACGGAGGTGTTCGTCGCGATGTTGGGTGCCATGCGATCAGCGTAGGGCGCGTGCCCCGCGATCGCCCGCGGGCCGGGCCGGTGGGCGGCACCCGACCTCGGCAAAGCGGCTAAAGTGCTCTTCATCCTGTGCTCGCAGTCGGGAATGTGCTGCGGAGCTCTCCTGCGCATGGCCGTATGGCTTTGCATGCCGAAGAGGTTCGTGGTGGCTGCGTCTGACTTTTCTGAATTGTCCCGTTCTGATACGGGTTTTGATCTGGCCGAGGGCCTCACGGCCGCCGCTCAGCAGTTGCACGAGACATCGAGCCCCCACGCCACTCTGCGCACCGCCGTCCGGCTGGCCGTGCGCATCCTGCCCGGCGTCGAGTACGCGGGCATCTCCGTCATCGAGCCCAAGGCCGACCGCCAGACGCTGGCCTGGACGGACGAGGTCGTCCGTTCCGCTGACGCCCTGAACGCGGGCCGTGAGCATCCCCCGTACTGGAACCGGCTGTGGACGTCTCCGGTGGCCGGGATCGAGGACAGCGCCGCGCAGGGCGGCGACGGGGATCTCGCCCTGTCGGGCCTCGGGCTGAGGTCGGTGCTGTCGCTCCGGCTGCGGGCCGACCGGCGTCGGCTGACCGTCCTGACCGCGTACGCGCGGGCGCCGCGCGCCTTCGACGAGTCGGCCACCCGGATAGGGCGGCTGTTCACCGCGCACGTCGGCATCGCGCTGGACTCGGCGACCCTGCGCGAACAGCTCACCGAGGCGATGCGCACCCGGGATCTGATCGGGCAGGCCACGGGCATCCTCATGGAGCGGCTCGACATCGACGCGTCCGAGGCGTTCGACAGCCTCGTGCGCACCTCCCAGCGGGAGAACGTCAAGCTCCGTGACCTGGCCCGACGGATCGTCGACGCCAGCGAGGGCGAGTGAGCCGGGCTCAGACGGCCGGCAGCGACTCGCCCTGCACGGCCTGGATGTCGAGCTCCACCTTCAGGGTCGTACCGATGGCGGAGATGCCCGCCTGGACGATCTGGTTGTAGTGCAGGGCGAAGTCCTCGCGGTGGAGCTCGGCGGTCGCGCGGAACGCGGCGCGGGTGCCGCCCCAGGGGTCGGCGCCGGTGCCGAGGTAGGCGAGATCGAGGTCGACGGGACGGACGACACCGTGCAGGGTGAGCTCGCCGTGCACGGTCCAGCGGTCGGAGCCGGCCGGTGTGAGGCCCGTCGAACGGTAGGTGATCAGCGGGTACTTCTCGGCGTCGAGGAAGTCCGCCGACCTCAGGTGCCCGTCGCGCATGCCGTTGCCGGTGTCGATGGAGGCGGCCGTGATCGTCGCCTCGACCCGGGAGGCGGTCACGTCGCCGGGGGCGATCTCGATGCGGCCGGTGAAGTCCGTGAAGCGGCCGTGCACGCTGGAGATCCCCAGGTGCTGGGCGACCGCGCCCACGGAGGAGTGCGCCGGGTCGACGGTCCAGGGTCCCGGCGGGGGCAGTTCGGTGCCGCCCCGACGGGCCAGCGTCACCTGGCCGACCTCGGCCCGGCCGGCCGCCGTGACGATGGCCCCGGAGGCGGCGGGCGCGTAACCGAGCGCGGTCACGATCACGGTGTAGGCGCCCGGCGGAAGGCTCGTGGTGTCGCGTACGGCTCCGTCGGTGTCCGCCTCTGCCCGCAGCACCTGCGCGCCGGTCGAGTCGGTCACCGTGACGACCGCGTGCGACACGGCCCATCCGTCCCGTGTGCGGATCTTCGCGGTCAAGCCCATGGCAGTAACTCCTTGCGGTGTACCAATGAAAACCGGCCCGTGGGGGGCGCACCTCCGCTCAGAGTGCGCGCATCCCCACGGGCCGGGGCTCGGACTACTCGCCCGGGTGGGCGAGTTCGATGTCGTGGTCGTCCGCCCCACGGCCGCCGACGGTCAGCGCGGTCGCCACCGGCGGGTAGCCCGCCGCGATGACGGTGTACTCGCCGCCGTCCAGATCGGTGAAGGCGTACGCCCCGTCGCTGCCGGTCCTGGCCGTGCCGACCACGTTTCCGGCCGCGTCCACCAGCGTCACGCGGGCGTCCGACAGCGGGCCGTGCGGGGCCCGTACGACACCCTGGACCTGGGCGCCCGAGTCGAGGTCGACCTCGATGCGGGTGACGCCGGTCCCGCCGACCTCGACGGGCAGCGCCCGCGGCCGGTGGCCGGCGGCGTTCACCGCGACCGTCACGACGCCGGGCACCAGCTCGGTGAAGGCGAACTGGCCCTGCTCACCGGTGGTTCCGGTGGCCAGCACGTCACCGCGCACGTCGGTCACGACGACCATGGCGTCCTTGACAGGGGAGGCGCCTTCGGCGGCCCGGACGACACCGCTCAGCCCGCTGGTGCCGCTCAGCAGGATGTCGTACGCGAGCGGCTCCTCGTGCACGACGATCGTCGCGGCCTGCGGCTGGAAGCCGTCGGCGGAGGCGATCAGGACGTACGAGCCCACACCGGGCGCGTCGAGGGCGTAGGAACCGTCGGCCTGCGCGACCGAGCGGCCGAGCTGGCGCCCCTCGGGCGAGATCAGCGTGACCGCGGCCTGCGGCACGGGCGCGCTCTCGGCGCCGCGGACCTGACCGTGCACGCTGATGCCGCCGGACGCGGGCAGGGGGTCGCTCTCCCGCGTCGCGGTGGCGACGGCGGCGAGCTGCCGGGTGCCCTCGGGAGCGGTCTCGGCGGCGGCTTCGGTGGTGGCGACGGCCGGGGCGAGGGCCGCGGTGGCCGCGGCCTCGACGGCCTCGGCGACGGGCGACTCGGTGACCGGGGCCCCGGACTTCTCCGCGGCGGCCTGGGCCATCGCGCCGGACGTCCGCAGCGGGACCTCCTTGATGAACAGCACGATGAGGAAGGCGACCAGCGCCAGACCGGAGGCGATCAGGAAGACGTCCGCGATGCCGTGGCCGTACGCGCTCTCCATCACGGTGCGCAGTGGCGCGGGCAGCTTGTCCATGTCCGGGATGCTGGAGCTGGAGTCCGAACCGGCTGCGAGGGCCGCGTACTTGGGACCGAGGTGGGTCAGGCCGTCCTTGGCGTAGTCGGTGATCCGGGTGGCCATGACCGCGCCGAGCGCGGAGACACCGATCGCACCGCCGAGGGAGCGGAAGAACGTCACAGTGGAGCTGGCCGAGCCCAGGTCGGCCGGCGCCACCTGGTTCTGCGTGGAGAGCACCAGGTTCTGCATCATCATGCCGACGCCCAGGCCCAGCAGCGCCATGAAGATCGCGATGTGCCAGTACGTCGTGTCGTAGCGGATCGTGCCCAGCAGGCCGAGGCCCGCGGTGACCAGGAAGCCGCCGCTGACCAGCCAGTACTTCCACCGTCCGGTCTTGGTGATGACCTGGCCGGAGACCGTGGAGGAGATGAACAGGCCGCCGATCATCGGGATCGTCATGACGCCCGACATCGTCGGGGACTTGTCCCGGGCGAGCTGGAAGTACTGGCTGAAGAAGACGGTGCCGGTGAACATCGCGACACCCACGAAGAGCGAGGCGAGGGAGGAGAGGGTGATCGTGCGGTTGCGGAACAGCCGCAGCGGGATGATCGGTTCGCTCGCCCGGGACTCGACCAGCACGAACAGCAGGCCGAGCGCGATCGCGCCGCCGACCATCGTGAACGTCTGCCACGAGACCCAGTCGTACTTGTCACCGGCGAAGGTGACCCAGACCAGCAGCAGCGAGACCGCGGCGGAGATGAAGAACGCGCCGGCCCAGTCGACCTTCACGTCCCGCTTCACGACGGGCAGGTGCAGGGTCTTCTGCAGCACGATCAGCGCGATGACCGCGAACGGCACACCGACGTAGAAGCACCAGCGCCAGCCGAGCCAGCTCGTGTCGGTGATGACACCGCCGAGCAGCGGGCCGCCCACAGTTGCGACGGCGAACGTCGCGCCCAGGTAGCCGGAGTAGCGCCCGCGCTCACGCGGGGAGATCATCGCGGCCATCACGATTTGCGCGAGGGCGGACAGACCACCGACGCCGATGCCCTGGACCACACGGCAGGCGATGAGCATGCCGGGGTTCTGGGACAGACCGGCGGCGGCCGATCCCAGGACGTAGATGATCAGCGCTATCTGGACGAGCGCCTTCTTGCTGTACAGGTCGGACAGCTTGCCCCACAGGGGCGTGGTCGCGGTCATGGCCAGCAGCGAGGCGGTGACGACCCAGGTGTAGGCGGACTGGCCGCCGCCCAGGTCGCCGATGATCTCGGGGAGCGCGTTGGTGACGATCGTCGACGACAGGATCGCGACGAACATGCCGAGCAGCAGCCCGGAGAGCGCCTCCATGATCTGCCGGTGCGTCATCGGAGCGCCGTCGGCGCCTCCGTGCTTGGCGTGAGAGCCCCGCACACCGGCTGGTGTGGTCGTTGCCATGGGGTTCCTTTTCTTACGCGGGTGTACGGGTGGTCGGTTCTGATACGTCTGTCGCGTACGGGGGAGGGTGCGCGGGCGTCCACTGCGGGGAGCGGCAGTCGCCGAAGCTCTCGCGCAGCCGGCCCATCAGCTCGATGAGCAGTCCGACCTCGTCGTCGGACCAGTGGCTCAGCCGGTCGGAGAGCAGTTGTGACGTGCGCAGGGACAGCTCGTCGAGCTGGGCGTGCCCGGCCGCGGTGAGGCGCAGGATGCGTGAGCGTTTGTCAGCCGGGTCGGGGGACCGTTCGATCCAGCCACGGTCGGCGACGTGCGCGACGTGGCGGCTGGTCACCGACATGTCCACGGACAGCAGCTCCGCGAGCCTGCTCATCCGCATCTCGCCGTACCGGCCGAGCAGGGTGAGCACGGCGGCGGATCCCGCGGGGCAGTCGGGCGGCAGGATCCGTCCCATGCCCCGCTTCACGGCACCGATGGCACTGAGCTGACGAGCCAGTTCCTCGTACTGCGCCTGCTCGGCCATCGCACCCCCTTATTCGTTGCTTAGGGCAACCATAAAGAAGTTGGTTGCCGCAGGCAAACGAGTTCGAGGCTTCAGGGCTAAAAAGTTGGCAAAGGCAAGTGTTGGCGAACGGAAACGTGCAGGCGGGAGGGGTGGACGGGGCGGGAGATATGGACGGGACGGCCTTCGAGGTGAGGAGGTGGCGCGGAGGCGGTGAGCGTGCTGGTCGCGGGTGGTGTGCGGTCGGTCGGGATCGGCGTGAAGGGGAGCCCGGCACTTGGGCAGCCCGCGCGCATTCGCTAGGGTCCGGCCTATGGCAAACACCCAGGGCCCCGAGGGCAACTACGACCCCGCGGGCAGCACTCAGATGTTCCGTGCGTTCGTCGACGAGGCCCCCCAGGGCCGGCAGCAGCAGGCGGCCGCTCCGGCAGGCCCCCGCGTGGGTCTGATCGTCGGCGTCGTCCTCGCCGTCGCGGTCGTCGCCGCGGTGGCCTGGCTCGCCTTCATGTGATCGGTCGGGACCGTGTGACCGCGCGGGAACGCGTGGGTGTGCGGGATCGGCGGGCCGGGAGCCGTGCGGGGATCGTACGGGCGTGCGTGACCCGTGGGTTCCGCGCGGGACGGTACGGGCGTGCGCGTGCGGTGGGTTCCGTGCGGGATCGTACGGGCGTGCGTGACCGGTGGGTTCCGTGCGGGACGGTACGACCGTGGTCCCGGCGCGACCGGCGTGTGAGCGGGGCGTCGTGACCCGGCAGGGCCGCGCCCCTACTTCCACTCGACGGACACGTCCTGCGTCTCGACGTGCATGCCGAGCGGCACCCGCCAGGAGTCGACGCACACCGTCCAGGTCCCGCTCTTCCTCGCGCCGGCGGCGATCGGTGCCGGAAGGGACTCGGTCGACCGGATCGTCGCCCAGTCGATCCCGAGCGCCCCGATGATGTGCGTCCCGAAGGTCACCGTGCCCGAACGGACCGCCGTACCACCGGTGTTGCTGAAGGAGAGCGTGACCTTCTCGCACCACCGCTGACCGGTGGCCGCGCGCGTGGGCTCACTCACGGAGAGCGCGGCGGGCCGGGCACTCGCCGTCGGGCCGGGCGCGGGCGGCGCCGAGGAGTTTCCCGAACTCCCGCCCGCACGACCGGAGTCGGTGCCGGAGGACGAGCCGGTCGACGAGCCGGAAGACGAGGAGGGCCCGCCGTCGGCGCCGGTTCCCGTGCTTCCCGAACCGTCCGTCCCGGTTCCGGAGCCGCTTCTGCCGGCATCCGGGCCGCCCGGACCGGCGGAACCGACCGCGGAACCGTCCGCGTCATCCGTCCCGCCCGTCGAGGCCCCGCCGCCCGGACCGGTGCCCGACGACTTCTTGCCGGACCCGGAACTCCCCCTGGTCCCGCTGGGATTGGAGCCGTCCAGGGGTGCCAGGGACACCTCCCCCGACGGTGCCACCGCCGCCCCCGACGCCCGCGGGGAGCCGTCCGCGGCCCCGACTGCGGCATAGCCGCCGTCCCCGCCGGTCCCGCACGCGGCCAGCAGCCCGCCCAGACACAGCGCGGCCGCCGAGGTGCTCACCAGGAGGCCTCGGCGACCGCTTGTCGATCGGTGACGCATCGGCTCGTGACGCATCGCGCCAGTGTGGCTGACGAGCCGTCAATTATGAACCCCGCGTGGGACGGTCAGTCGGAGATGAGGCCTTCGCGGAGCTGCGCCAGTGTGCGGGTGAGCAGTCGGGAGACGTGCATCTGCGAGATGCCGACCTCCTCGCCGATCTGCGACTGGGTCATGTTCGCGAAGAAGCGGAGCATGATGATGCGACGCTCGCGGGGCGGCAGCTTGGCGAGCAGCGGCTTGAGCGACTCGCGGTACTCCACGCCCTCCAGCGCGGTGTCCTCGTAGCCGAGGCGGTCCGCGAGGGAGCCCTCGCCGCCGTCGTCCTCGGGGGCGGGCGAGTCGAGCGACGAGGCCGTGTACGCGTTGCCGACGGCGAGGCCGTCGACCACGTCCTCCTCGGACACCCCGAGGGCCGTGGCGAGTTCGGCGACCGTCGGCGAACGGTCGAGCTTCTGCGAGAGCTCGTCGCTGGTCTTGGTGAGGGCGAGCCGCAGCTCCTGGAGCCGGCGCGGAACGCGGACGGACCAGGAGGTGTCACGGAAGAACCGCTTGATCTCACCGACGACGGTCGGCATCGCGAAGGTCGGGAACTCGACACCGCGTTCGCAGTCGAAGCGGTCGATCGCCTTGATCAGGCCGATGGTGCCGACCTGGACGATGTCCTCCATCGGCTCGTTGCGGGAGCGGAAGCGGGCCGCCGCGTACCGGACGAGCGGGAGGTTGAGTTCGATGAGGGTGTCCCGGACGTAGCCGCGCTCAGGGCTGTTCTCGGCGAGTGCCGCCAGCCGCAGGAACAGGGAGCGGGACAAGGTCCGGGTGTCGATGGCGCCCGAGGACTCGGGGACCAGAGCGGCTACCGGGGCCTCGGCGGCAGGGACGTCGTGAAGCGCGGCGTGCGCCTCGGGCACTGCGTCGCTCTTCGTGAGCGTGAGCACCTTCGAGCTGCCCTGATCTGCGGACATGCCACCCCCTTTGGGTCGCGGACGGTCGCGGCAGTCGCTCCCGTCGGAGGAACGCAGCCTCCACCTGAATACCGGAGGCGAGGCCGCGGCAAACGCGCTCCCGGAAGAATGTCACATGTCGGCAACACGCTGTAGAGACTTGTCGACATGTAGAGGGTGGATCGGCCCTGGAAAAAGGGGGTCTGACAGATAATCAGCGCTGAACCGACGTAAAAAACGACCTTGGGCGATTAACTCTTTCCGGTCACGCTTCGATCCTGTTTGCGGATCGAAGACGCGCGAAGCTGCGGGCGAGGAGCCTTGACACATGCATCTGGGAGACACCCAGCTCCGCGCTGATCTGTGACTGGGTGAGATTGCTGTAGTAGCGGAGGAGCAGGATCCGCTGCTCGCGCTCGGGCAGTTGTACGAGCAGATGCCGTACGAGGTCGCGGTGTTCGACTCCGTCGAGCGCGGGGTCCTCGTAGCCGAGCCGGTCGAGCAGCCCCGGCAGGCCGTCGCCCTCCTGGGCCGCTTCGAGGGAGGTGGCGTGGTACGACCGTCCGGCCTCGATGCAGGAGAGCACCTCCTCCTCGCTGATGCGCAGCCGTTCGGCGATCTCCGCGGTGGTGGGCGAGCGCCCGAAGGCGGTCGTCAGGTCCTCGGTGGCGCTGTTCACCTGCACCCACAGTTCGTGCAGCCGGCGCGGTACGTGGACGGTCCGAACGTTGTCACGGAAGTACCGCTTGATCTCGCCGACGACCGTCGGCATCGCGAAGGTCGGGAACTGCACGCCCCGGTCCGGGTCGAAGCGGTCGATGGCGTTGATCAGGCCGATGGTGCCGACCTGGACCACGTCCTCCATCGGCTCGTTGCGGGAGCGGAAGCGGGCCGCCGCGTACCGGACGAGCGGCAGGTTCGCCTCGATCAGGGCGCCGCGGACCCGGTTGTGCTCGGAGGTGCCCGGCTCCAGCACCTTGAGTTCGCCGAAGAGCACCTGGGTGAGGGCCCGGGTGTCGGCGCCCCGGCGCCGCTCCTGAGGGGCCTCCTGGACCGTTTCGGGGGCGGCCGGGGGGTCCTGGGTGCCCGGTGCGGCGTTCGGTGCCGTGGTCTGCGTCGTGGACTGTGCCGGGGGTGACGGCGGGGTGGAGGCGAGGGCCGTCGCCCGGCCCTGGGCCGGGGCTTCCTCCTGGGGCGGCGCAGTACTGGCCGGCACGGTCAACGCCACCTCTTCGTTCGTCAACGATCCGTCGACGTATCCGTCAACTCATCCGTCAAAAGCGGTCATAGCATCACAAGACATGTGCACTGTGTGCAAGCACCGCATAACGCCGTGTTGAGAGTGAATTGGAGGTGAGTTGGGGTTCAAGACGTCGAAAACCCCTGACCGGTTGCGGTCAAGGGCTCGGTAAGAGTGTGCGATCAAAAACGGTCAGAACGGGTAGTCGGCGATCACCCAGGTGGCGAACTCGCGCCAGAGGGCGACGCCGGCCACGTGGGCCGGGTGCTCCAGGTAACGCTTGAGGGCGTCGGCGTCCTCGACGGCGGCGTTGATGGCGAAGTCGTACGCGATGGGCCGGTCGCTGATGTTCCACTCGCACTCCCAGACCCGCAGCTCGGGGATCTGCCCGCCGAGCGCGCGGAAGGCGGCGACGCCCTCGACGACGCGGGGCTCGTCACGGCCGACGCCGTCGTCGAGCTTGAAGAGGACCAGATGGCGGATCACGGGTACTCCCTGGTGATGAGGTGGTTCTTCGCACGGTCGCGCCCTCGCGGGGACGCGTCTCGTTCCGTCGGGCCTGCTCGGTGCCGGGTGGGCGGAGTCCCTGGCGCGCCGGCGTCGGTGCCGGACGTCAGTTCTTCGCTCCGTCGGCGATCCAGGTCATGAAGTCGCCTATCGCCCCGGCGGCGCTCGATATGCCCTCGAACGCTATCTGGACGTAGTCGGCGGCCTTGGCCGGATCCGTGATGATCACGTAGAGCGCGAAGACCACGAGCACGTAGATGGCGATCTTCTTCGAATTCACCGCCATGGCGGCCTCCCCTGTGACTCCTGCGCCCGTCGGCCCCCTGCTGCCGGCGGTGAGTGTAACCTTCACGCCGCCTTTAAGGACCAACGGCCCGCTGGTAGAGGTCCTTTGCGGGGCCTGGGTGGCGTTCTCGCGGTCCAGGATGGAAGGGAGCCCCGGCGGGAACCGTCAGGAGTCCCCGGGGCCGGGAGGGACCCCACTGCGGGGTTCTCGCCGCCCGACTTTCCCCCGAGACGGCGGCGTGGACTTGCGGGTCCTTTCGTGGGGGAAGGGGCGCCCCCCGAATTGCGCCCCTTCCCCCTCCTCTGTGGGAGCGGAGAACCCTTTCGGGTGCGGAAGCCCCGGCGACCGAGCGGCGCCGGGGCTTCTCCGCGTCACGGCCTCCGCCCCGGAACGCAAGAAGGGCCCCGTCTTTCGACGAGGCCCTTCGGAAGCGGTAGCGGAGGGATTTGAACCCTCGGTGACTTGCGCCACACTCGCTTTCGAGGCGAGCTCCTTCGGCCGCTCGGACACGCTACCGAGGGAGACCCTACCCCAAGGTGGCCCGTGGTCTGAAATCGTTTCGGCGGCCCGGTCAGCGGTCGCGGAAGAAGTCGGTCAGCAGTGCGGCGCAGGCGTCGGCGAGAACGCCCTCGATGACCTCGGGCCGGTGGTTGAGCCGCCGGTCGCGGACGAGGTCCCAGACGGATCCGGTCGCGCCCGCCTTCTCGTCGCGGGCGCCGTAGACCACCCGCTCGACACGGGACTGGACGAGCGCGCCCGCGCACATCGTGCAGGGCTCCAGGGTGACCACGAGCGTGCACCCGGACAGCCGCCACTCGCCGAGTCTCGCGGCGGCCCGGCGCAGCGCGAGGACCTCGGCGTGCGCCGTCGGGTCACCGGTGGCCTCGCGTTCGTTGTGCCCGGCCGCCAGCACGGTCGTCCCGTCCGGGGACAGCACGACGGCGCCGACGGGAACGTCCCCGCCCCGGACGGCCAGCCGCGCCTCGTCCAGCGCGAGCCGCATCGGGGCCCGCCACCGGTCGCGTACGGGATCGGGCGGCGGGGGTACCTGACGCGGGGTGCTCATCCGGGGAACCTAGCGGAATCCCGCCTGGTACGGCGGAAGGCCAGGAGCCGGTGAGCGGCGGACGGCAGGCGAGGGTCCGGCCCGCTGGATCGGGCCGGTTCGCCGGTACGGGGGCAGGGACGCGGGGCGCGGGCGGAGGGGCCGGGCCCGCCGTTGCCGGAGGCCCTGACCTGTTCCGGAGGTCCTAGCGGACGGTCTCCAGGACCTCTGCCGCTCCCAGGGCCTCGGCGATCGTGCCGAGCGCGTCGCCTTCGTCCAGGGCCAGCAGTTCCTTCTCGCTCACTCCGAGGTCCGCGAGGATGTAGCGGTCCCCGACGGGGCTGTGCGAGACGGCGTCGCCGGACACGCTCCCCTGGTCCTCGTCGTCGTCCTCGGATTCCCCTGGTTCACCGTCCTCGGTGCCGTCCAGATCGAGGGAGTCCAGGTCGGCGTCGTCGTCGCCGGGCTCCCGTCCTAGTAGTTCGTCCGTGAGCAGGATCTCGCCGTACGAACTGCGGGCGGCAGCGGCGGCGTCCGAGACGTAGATACGAGGATCCTCCTCGCCGTCCACGCGGACGACGCCGAACCACGCGTCCTCCTGCTCGATGAGCACGAGCACCGTGTCCTCGTCCGAGACCTCACGGGCCAGATCGGTCAGATCCGACAGGGTTTCCACATCGTCGAGCTCTGTATCGCTCGCTTCCCACCCGTCTTCGGTGCGCGCGAGCAGTGCGGCGAAGTACACCGTGACTCTCCCACTGGTCATAGGTGTGCCGGTTGGGGTTCCCCCCGGCGGAGGCTGTGGGCGAGGAGTGCTGCTGCTCCGAGTCCCGCCCACTCGGAATCGTGGCAGAAAGACAGCGTTGAGGGGACGTCTTCGGCCTGCTGTGTCCGCCTCTTTTGATCGCTAACAGCGGATCGTACGCGGATGCTCGCGCCGTGTGGACACCTCATCGCCCGACACGTCCGCCACACGGCCCCTCGTGGGGCGGGCGCGGCCCGGTTCCGTGGCGGGCGCGCGGCCGGGTGCGTCCGCCCGCGCGCCGAACGGCGAGCGGGCGCGTTCCCTTGTCGGGGCGGGTGTGCCACGGGTGCCGGCGCGGCTCGGTCGCGGGAGGGGGGCCGGTTCGTCCGCGCCGACTCCCTGCGTGGGCGTGTCGACCGGGTGCGGCGCGGCGGGTCCGGGTCGGCGCCGTGCGCGGGCTCAGGTGGTGGCGCGTCCGGTCACCAGCGGAACGTGCGCATGCGCATCGCGTGGCGCAGGCGGGCCGTCTTGGCCCGGCGGGGCTGGACACGGTCACGCAGTTCGCGTGCCTCGGCCAGGTCGCGCAGGAACTGGGCCCGCCGCCTCCTGCGCTCGGCGTCGCTCTCCAGCCGTTCGGACGACTCCTCTTGCTGGTTCCGCATAGGCACACCACCCCAGGTCCGTCCCTCCCACCTTCCCTCCGATGGATGGTTTGATGCCAGCGGACGGGTGATGCCGGGGGACGGGCCTTGCCGGGCGGGTCAGTGGCGGGTGCCGTGGGCCCCGCTACTGTTGTGGACATGCGTCTTCACGTCGTCGACCACCCCCTGGTCGCCCATAAGCTCACCACCCTGCGCGACCGGCGCACCGACTCCGCGACCTTCCGGCGGCTGGCCGACGAACTGGTCACGCTCCTCGCCTACGAGGCCACCCGCGACGTGCGCACGGAGCAGGTCGACATCGTGACGCCGGTCTCCCCGACCACGGGCGTCAAGCTCTCCTACCCGCGCCCGCTGGTCGTGCCGATCCTGCGCGCGGGCCTCGGCATGCTCGACGGCATGGTCCGGCTGCTGCCGACCGCCGAGGTGGGCTTCCTGGGCATGGTGCGCGACGAGGAGACGCTCGAGGCCTCCACGTACGCCACCCGGATGCCGGACGACCTCTCCGCCCGTCAGGTGTACGTCCTGGACCCGATGCTGGCGACCGGCGGCACGCTCGTCGCCGCGATCCAGGAGCTGATCAAGCGGGGCGCCGACGACGTCACCGCCGTGGTTCTTCTCGCCGCCCCCGAGGGTGTCGAGCTCATGGAGCGCGAGCTCGCCGGCACCCCGGTCACCGTGGTCACGGCCTCGGTCGACGAGCGCCTGAACGAGCACGGCTACATCGTGCCGGGCCTCGGCGACGCGGGTGACCGCATGTACGGCGCCGCCGAGTAACCCCGTGGCTCCGCGGCACCCGCGGAGCGCCCCGGTACGCACACGACTCCGAAGCCGGCGCCTCGCACGCGAGGGCGGCTCCGGAGTCGCGGGTGCTTCTCCGTGACCGGTCCCGGGGTCAGCAGTTCTTCTTCGAGCCGGCCGCCGCCGGCTTGGGCTGCGTCAGGACGGTCAGCGCCTTGTCGGCGTCCTCCTTCTTCGACAGCGCCTTGAAACCGTTGCCGATGATCAGGTCGACCGTGGTGGCCTGGGCGCGGCCGTCGGTCTTCAGCTGGGCGCCGGAGAGCTGGGTGTTGAGGACGGGCAGCGCGGCCTGGCCGGCGGCCTTGGCGCCGAGCAGTATCCCGGCGCCCGTGACCTTCTTGTCGTACGCGGCCGTCGCGTTGCCCACGTCACCGATCTTGAAGCCGCGCTTCTTCAGCTCGTCCGCCGTCTGCTTCGCGAGCCCGCTGCGGGGTGTCGCGTTGAGGACGTTCACGGTGATCTGGGCGGGCTTCGGCAGCGTGGACGCGACCGCGGCGGCGGCAGCGGCGGACGCCTTCGCCTCCGGCGTGACCTTCGACGCGCAGTCCGACTTGGTCCCGGCCGCCGTGGCCTCGCTGCCGCCCGTGTAGATGTCGATGAGCTGCAGCGACCCCCACCCGATCAGCCCGAGGACGGTGACGGACGTGATGCTCACGAACACGAACTTGCGACGCCCGCGGGGGCGGCGCATCCGCGGGTACTTGTCCCCCGTGATCCGATACTGGCCACCCATGCCAGGGGGAGTAAGCATGCTCATGGGCGCAGCGTAGTGCGCCGGGGCGCCAATGCCTACTAGATGATCATTGCCCGGCGTTCAGTTCAACCCATTGGGGTCAAGCCGTGGCCATTAGTCCAGTTCAAGAACGCGCGCGTGCAGCACCTGGCGCTGCTGCAGCGCGGCGCGGACGGCGCGGTGCAGGCCGTCCTCCAGGTACAGATCGCCCTGCCACTTGACGACGTGGGCGAAGAGGTCGCCGTAGAAGGTGGAGTCCTCGGCGAGGAGGGTCTCCAGGTCGAGCTGGCCCTTCGTCGTCACGAGCTGATCGAGGCGGACCGGGCGCGGCGCGACGTCCGCCCACTGCCGGGTGCTTTCCCGGCCGTGGTCGGGGTACGGCCGGCCGTTTCCGATGCGCTTGAAGATCACACGGAAAGCCTACCGGTCAAGACCTTCCGGGCGCAGCCATGGCGGCGGAGTGCGACGCTGGAAAACATGTCGTAAATCCTTGCAAACCGGGAACAGGGGTCTGATATGAGTGACGGTGAGACCGTCCGGTCGGCTGCCGCCGGGACCGCTCCCGAGCGGGCCGGCGGCGCCCCCGCGCTCCCGCGGGAGGCCCTGGACATCGCGGCCGGCTACGCCTTCGCGGGCCCCGCTCTCGACCTCGGCGCGCTGCTCTGGGACGGGGCGTGCCTGCCGGACGCGCAGATCCGCGTTCCGCTGCCGATGCTCAACCGGCACGGCCTGGTGGCGGGCGCCACCGGCACCGGCAAGACCAAGACGCTCCAGCTCATCGCCGAGCAGCTCTCCGCACAGGGGGTCCCCGTCTTCCTCGCCGACATCAAGGGCGACGTCTCCGGGATCTCGGCTCCGGGCGAACCGGGGACGAAGGTCCGGGAACGGGCCCAGGAGGTCAACCAGGAGTGGACACCGGGCGGCTGCCCGGCCGAGTTCTACGCGCTCGGCGGCCTCGGCCACGGCATTCCCGTACGCGCCACGGTCACCAGCTTCGGGCCGGTGCTGCTGTCCAAGGTGCTCCAGCTCAACCGGACCCAGGAGCAGTCGCTCGGGCTGATCTTCCACTACGCCGACCAGAAGGGCCTGGAGCTGGTCGACCTCAAGGACCTGCGCGCGGTCGTCGCCTTTCTGACCTCGGACGAGGGCAAGCGGGAACTGAAGGGGATCGGCGGGCTGTCCACCGCCACGGCGGGTGTCATCCTGCGCTCGCTGACGGCCTTCGAGGCGCAGGGCATGAGCCCCTTCTTCGGGGAGCCGGAGTTCGACACGAGCGAGCTGACGCGGCTCGCGCCGGACGGCCGCGGCGTGGTGTCGGTCCTCGAACTGCCCGCCGTGCAGGACAGGCCGCAGCTCTTCTCGACGTTCCTGATGTGGATGCTCGCCGATCTCTTCCACGACCTCCCGGAGGTCGGCGACGCGGACCGGCCGAAGCTCGTCTTCTTCTTCGACGAGGCCCATCTGCTCTTCAGCGACGCGTCGAAGGCGTTCCTGGACTCGATCACGCAGACGGTCCGGCTGATTCGCTCGAAAGGAGTCGGCGTCTTCTTCGTGACGCAGACGCCGAAGGACGTACCCGCGGACGTTCTCGCCCAGCTCGGCAACCGCGTCCAGCACGCGCTGCGGGCCTTCACGCCGGACGACCAGAAGGCGCTGAAGGCCACCGTGAAGACGTTCCCCGACTCCCCGTACGACCTCGAAGAGGTCCTCATGGGGCTGGGCACCGGCGAGGCCGTGGTCACGGTGCTGAGCGAGAAGGGCGCCCCGACGCCCGTCGCGGCGACCCGGCTGCGCGCGCCGGGGTCGTTGATGGGTCCGGTGGAGGCGGACGCGCTCGACCGGGCGGTGCGGGAGTCGCCGCTGTACGGGCGGTACGCGCAGGCGGTGGACAGGGAGTCGGCGTACGAGAAGCTGACGGCGGCCGAGGCCTCCGAGGCGCGGCCCGCGCCTTCCGCGTCGTCCTCGCGAGCGGGGGGCGGGACGGACACCCGGCCCGCGTCCGGGGCCGGACGCTCCGGCGGTCGGAGCGCGCCGAAGGAGGAGCCCTCCATGGTCGAGCAGGTCGTCGGCAGCGGGCTGTTCAAGTCCCTGGCGCGGTCGGTGGGTACCCAGATCGGGCGGGAGATCACCCGCTCGGTCTTCGGAACGGCGCGCAGGCGGCGCTGACACCGCTTCCGGTTTCCGTGGACGTCCGGAGGCCGGGCCGGCGCTCGGCGGGTGGGAAGCCGCGCAGGTCCCTCGGGCTGTCAGGAAGCGGTCCCCCCCGGCGGCCGGAAGCGACCCGTGCCCCCGGGCGGCCGGGAAGCCGCGCCGCCCCGGCGGAGGGGAGCGGGGTGGGCCGGGTCAGCCGCGGGCGGCCTTCGCCGCCGCCTTCATCTCCTGCTTGTGGGCGCGGACCTTGGTGAGGGACTCCGGGCCGGTGATGTCGGCGACCGAGCGGAACGAGCCGGATTCGCCGTACGGTCCCGCCGCCTCGCGCCAGCCCTCGGGAGCGACCCCGAGCTGCTTGCCGAGGAGGGCCACGAAGATCTGGGCCTTCTGCGCACCGAAACCGGGCAGTTCCTTGAGCCGGCGCAACAGCTCCGCGCCGCTCTCGGCGTCCTTCCAGACGGCGGCGGCGTCTCCGTCGTAGTGCTCGACGAGGTACTGGCAGAGCTGATGGATGCGCTTGCCCATCGAGCCGGGATAGCGGTGCACGGCGGGTTTGGCCGAGAGCAGCTCGGCGAACTTCTCCGGGTCGTACGAGGCGATCTCGTGCGCGTCGAGATCGTCCGCCCCCATGCGCCGGGCGATCGTGTACGGGCCCGCGAAGGCCCACTCCATCGGCACCTGCTGGTCCAGCAGCATGCCGACCAGGGCGGCGAGGGGGCTGCGGCCGAGCAGTTCGTCGGCCTCGGGCTGCTGGGCGAGGTGAAGCGTGACGTCCATGGACCGATGATCCCGCGTACGGGGGCGGGCCGCGCGGTCGCGGCCGTGCCGGCCGACCGGCTTCACCGGGTCCTCACCACCGACGTACGATCCCCAAGATTAAATTAGGTTAGCCTAACCTGACATGACTGGGGATGGACCGTGACCGCCGAGATCTACCGTGACCCCTGGGGCATCCCGCACCTGCGCGCCGGCAGCGCCCCGGAACTCGCCCACGCCCAGGGCCGGGTCACCGCCCGGGACCGCGCCTGGCAGCTCGAGGTCGAGCGGCACCGCTACCAGGGCACCTCGGCCGCGTTCCTCGGCGCCGAGTCCGTCGGATGGGACCGGTTCGCCCGGCAGGCCCGGCTCGACGACACCGCGCGACGCTGCTTCGCCGCCCTGGAGCGACGCGATCCCGAGACCGCCGCGTGGGTCGTCGCGTACGTCGACGGCGTCAACGCCGGGCTGGCCGAAGGGGCCGCGCGGGCACCCGAGTTCGCGGCGAGCGGGCTCACCCCGGGGCGCTGGGAGCCCTGGAGCCCGCTGGGCGTCTGGCTCGGTACCCACATCCTGTTCGCCGGATTTCCCGCCAAGCTGTGGCGCGAGGAGGTCGCCCGGCGGCTCGGCGCGGACGCGGTCGGCCTGTTCGCCATGGACGGCCCGGGCACGTCCGGGAGCAACGGATGGCTGGTGAGCGGCGAACGCACCGCCACCGGACAGGCGTTGATCGCCGGTGACCCGCACCGCTTCATCGAGGACCCCGGCGTCTACCAGCAGATCCGCCTGTCCTGCCCGGAGTTCGACGTCGTCGGCATCGCCGTCCCCGGTGTCCCCGGCATCGCCCACTTCGCCCACACCGGAACCGTCGCCTGGGCGATCACCAACGCGATGGCCGACTACCAGGACCTCTACCGCGAGCGGCTGCGCGACGCCGGCGGCGGCGCCGTCGAGGCCCTCGACCCCGACGGGGTGTGGCGGGCCGCCGCACGGCACACCGAGCGGGTGGAGGTGGCCGGCGGCGAGAGCGTCGAGGTCGAGGTGATCGAGACGGCGCGCGGGCCCGTGGTGATCGGGGGCACCGGCGCCGAGGAGTCCGTCAGCCTGCGCTACCCGCCCCGCGTGACCGCTGACCTCGGCTTCGGCGCGCTCCTGCCGCTGCTGCGGGCCCGCCGGGTCGCCGACGTGGACCGGGCCCTCGACGCCTGGGCGGAGCCGGTGAACGTCGTGCAGGCCGCCGACACCGAGGGCGGGGTGCTGCACCGGGTCGCGGGCCGGGTCCCGCTGCGCGCCACGGCCAACCGCGTGCGGGTGGTGAACGCGTGGGAGGCCGGCCACGAGTGGACCGGCTGGCACGAGATGCCCCGCGGCCCGGTCGAGGACGGACTCGCCGTGATGGCGAACCAGCGCGGGCCCGCGACCCCGCTCGGAGTCGAGTTCGCGCCGCCGCACCGCGCCGACCGCATCCACGAACTGCTCGACACGGGACGGACGTGGGCGGCGGCGGACATGCCGGCCGTCCACATGGACACCCGTCTCGGATCCGCGGCGGCCCTGCTGGACCCGCTGGCCGCGCTCGAACTCTCCGGCGCGGCGGCCGAACTCCGGGACCGGCTCCTGCGCTGGGACCGGCACATGGACGCGGGCAGCGGCACGGCCGCGCTGTTCGCCCAGGTGCGCGACGCGGTCGTACGCCGGCTCGTGGCGCACCCGGCGCTCGCCGTCCTGGCCGACCCGCCCGCCCTTCCGGCCGTCTTCCTGCCCTGGCTCGCGCTCACCCCGCGCGTCGCCTTCGCCCTCGAGAACCTGCTGACGGCGGGGGAGTCGTACGGCATCGACCGCGACGCCGTGCTCCGGGCCGCCGTCGAGGAAGCGGCCGCCGTGCCCGTCTCCCGCACCTGGGGCGACACCCATCGCCTCGCCCCCTGGCGGGCGCTCCCCGGCACCCCGTACGACGAACCGGCCCTGTCCGGCGACAACGACTGCGTCCTGTCCACCTCGTCGCTCCCCGGACTGACCGACCTGAGCGCCCGCGGACCCGCGGCCCGGTACGTCTGGGACCTCGCCGACCGGGACGACAGCCGCTGGGTGGTCCCCTTCGGAGCCGACGGCGTTCCCGGCGCGGTCCACCACCGCGACCAACTCCCCTTGTGGCTCAAGGGAGACCTCGTTCCGGTGACCACCGACTGGAACACGCTGACCAAGGAGAGCGATGACGACTGAGACGTACGCCGGCACCCGCGAGGCCGTCCACGAGCAGCGGATCGACGGGTTCGGGACGGTCCGCGTGCTGCCCGTGGACCCGCACGCCGACCTCGACGTGCTGCACGGCTGGGTCACCGAGGAGCGGGCCGCGTACTGGGGGATGACCGGGTTCACGAGGGAGCAGGTGCTGGAGACCTATCTGCACCTCGACTCGCTCGACACCCACCACGCCTTCCTCACGCTCAAGGACGGCGTCCCGGCCGCGCTCTTCCAGACCTACGAGCCCGAGGCCGACCGCGTCTCCGAGTGCTACGAGGTCCGGCCCGGCGACATCGGCGTCCATCTGCTCATCGGGCCTCCGGCGCCGGGCGCCGGCGAGCGGCCGGGCTGGTCGTCCACGCTGCTGTCCGCGTTCCTGACGTACGCGCTGACCGGACTCGGCCGGCGGCGGGCCGTCGTCGAACCCGACGCCCGCAACGCCAAGGCCATCGCCCGGCTGACCCGGCAGGGTTTCGTCCCCGCCGGAGAGATCGTGCTCCCCGGGATCGACCTGCCCGAGGTCCGGCTGCCCGAGAAGCGCGCCCGGCTCGCCTTCCTCACCCGTGAGGCCTTCGAGAAGGGCCCGACGGCCCCGAGGTGAGCCGGACGCGGCCCGATTCCGTACATGACCGAGACTCTGGACATGCGGATACGGAGACGGCGTGTGAACGGAAGCGGGCAGCGAGAGCGACGGCTTTACGCCAGGGCCCTGGCCCTGCTGGGCGGTGTCCTGGTCCTGGTGCTCTTCGGCGGCGTGGGCGGCGCGTCCGCCCACGCCGCGCTGACGGGCACCGATCCGCGGGAAGGCAGCGTGCTGAAGTCGGCGCCCCGCCGGGTGACGCTGACGTTCAGTGAGTCGATCGGCCTGTTCGACGACTCCTTCCGCGTGCTCGACCCGGAGAACCGGCGCGTCCGCACCGGTGAACCCGAGCACGCGGACGGCCGTTCCGACACCGCCGGCGTCACCCTGCCGCGCGGCCTCGGCGACGGCACGTACACCGTCGCCTGGCGAGTCGTCTCGGCGGACAGCCACCCCGTCTCCGGCGCCTTCACGTTCTCCGTCGGCAAACCCTCCGCGACCCCCGCCCCGCCGCCGCCCACCGCCGGCGACCCCCTGTCCTCCGCCCTCTACGACATCGCCCGCTACGCCGCGTACACCGGACTCGCCCTGCTCATCGGCGCGGTCACGTTCGTGCTCGCCTGCGGCTTCCCGGGCTCCGTACGGCGGCTCCTCGTGACCGGCTGGTGGATCCTGCTCGGCTCCACGTTCGCGCTGCTCCTGCTGCGCGGCCCCTACGAGCGCGGCACCGGCGTGTCGGAGGTCTTCGACCCGGACGGCCTCAGCGACACCCTGGCCAGCCGGCCCGGTGTCGTCCTGGTGGCGCGGCTGGCGCTGCTCGCCGCCGTGGCCTTCGTGCCCCCGCGGCCGCCGGTACGGGACCGGGGAGCCGGCCGTGGCGTCCTCGTGCTCGGGGTGCTGTTCTCGCTGGCCCTGGCGGTCACCTGGGCCGCCAGTGAACACGCGTCCGCCGGGATCCAGGTGCCCGCCGCGATGGTCTCCTCCGTGCTGCATCTGCTCGCCATGGCGGTGTGGCTCGGCGGTCTGGCCGCCCTGCTGGCCGCCCTGCACCGCCCCGCCGAGCCGGTCCCCCCGGCCGTCGTCACCCGCTTCTCCCGGCTCGCCCTCGCCTCGGTCGCCGTCCTCGCGGTCACCGGCGTCTACCAGTCCTGGCGCGGACTCGGCTCCTGGGACGCCCTGACCTCGACCGAGTACGGCAGGCTCCTGGTCGTGAAGGTCGTCCTCGTGGCGCTGCTCCTGGCGGGAGCCGCGTTCTCACGGCGCTGGACGGCCCGGCTGGCAGCGACGCGGGCCCCCGCCACCGTCCCGGCCGCCCGCGTCCCGGTCCCGGTCGCGGTGCCGGCCTCGGACGGGTCGGCTTCGGACGGGTCGGCCTCGGAGGAGTCGCCTTCGGCGGGAGACGGGACGACGGGAGACGGGGCGAAGGGAGACGGGGCGAAGGACGGGCCGGGGGACACCGAGTACCACCGGGGACTGCGCCGCTCGGTGCTCGCCGAGGTCACCGTGGGCATCCTGGTGCTGGTGATCACGACGATGCTGACCGGGACCCAGCCGGGCCGTGCCGAGGCGGAGGGCGCCGACGCGGTCGCGGCCGTGCGCCGGGTGACCTCGAAGACGACCCTGGTGCCCTTCGACGTCGGCACCCCGGGCGGTCACGGCAAGGCCCAGGTCGAGCTGACGCCCGGCCAGGTCGGGGAGAACTCCGTGCAGGTCGTGATCTTCGGCCCCGACGGCGGCCTCGTCACCGTCCCCGAGGTGCGCCTGACCTTCACCCTGGAATCCCGGAAGGTCGGCCCGATCGACGCGGAGATCACCGACAAGGGCGGCTACTGGACCTCCGACGGCCTCACCCTCCCCCTGCCCGGCACCTGGACGATGAAGGTCACCGTCCGCACCAGCGATCTGGACGAGGTCACGGTCTCGAAGAAGGTGACGATCGACTGAGCCCGACGGGCGCGGGTCCCGGCCACGACGGTGGCCTGGACCCGCGCCCACCCGATCATCGGGCGGGACAACGTCGAAGGGCCCCGCTGCAAGCAGCGGGGCCCTTCGACGTTAGTGCCCGGTGAGGCACTGGCGGAGGATACGAGATTCGAACTCGTGAGGGGTTGCCCCCAACACGCTTTCCAAGCGTGCGCCCTAGGCCTCTAGGCGAATCCTCCGGGGCAAACAATACAAGACGTTGAGGAGTGCTCGCGAACTCGTTCCCCGCCCCGCGGATCCTGTACTCTTTGCGGAGCCCCTCACGTGGCGCTATCTGACTGAACTCCCCCAGGGCCGGAAGGCAGCAAGGGTAGGTCGGCTCTGGCGGGTGCGTGGGGGGCGCTTGCGTTTCCGGGGCGGCCGCCCGGACGGCCCAGGGGCCGGCGGCCGTGTCCGCCGGGGACCGGATGCCGTCGGGGGTCGCGCACGGGATGCGCTCGGGGCGGTCCTTGATGTCAGTGGGCGCCTATAACCTCGTAGACGTGTCGTCTCTCGCGCTGTACCGCCGCTATCGCCCGGAGTCGTTCGCCGAGGTCATCGGGCAGGAGCATGTCACCGACCCGTTGTCGCAGGCGCTGCGGAACAACCGGGTCAATCACGCGTACCTGTTCAGCGGTCCGCGCGGGTGCGGCAAGACGACGAGCGCGCGCATCCTGGCCCGCTGCCTGAACTGCGAGCAGGGCCCCACCCCGACCCCGTGCGGGCAGTGCCAGTCCTGTCAGGACCTCGCCCGCAGCGGCCGGGGATCCATCGACGTCATCGAGATCGACGCGGCTTCGCACGGTGGTGTGGACGACGCCCGTGACCTGCGCGAAAAGGCCTTCTTCGGGCCCGCGAGCAGCCGGTACAAGATCTACATCATCGACGAGGCCCACATGGTCACGCCGGCCGGGTTCAACGCGCTGCTGAAGGTCGTCGAGGAGCCCCCGGAGCACCTCAAGTTCATCTTCGCCACGACCGAGCCCGAGAAGGTCATCGGGACGATCCGGTCGCGGACCCACCACTACCCGTTCCGGCTGGTGCCGCCCGGCACCCTGCGCGAGTACCTCGGCCAGGTCTGCGGGCAGGAGGGGATCCCCGTCGCGGACGGCGTGCTGCCCCTCGTCGTACGGGCCGGCGCGGGGTCCGTGCGTGACTCCATGTCCGTGATGGACCAACTGCTCGCGGGTTCCGCCGACGACGGTGTGACGTACGCCATGGCGACCTCGCTGCTCGGGTACACGGACGCCTCCCTGCTGGACGCCGTCGTGGAGGCGTTCGCGGCCGGGGACGGCGCCGCCGCCTTCGAAGTGGTGGACACCGTCATCGAAGGCGGCAACGACCCGCGGCGGTTCGTCGCCGACCTGCTGGAGCGGCTGCGGGACCTGGTGATCCTGGCCGCCGTCCCGGACGCGGTGGAGAAGGGGCTCATCGACGCCCCGGTCGACGTGGTGGAGCGCATGCAGGCCCAGGCCGGGGTCTTCGGCGCCGCCGAGCTGAGCCGCGCGGCCGACCTCGTCAACGACGGGCTGACGGAGATGCGCGGGGCCACCTCGCCGCGCCTTCAGCTCGAACTCATCTGCGCCCGCGTCCTGCTGCCCGCCGCCTACGGGGACGAGCGGTCCGTCATGGCCCGCCTCGACCGTATCGAGCGCGGGGTGAACTTCTCGGGCGGTGGAGCCGCCCCCGCCATGGGGTACGTGCCCGGACCCGAGGCGCACGGCCCGATGCCGGTCCCGCAGGCCGGCCCTGCGGCTCCCCCGGTTCCTCCGGGCGGCGGCCTCGCGGCGGCCCGCGCGGCGGCCCGGGGAACGGGACAGGGCGCGCCGCAGGGCGCGGGCCAGGTGGCGGGGCACGGGGGTGCCGGGGACAGCGCCGGTGCCGTGCCGGGCGCGATGCCCGGCACGACGGCTCCCGCGGTGTCCGCCGCTCCCGCGACGCCCGTCGCCCCCGCGGTGCCCGCCGCGTCCCACACCGCCCCGGCTCCCGCGGCGGCGCCGTCACCGGCTCCCTCCGCCCCCGAGCAGCCCACGGCTCCGTCCGGCGCCCCCACGGGGGCCGCGCCCGGTGCCTGGCCCACCGCGACGGCGGCCGGCAGCGGCCGACGGCCCGGCGGCTGGCCCACGACGGCCTCCGCCGGCGGCGGGCGCCCCCCGGCGCAGTCCGCACCGGCGACCGGCGCCGCACCCGCGGTTCCGGCCGCCGCTCCGGGAGCGCCCCAGGCCGCGGCTCCGGCCGCGGGCGGTCTCGACCCGCGCGTGCTGTGGCCGAACATCCTGGAGGCGGTGAAGAACCGCCGCCGCTTCACCTGGATCCTGCTCAGCCAGAACGCGCAGGTCACGGCATTCGACGGCACGACCCTGCAGATCGGCTTCGTCAACGCCGGGGCGCGGGACAACTTCGCGAGCAGCGGCAGCGAGGACGTGCTGCGGCAGGCGCTGGCCGAGCAGTTCAACGTGCAGTGGAAGGTCGAGGCCATCGTGGACGCCTCGGGCGGCTCGGCACCGCCGCAGGTCCCGGCGGGAGGCGGTTACGGCGGCGGAGGGGGCTACGGCAGCGGTGGCGCGGGAGGCCACGGCGGTGGCACCGGAGGCGGCGGGTACGGCGGGGCTCCGGCCGGTCAGCGCCCCGCGCCCCAGCAGCCGTCCGCTCCGGCCTCCGGGCCCGCGGCCCCGCAGTCCGGCCCGTCCGGCGGCCGTCCCCAGTCCATGGGCATGTCCGCGCCCGCGTCGGCCCCGGCGTACGAGCCGCCGCCGGTCGCCCCGGAGGACGACACCCCGGAGGACGACGACCCCGACCTGGACGAGTCCGCCCTCTCGGGCCACGAACTGATCGTCCGTGAACTCGGCGCGACGGTGATCGAGGAATTCTCGAACGAGTAGGTCCCGACCCCCGGGAACGGTCCCACGGGCCTGAGGCACCGCCGACCGCGCTGCGGCGGCGTCAGCCAGGCCTCCGCGAGCCCCGGCCCTGCCCCACCGACTCGGGCCCCGGCACGGCAGCTTTCGGCCCTGCCCCCGCCTCGCATCCGCCGTGCGCCGGCCGCCGGAGGTCGGGCACTCCGGGACGGGCAGGCAGGTCGGCCGTCATCGGGTTTCGGCCCTGCCCTCGCCTCGAACCCGCCGCGCGCCACCCGCCGGAGGTCGGACACTCCTGGACCGACAGGCAGGCCTGTCGGCCGCCGCTGGGTTTGTGGGGCGCTTGTCCGCCGGTGCGCGGCCGGTCCGTCCCGGACGCCGGGCCCCGGACGCCGGGCCCCGGACGCCGGGCCCCGGACGCCGGCGCCCCGGACGCCGGCGCCCCGGACGCCGGACGCCGGTCATCGGCCCTTGGGGTGCCTCCGTCGGTGCGCGGGACCTCCCCGCCCGGTACGCCGGAGCCCCGCTTCCTGGAGGATCGCACCAGGCCCGTACCCCCGGTGGCTCGGAAGCCCCTACAAGGGCCGGGCCGGGGGACGGCTAGGCTGGGGCTGTGAAGGTCCTTGTCATCGGTGGTGGCGCCCGCGAACACGCCCTGTGCCGCTCCCTGTCCCTCGACCCCGAGGTCACCGCCCTGCACTGCGCTCCCGGCAACGCCGGGATCGCGGAGGTGGCGGAGCCGCACGCGGTCGACGCCCTCGACGGCGCCGCCGTGGCCGCGCTGGCCACGGAGCTCGGCGCCGAGCTGGTGATCGTGGGCCCGGAGGCCCCGCTCGTCGCCGGTGTCGCCGACGCCGTGCGCGCCGCGGGCATCCCCTGCTTCGGCCCCTCGCGGGAGGCGGCGCGGCTCGAAGGCTCCAAGGCGTTCGCGAAGGACGTGATGGCGGGTGCCGGCGTCCCCACGGCACGCTCGTACGTCTGCGCGACGCCGGAGGAGGTCGACGAGGCGCTCGACGCGTTCGGAGCCCCGTACGTCGTGAAGGACGACGGACTGGCGGCCGGCAAGGGCGTCGTCGTGACCGACGACCTCGAGACGGCGCGGGCGCACGCCAACGCCTGCGACCGCGTCGTCATCGAGGAGTTCCTCGACGGCCCCGAGGTCTCGCTCTTCGCGATCACCGACGGCACGACCGTCGTCCCGCTCCAGCCCGCCCAGGACTTCAAGCGCGCGCTGGACGGCGACGAGGGTCCGAACACCGGCGGCATGGGCGCGTACTCGCCGCTGCCGTGGGCCGACCCGAAGCTCGTCGAGGAGGTCATGGAGACCGTCCTCCAGCCGACCGTCGACGAACTGCGCCGCCGCGGCACCCCGTTCTCCGGACTCCTGTACGCCGGTCTGGCGATCACCAGCCGTGGCGTGCGGGTCATCGAGTTCAACGCCCGCTTCGGCGACCCCGAGACCCAGGTGGTCCTCGCCCGGCTGACGACCCCGCTCGCGGGTGTCCTGCTGGCCTCCGCGAACGGCACGCTCGCCGATCTGGAGCCCCTGCGCTGGAGCGACGACGCGGCGGTAACCGTCGTCGTGGCCTCGCACAACTACCCGGACACCCCGCGCACCGGCGACCCGATCACCGGGCTCGACGAGGTGGCCGCGAAGGACGCCCCGCACGCGTACGTCCTGCACGCCGGCACCCGCCACGAGGGCGGCGCGGTCGTGAGCGCGGGCGGTCGTGTGCTGTCCGTCACAGCGATCGGATCCGGCCTCACCGAGGCCCGCGAGCGCGCCTACGCGGCCGTCGCCCGCATCGGCCTGGACGGTTCGCAGCACCGCACGGACATCGCCGCGAAGGCGGCGGCCGAGGCGTAGCCCACGGTCCCGGCCGGGGCATGACCCACGGTCCCGGCCGAGGCGCGGCCCACGGTCCCCATAGCAGTACCCGGCCCCGGACTCCGTACGGAATCCGGGGCCTTGTCTTGTTGCGTCCAGGCCTCTCCACCTGCGGATTTCTGTACGGAACCGGAAGCCCGTCCGGGTTCCGCCGTCATCCACCTCTCCCCAGAGCCATTCCATCGAGTGACCGATGCCGTATCCGGCTGACGAGGGCCGGGGCCCCAACTATGGTGCGGCGAAAGCATTCCGGCACTTGGCCCACCGGCATTGCGATGTCGGTGGCGGGTGCCACAGTGGGGGAGTGACCAACGCCAGGGCATTCGTCGGCACCGGCAGCGACACGGCCGGTGCCAGGCGGACAAGAGGGGGTGACGTCCGGTCGTGACCGGTATGGGTGTGGAGGTGGGCGCGCAGGCAGCGCGCTCCCGGGCTCTCGCTGTGCTGCGCGTCCGCAGCCGGGCGCTGGCCGTCGCCCTGCTGCCCGCGGCCGTGGCCGTCGTGCTGCTCGTCGCCGGCGCCACCGGCCGCGTCACCGGCAGGCCCTGGGGAATCGCGGGATGGACCGTGACGGTGTTCGCCGTCCTCGTCCTCCTCGCGGCGGCGGGCATCGCGCTCGTCGTGGCGCGCGCCCGGCCGGCCATGAGCCCCACGGTCCCGATCGCCGAGGCATCGGCCCCAGATCTGTACCGCATGGTCCGTGACCTGGCCGACCGTCTCGACGTCCCGGCCCCCTCGGCGATAGCGCTCACCCCGGACTGCGACAGTTGGCTGGAGGACCGCACCCACCGGGCGCACGGCCGTTTCTCACCGAACGGACGGGACGAGCAGGACGGCCGGCGCGGAGGTCCGGGCGGAAGCGGCACGGTGGTGACCGCGCTGACCGACCGTGCCGCCCGGCTGACCACCGCCCCCGTCCTCGTCATCGGCTCTCCCTTCCTGTGGTGGATGCGGGTCGGCGAACTGCGGGCCGTCCTCGCCCCCGTCGTCGCCGGTACGGGCCCCTCGGCGCACCCGGACATAGCCGCGGCCCGCCGCTTCGTCCGCGGTCTGGACGCGGCCGTGGCCGTGGCCTCGGCGCCCGGCCGGGGCCCGCTGTCCCGCACGGTCCTGGCCGGCGTCGGCTGGGTCACCCGGCTCCTGCTGCGCGGCTGCCGGGGGCACGCGGCCGAGATGGAGCGGGCCGTGGCGTCGGCGGCGGCCGAGCGCGCACAGGCCGTGGACTACGGCGTGCGGATCGTCGCCCAGGAACAGGTGGGCCTGGCCTACGCGGGCTGGGACCGCCTGCTGACCCGCGTGGCGCTGCCCGCCTGGCGGATGGGCCGCTGGCCCTCCCGCCTGGACGTGGGTGTCGTCGCCGCCCTGACCGAACTGTCCCGCCGCGACCGCCTCGCCGAGGGTTTCGCCTCCCGGCTCGGCGAGCGCCCCGCCTGCGACCTGCTCGAAGAGCCCGGCGCCGTGGACGAGGCCGCCTCGCTGCTCGCCGCCCGGCTCTTCCACGGCGGTCCCGCCGAGGCCGGCCCCGACTGGGCGCCGGTCGACTGGCAGGACTATCCGGACGAGGTCGTCGACCGCAAGTGGCGCACCGACGCGGCCCGGCTCCACCGCGTCCTGGACGCGCTCGGCGTCCGCCACCCCGCCGACCCCGCGCTGCCCGAGGCGGACGGGCCCACCCTGGCCCGTGTGCTCGACCACCTGTCCGCGCCCTCGGCAGTCGCGCCCGCGGAGGATTCCGGCCGTGCGGCCGTCCTCGCCGAGCACCGCACCGAGGCGTACGGAGAGATGGGGATCGCCGAGAGCGACGACCCGGACCTCGCCGTGGGCAACGAGCGGTCCGCGGCCCTCGCCGCCCGGCTCACCGCGGAACTGGCCCGCGAGGAGGCGTCCGCACCGGCGAAGCCCCGGCCCGCCGGGAGCGCCGGGCAGCGGGACACCGACCACGACCTGTGGGACGACCGGATGCTGCCGCTGTTCCCCCTCCAGCCGCCCAGGACCGGCCGCGAGCTGCTGGCCGACCACGTCACGGCGATGGTCTGCTGCTCCGCGATGGACACCGCGGGGGCGGTTCCCGGACTCGACTGGCTGGACGGCCCGTCCCTCCTCGTCGGCGGTGAACGGGCCGCCGACATCGGCCCCCGTGTCCTGACCCTCATAGAGACGGGGGACCCCGTGCCCCTGCGGGACTGGCTCCGCCATCTCGGCGTCCGCCCGGAGAAGCCGGTCCGACTGGTCTGACGGCGGCCCGTCGGGCGGCCGTCCCGCCGCATCGGTCCCCGGTCCTGCCCCACCGTTCGCAGGCGCCCCGGCCCAGGCGGAGCGACCCGTTCCACTCACGCCAATTCGCGACGAACGGTGACGGACTGCGTGCGTAATGTGATGTGCTGGGACCGATCGAGCACGGCGCAAGGGCTTGCCAGTACGACGGGGGCACGAGAAGGGGGTGCGGGCATGGGGTCGGAGCAGATCCGCCGCTGGGAGTCGGGAGCACTCGCGCACGCCGTCACGGATCCCTTCGGCCTGGGACCCGTTCCCTGGCTCCGCGGCAGCGAGACCTATTTCGACGACACCGGCCACGTCGTCCCCTGGTACCTGGACACCGACGCGCCCCAGCCCGCGGCCGGGGCCTCCCGGATCCCGGCCCCGCGTTCCACCTCCTCCACCCGCTCGCGCACGGGACCCGGAGGCCCCCGCTCCGCCGACGACGTCCACCGGCAGATCAAGGGCTTCACGAGTACGGGTGCCGCGGCGCCCGGCGAGTCCATCGACTTCCACGTGACGGTCGACCCGCCGCAGGAGTTCAGCGTCGACATCTACCGCATCGGCCACTACGGCGGCGACGGCGCCAGCAAGATCACCACGAGCCCCCGGCTCTCCGGGATCGTCCAGCCGCCGCCACTGACGGCCGACCGCACGGTCTCCTGCCACCACTGGTGGCTGTCCTGGCGTCTGCAGATCCCGTCCTACTGGAGCGTCGGCGCCTATGTCGCCGTCCTCACCACCCTCGACGGCTACCGCTCGCACGTGCCCTTCACCGTCCGCAACCACCAGACGGCCGATCTGCTCCTGCTGCTCCCGGACATCACCTGGCAGGCGTACAACCTGTATCCGGAGGACGGCCACACCGGTGCCAGCCTCTACCACGCGTGGGACGAGCACGGCCGGCTCCTCGGCGAGGCCGACGCCGCGACGACCGTCTCCTTCGACCGTCCGTACGCGGGCGCGGGCCTGCCCCTCCACGTCGGTCACGCCTACGACTTCATCCGCTGGGCGGAACGCTACGGCTACGACCTCGCCTACGCCGACGCCCGCGATCTGCACGCGGGACGCGTCGACCCCACGCGCTACCGAGGCCTGGTCTTCCCGGGCCACGACGAGTACTGGTCGCCGCAGATGCGCCGCACCACGGAACTCGCCCGCGAGCACGGCACCTCGCTCGTCTTCCTCTCCGCCAACACCATGTACTGGCAGGTGGAGCTGGGCCCGTCCCCGTCCGGCGTCACGGACCGGCTGCTGACCTGCCGGAAACGCCGGGGCCCCGGCAAGCCCGTCCTGTGGCGCGAGGTCGACCGCCCCGAGCAGCAGCTCATCGGCATCCAGTACGCCGGGCGCGTGCCCGAGCCGCACCCCCTGATCGTCCGCAACGCCGACCACTGGCTGTGGGAGGCGACCGGGGCGCACGACGGCGACGAGGTGGAGGGCATGGTCGCGGGTGAGGCGGACCGTTACTTCCCGCGCACCCCACTGCCGGAGCACCAGGACCGGATCCTGCTGGCGCACTCCCCGTACCCCGACAGCGAGGGCGTCCTGCGTCATCAGGAGACCTCGCTCTACCGCGCCCCGTCCGGCGCCCTGGTCTTCGCGTCCGGAACGTTCGCGTGGTCCCCGGCCCTCGACCGTCCCGGCCACGTGGACCCCCGTATCCAGCGGGCTACCGCCAATCTCCTCGACCGCATCTGCAAACACGACTGAGGGATACCGGCGGGCAGCCGCCACGCACGGCCGTCACGGGCGTCCGTGACGGCCCGCTCCCGGGGCGCCCGCGCCCGCTCGGCACGCCCGGTGTCCACACCCGCTCGCCCCATACGGGAGAATCGAGCGCATTGGACAGAACCACGGGGAGGAACCGTGTCCGGATTCGTCGAAAAGCCCGAGCCCCTTCAGGTGCCGGGTCTGGTACATCTGCACACCGGCAAGGTGCGCGATCTGTACCAGAACGAGGCGGGCGACCTCGTGATGGTCGCCAGCGACCGCATCTCCGCCTACGACTGGGTTCTCCCCACCGAGATCCCCGACAAGGGCCGCACACTCACCCAGCTCTCCCTGTGGTGGTTCGACCAGCTCTCCGAACTGGCGCCCAACCACGTGCTGAGCACCGAACTCCCGCCGGGCGCCCCGGCCGACTGGGCCGGCCGCACCCTGATCTGCAAGTCCCTGCGGATGGCTCCGGTCGAATGCGTCGCCCGCGGCTATCTGACGGGCTCGGGCCTCGTCGAGTACAACGACACCCGCACGGTCTGCGGTCTCGCGCTCCCCGAGGGGCTCGTCGACGGCTCGGAGCTTCCCGCGCCGATCTTCACCCCGGCGACCAAGGCCGCGGTCGGCGAGCACGACGAGAACGTCTCGTACGAGGAGGTCGTCCGTCAGGTCGGCGCCGACACCGCGGCCGAGCTGCGCCAGGCGACCCTCGCCGTCTACGGCCGTGCCCGTGACATCGCCCGCGACCGGGGCATCATCCTCGCGGACACCAAGTTCGAGTTCGGCTACGACGGCGAGACGCTCGTCCTGGCCGACGAGGTGCTGACCCCGGACTCCTCGCGTTTCTGGCCGGCCGACGTCTGGGAGCCGGGTCACGCGCAGCCGTCGTTCGACAAGCAGTACGTCCGCGACTGGCTGACCTCCGCCGAGTCGGGCTGGGACCGCAAGAGCGAGCAGCCGCCGCCCGCCCTGCCCGAGAACGTCGTGGAGGCCACCCGCGCCAAGTACATCGAGGCGTACGAGCGTCTGACGGGCGTGAGCTGGTCCTGACCCCCGTCCACGGGCCCGGCCGTCGGCCGGGCCCGTGTCTTCCGGGCTCCGCACCTTCTCCGCCCGGGGTGATGAACACGAAGAAGCCCCCGACCGAAGTCGGGGGCTTCTCTCTCTGAGCGGACGACCAGGTTCGAACTGGCGACCTCAACCTTGGCAAGGTTGCGCTCTACCAACTGAGCTACGTCCGCTTGCGCCGTGGTGCGAGAGCAACTATACCCAACCTCTCTCCCGTGCGAGACGCACCGCGGTGTGCCGGTTTTCCGCGCCGAGCTTGGAGGCGGCCGAGGACAGATAGTTCCGTACCGTCCCCTGGGACAGCGCGGCCCGCTCCGCGATCTCCGCCACGGGTGCCCCGTCGGCGGCGAATTCGAGTACCTCGGCCTCGCGCGCGGTCAGCGGCGAGTCCCCCGCGGAGATCGCGTCGGCCGCCAATTCCGGGTCCACGTAACGATTTCCCGCGTGCACGGTACGGATGATCTCCGCGAGCCGCCGTGCGCTGACCGTCTTCGGCACGAACCCCCGCACACCGGCCGCGAGCGCCCGCTTCAGGTGTCCCGGCCGCCCGTGACTCGTGACGATCAGCACCTGGCAGGCGGGCAGTTCGGCCCGTAGCGATGTGGCCACGCTCACACCGTCCGCTCCCGGCATCTGAAGATCCAGGACGGCGACGTCGGGTGCGTGCGCCCGTGCCATCGCCAGTGCCTCCGGTCCGGTCGCGGCCTCCGCGACCACGACCAGGTCGTCCTCCAGCCCGAGCAGCGCGGCCAGCGCTCCCCGGATCAGATGCTCGTCGTCGGCGAGCAGCAGCCGTACGGGAGCGTCGGGCGCCGGCGTGCCGGACGACGGGGATGTCATGGGGTGGCCTCTCTCACCTGCTGCGAATCCTGCGGTCCCGCCGACTCCCCGAGCACCTCGCCATGTGCGGGGGCAGGGATGCCGGGGGTGGTGGTGTCCGGGGCCGGGTTGCCGGGAGCCGCTGCGTGCGGCTCCGGGGCAGGGTGGCCGGGTGTCGCTGTGTGGGGTTCTGGGGACGGGTGCAGCGGGACGTCCGCCGTCAGGTGGAAGACTCCGTCGCTCGCGCCGGCCCGCAGGGTGCCGTCCACCTTCTCCAGCCGCTCCCGCAGCCCCACGAGTCCGCTGCCTCGCGCCGGCCCCTCGTGCGGACCGGGGGCCGGTCCCGCCTCCCGCGGTACCCCGTCGTTCTCGACGGTGAGCGTCACCCGCTCCCGCGTCACCCGCAGGGACAGCGCGCACGTCCTGGCGTTCCCGTGCCGCAGCACATTGGTCGTCGCCTCCCGTACGACCCAGCCGAGCGCCGACTGGACCTGCGCCGGCAGCCCCGCGGCCGTGCCGGTGACGGAGCAGTCGATGCCCGCGGCCGTCAGCACGCCCTGGGATCCCGCCAGTTCGGTCGCCAGGTCGGCGTCGCGATAGCCCCGTACGACCTCGCGCACCTCCCGCTGGGACTCCCGCGCGATCCGCTGCACCTCGGTCATCTGGTCCACGGCCTCGGACCGCCCGCGCCGGGCGAGCTGTACGGCGAGTTCGCTCTTGAGGGCGATCACCGCGAGGTTGCGGCCCATCACGTCGTGCAGATCGCGGCCGAAGCGCAGCCGTTCCTCGGCGACGGCGAGCCGGGCGCGGGTCTCGCGGGCCGCGTCGAGTTCGTACACGGCGTCGAGGAGCCAGACGGAGAAGGCCGCGGTGAACGTCAGGAAGCCGGCGGTCAGCAGCACCAGAACGGCCGTGATCAGCGCGGCGGGGGCCGCGAAGCCCAGGGGCAGGGAGAGCACCCCGGTGCCCGCGGCCGCGCCCAGCACGACGTACGTCATCCGGCGCCGGTCACGGATCCCGAGCGCGACCGTGCCGGTGCCGAACGCCGTGACGCCGACGAGCAGCGAGGAGGCGACCAGGAACGCGTCGTCGTTCGCCGGGCGCCAGGGGGTGCCCGAGAGGACGCTCCCCGCGACGGCCGTCACACAGGTGTACGCGGCCAGGGCCAGCAGCGTCCGCCGGGGCTGTTCCCGGGTGCCGCGGGTCCAGTCCAGCGCCCGCGAGGCGGTCACCGCGCAGAACACGGCGTGTCCGCACACCATCAGGAACACCGCCCAGGAGCGGGCGGGAGGCATGGTCCCGAAGACGGGCAGCCCGATCGAGACGGCTTCGAGGAGCGCGAAGAAGTGGAACGACCACCGGGTGTACGTCTCGACCTTCGCCGGTGTGCTCTTGCCCCGCCACCAGCCGGACGGCCTGCCCATGCCCACCCCCGTGTCCGTGGTCACCGCCGTGGTTCCCAGCGGAACCACCGGCGTACAGCAAACACCGCGATCACGGTCCAGGCCACCGCCGTGACGAGGGCGCCGACGGTGTCGTGGGCGGAGAGGTGTCCGGTCCAGCCGCCGCGGATCAGGGTGATCACCGGGGTGAGCGGCAGCAGTTCGCAGAACGGGGCCATGCCGTCCGGCAGCAGTTCGAGGGGGATGAAGGTCCCGGAGCCGAGCAGCGACACCACGGTGAGCGGGGTGGCCGCGATCTGGGCGCCCTCGACGCTCCTGCTGAGGCTCGCGGTGACGGCCGCGAGCGCCGGCCAGGTGACGAACGCCGACAGCAGCCCCAGCAGGACGAGTTCGGGCCTCGCGGGCATCCCGATCCCGAGGGTCGCCCGGAAGGCGGCGGTCAGGATCAGGCATTGAGTGAGACCGATCGCCACCGAGGGCAGCGCGGCGCCCGCGAGGATCTCCAGGTCCCGCAGTTCCCCGGTGCGCAGCCGCTTGAGGACGAGTTCCTCCCGGCGGGCCGCGTACACGCTCACCAGGGAGCCGTAGACGGCGAAGAGGAGTGCGAAGCCGATGGAGGAGGGGAGCAGAACCGAGCCGACGGTGAGTCCGGTGCCTTTCAGATGCATCGACCCGAGGTTCGAGCGGAGCATGAGCGGCATGACCATCGGGACGAGTACCGCGGTGGCGAGCGTCGCCCTGGTGCGGCTCAGCAGCGTGAGTTCGGCGCGTGCCAGTGCTCTCGTCCGGCCGACCGCCGTGGTCCTGGCCGGGCCGGCGCCGGTGGTGAACGCTGTTCCGCTCATGCCGTGGCTCCCCTCGTGCTCGTCTTCCGCGTGTCCGTGGTCTTTCCCGGCCCGTCCGGGCCGTGGGCCGCCGCCTCCCGCGAGATCCGCAGGAACGCCTCCTCCAGTGAGGCCGAGCGGACGTCGAGTCCCCG
This sequence comes from Streptomyces sp. NPDC096324, assembly GCF_044763015.1. Taxonomy (NCBI): domain Bacteria; kingdom Bacillati; phylum Actinomycetota; class Actinomycetes; order Kitasatosporales; family Streptomycetaceae; genus Streptomyces; species Streptomyces sp. NPDC096324. Next base: position 61,286 of record NZ_JBIWFK010000013.1, on the reverse strand, counting down.
CAGTTCGACGCGCGCCCGCTCGGCCCACACCAGGAGGGCGGTGGCCGTCCGCTGGAGGTCGCCGGTGCGCAGCCGGATCGTCCGGCCCGCCGTCTCGTGGCCGCTCACCCCGAGTTCCGGCAGTGGTGGCAGGTCGCCGGGGAGGTAGCCGTCGGGCAGTTCGAAGGAGACGTGCGAGGGCTGCGAGGCGGTCACCTCGGCCGGGGTGCCGAGAGCCGCGACCCGTCCTTCGTGCAGGATCGCCAGCCGGTCGGCGAGCGCTTCCGCCTCCTCCAGGTAGTGGGTGGTCAGCAGGACGGTGGTCCCGCCGTCGCGCAGTTCGCGGACCAACTCCCAGGTGCCGCGGCGGCCTTCCACGTCGAGGCCGGTGGTGGGTTCGTCGAGGAAGAGGACCTCGGGGTCGCCGATGAGGGCGAGCGCCAGGTCCAGGCGCCGCTTCTCACCGCCGGACAACTGCTTCACGCGCACCTGCGAGCGGTGCCCGAGGCCGACCCGGTCCAGGACCTGTCCGGCGGGCCGCGCCCCGCTGGTGCACGCCGCCCACATCCGGGCGGTCTCGGCGACCGTCAGCTCGGACGGGAAGCCGCCTTCCTGGAGCATCACGCCGATACGGGGCCGCAGGGCGGCCCGTTCCGCGTGGGGATCGTGTCCGAGGACCCGTACGGTCCCGCCGGCCGGGGGAGCCAGGCCCTCGATCAGTTCGACGGTGGAGGTCTTGCCCGCGCCGTTGGTGCCGAGGAGCGCGAAGATCTCACCGCGGCGCACGGAGAAGGTGACTCCGCGGACCGCCTCGAAATCCGTTCCGCCGCCCCCGTACACGCGCCGCAGATCAGTGACCACGATCACGTCGTCGTGCTCGTTCGTGTTCATGGGTTCAGCGTCGGCGCGGACGGGTCCCGGCAGCAGTGCGCGTTGTCATCACTCGGCATGACAAATGTCAGAGGCCGGACGGCATTCCGTCGCGAGGGTGCCGGTCCGCACGGGGATACGAGAAAGGCCCCGGTCGATGACCGGGGCCTTTCTTTCGCTGAGCGGACGACCAGGTTCGAACTGGCGACCTCAACCTTGGCAAGGTTGCGCTCTACCAACTGAGCTACGTCCGCATTGCCTCCGACCAGCTTCCACTGATCGGCGCGAGCACCACCCTACCCGATCGGCAAGCGATCGGTGAACGATGCAGAGCGGGTGACAGGAATTGCACACTGCGCCTTCCCCCTGGAAGGGGGATGTTCTGCTACTGAACTACACCCGCACGACCTTCGGGTTCCGGCTTTTCGGCCTTGCCCCTCGGCGTGTTCCAGACTCTAGCCGATCGGGCGGGGGTCAGCGCAAGTCGGTTGTTCCGGGGGCCCGCGGAGGGCTCCGGCGGGCACCCCGGGCGGGGCGCCCGGCCGGTCCGGGGCGCCGGCTCAGTGCGACTCGGCGAACGCCTCGTAGACCTTCTTGGGGATCCGGCCGCGCGGCGGGACGTCCATCTTGTTGGAGCGCGCCCAGGCGCGGACCGCGGCGGGGTCGGGCGTCAACGCGGTGTGCGTGTAGGCCTTCCCGGACTTCGACCGCTTGCGGCCGGCCTCGACGTACGGCTCGAGGGCCTTGCGAAGTTCCTCGGCGTTGGTGGGATTGAGGTCGATCTCGTACGACTTGCCGTCGAGTCCGAAGGCGATCGTCTCCGCCGCTTCCGAGCCGTCGATGTCGTCAAAGAGAGTGACCACGACACGCTGCGCCACGAATATCGGTCCCTTCGTGCGACACCTTCGCGATCAACGGTCATGACGTGCGCGGACGTCACGGAGTTGTCGGGGAGATGTCGACTGTCCGGCTGTTATCGAGCAAAGTATCGGCTATTGCCAATTCATTTGTACAGTGCCCGGCATTGCATTGTGAAGCCCGACTAAATCCTTCCGCGTGTCCGGTGGCAATGGCCCCCTGCCGCTCTTCTGCGGTTTTTCCCAGGATTTTCCGTGCATGCCCCCGGGCCGATGCGTGATCGTGATCGGGGTCACGTAGGATTCTACGAATCTACGCGAGTAGAAATTTTGTACGGGTAGTCTGAAGGGACCTGCTCAGCACCACACACCGGGAGTGCCAGTGGCACGCGTCGTAGTCGACGTCATGCTCAAGCCGGAGATCCTCGACCCCCAGGGCCAGGCGGTGCAGCGTGCACTGCCGCGCCTCGGTTTCGAAGGTGTCTCCGACGTCCGTCAGGGAAAGCGATTCGAACTGGAAGTGGACGGACCGGTGGACGACGCCGCGCTCGCCCGCATCCATGAACTGGCGGAATCCTTCCTCGCCAACACCGTGATCGAGGACTTCACCGTCAAGGTCGAGGAAGTCGCGGAGGCCGGGAAGTGACCGCTCGTATTGGAGTCGTCACCTTTCCGGGCAGTCTGGACGACCGCGACACGCAGCGCGCGATCAGGCTCGCGGGCGCCGAACCCGTAGCCCTCTGGCACAAGGACAAGGACCTCAAGCAGGTCGACGCCGTTGTGCTGCCCGGCGGTTTCTCGTACGGCGACTATCTGCGGGCCGGCGCCATCTCGCGCTTCTCGCCGGTGATGGAGACCGTCATCGAGCAGGCGAAGTCCGGAATGCCGGTTCTCGGCATCTGCAACGGCTTCCAGGTCCTCACCGAGGCGCACCTCCTGCCCGGCGCGATGCTCGGCAACAATCACCTCCACTTCATCTGCCGCGACCAGAAGCTGCGGGTGGAGAACGCGGAGACCGCCTGGACCGCCGACTACACGGCCGGCCAGGAGATCCACATCCCGCTGAAGAACATGGACGGGCGGTACGTCGCCGACGAGCACACGCTCGACATGCTGGAGGCGGAGGGCCGGGTCGTCTTCCGTTATGAAGACTTCAACCCGAACGGCTCGCTGCGCGACATCGCCGGCATCACGAACGAGGCGGGCAACGTCGTCGGTCTGATGCCGCACCCGGAGCACGCCGTCGAGCCCCTCGTCGGCTCCGGCCGCACCGACGGCCTCCCCTTCTTCACCTCGATCCTCAAGAAGCTGGTCAACGCATGAGCCGGACGCCTCTGGACACGGTCGAGCACGCGGCCGAGACCCCCGACGTCGAGCTGCCCTGGGCCGAACTGGGTCTGAAGAAGGACGAGTACGAGCGGGTCGTCGAGATCCTCGGCCGCCGGCCCACCGGCGCCGAGCTCGCCATGTACTCCGTCATGTGGTCCGAGCACTGCTCGTACAAGTCCTCGAAGGTCCACCTCCGCCAGTTCGGCGAGAAGGCCCCGCAGTCGGACGCGCTGCTCGTCGGCATCGGCGAGAACGCCGGTGTCGTCGACGTCGGCCAGGGCTACGCGGTCACCTTCAAGGTCGAGTCGCACAACCACCCGTCGTACGTCGAGCCCTACCAGGGCGCGGCCACCGGCGTCGGCGGCATCGTCCGCGACATCATCGCCATGGGCGCCCGTCCGGTCGCGGTCGTCGACCCGCTGCGCTTCGGCGCGGCCGACCACCCCGACACCAAGCGCGTCCTGCCGGGCGTCGTCGCCGGCATCGGCGGCTACGGCAACTGCCTGGGCCTGCCGAACATCGGCGGCGAGGTCGTCTTCGACGCCTGCTACCAGGGCAACCCGCTCGTCAACGCCGGCGCCATCGGCGTCATGCGGCACGAGGACATCCACCTCGCGAAGGCCTCCGGCACCGGCAACAAGGTCATCCTGTACGGGGCCCGCACGGGCGGCGACGGCATCGGCGGCGCGTCGATCCTCGCCTCGGAGACCTTCGACGACGCCAAGCCGTCGAAGCGTCCGGCCGTCCAGGTCGGCGACCCCTTCCAGGAGAAGCTCCTCATCGAGTGCACCCTGGAGGCCTTCGCCGAGAAGCTGGTCGTCGGCATCCAGGACCTCGGCGCGGCCGGTCTGTCCTGCGCCACCAGCGAGCTCGCCTCCAACGGCTCCGGCGGTATGCGGGTCACCCTGGACGACGTACCGCTGCGCGACTCCACGCTCTCGCCCGAGGAGATCCTCATGAGCGAGTCGCAGGAACGCATGTGCGCGGTCGTCGAGCCGGAGAAGGTCGACCGCTTCCTGGAGATCTGCGACAAGTGGGACGTCATCGCCACCGTCATCGGTGAGGTCACCGACGGCGACCGGCTGGAGATCTTCTGGCACGGCGGCAAGATCGTCGACGTCGACCCGCGCACGGTCGCGCACGACGGCCCGGTCTACGAGCGTCCCTATGCCCGCCCGTCGTGGCAGGACGCGCTCCAGGCCGACGACGCGAACAAGCTCCCCCGCCCGGCGACCGGCGACGAGCTGAAGGACCAGGTCCTCAGGCTGGTCTCCTCCCCGAACCAGGCCTCCAAGTCCTGGATCACCTCCCAGTACGACCACTTCGTGCAGGGCAACACGGTGCTGGCGCAGCCCGAGGACTCGGGCATGATCCGCATCGACGAGGAGACCGGGCTCGGCGTCGCCATCGCCACCGACGGCAACGGCCGCTACGCCAAGCTCGACCCGTACACGGGCGCGCAGCTCGCCCTCGCCGAGGCCTACCGCAACGTCGCGACGACCGGCGCCAAGCCGCTCGCCGTGTCCGACTGCCTGAACTTCGGCTCGCCCGAGGACCCGGCCGTCATGTGGCAGTTCGCCGAGGCGATCCGCGGACTGGCCGACGCCTGCCAGCAGCTCGGCACCCCGGTGACCGGCGGCAACGTCTCGCTGTACAACCAGACCGGCGACGTCGCCATCCACCCGACCCCGGTCGTGGCCGTGCTGGGCGTCATCGACGACGTCGCCCGCCGCACCCCGGTCGCCTTCCAGGAAGAGGGCCAGCTCCTCTACCTGCTCGGTGACACCCACGAGGAGTTCGGCGGTTCGGCCTGGTCGCAGGTCGTCCACGACCACCTCGGCGGTCTGCCCCCGAAGGTCGACCTGGAGCGCGAGCGGCTGCTGGCCGAGATCCTCATCTCGGCCTCCCGCGACGGCATGATCGACTCCGCGCACGACCTGTCCGACGGCGGTCTGGTCCAGGCGGTCGTCGAGTCGGCGCTGCAGGGCGGCAAGGGCGCGCGGCTGGTCGTGCCCGACGGTCTCGACGCGTTCACCTTCCTGTTCTCGGAGTCGGCGGGCCGCGCGGTCGTCGCCGTCCCGCGTTCGGAGGAGCTGCGCTTCAACGACATGTGCGGTGCCCGGGGTCTGCCCGTCACCCGCATCGGTGTCGTCGACGGTGACGCGGTGGACGTCCAGGGCGAGTTCGCGCTCCCGCTGGACGAGCTGCGTACGGCTCACGAGGGGACCATCCCGGCGCTGCTGGCGTAACCCGCCCGCTTCGCTTCCGCGGGAGTCCGCCCGCTCGCGCGAAGGCCCCGCCCGTTCCGACGGGCGGGGCCTTCGCCGTGTTCGTCCCGCCGTCGTCCCGCCGTCACGCCGTCACGCCGGGACGGGCTCGGTCTCCCGGGGCGGGGCCGCGGAATGCAGGGGGACGGTCCGGAAGAAGCGGATGGCCCGGCTCGTCAGACCGACCCGGCGCGGGGCGGAGTTCGGGACGACCGGATCAGCCGGCCGACGAGCCGACCGACGAGGCGGCCGATCCAGGCAGGAGTTCGCCGCGGAGTCCGCCACGGCGAGGTGCGCGGCGGTTTGGCCGTCTTCCGGCCCGCGCATCCGGGCCGGATGACTAGGCTCCCCGTATGACCACAGCCCGGAAGCGCGCGCGCACCTATGACTCCGCCAGGATCCGTGCGGCGGTGCTCGCCCAGTTCGGGAACGTACGGGACGGTGTACGCGCCCTGGACGACGAGCGGTTGGCGCGGCCCGCTGGACTCGGGGACTGGAACGTAAGGGAGTTGGCCGCGCACATCACGATGTCCCTCGACGTCGTGAGCCGGCAGCTCGGCCTGCCCGCACCCCCCGTGAAGGAACTCGCGCTGCTGGACTGGCCGTTCGGGACGGCCTCCCGCGCCGGGGCCATCGCCGACGGCACGCGCGCGCTCGCCGACGCCCACCCCGACCTCGACGCGCTCTACGCCGCCGTCGGCGCCCGCATCACCGAGCACCTGGCCACGGCCCCCGGCGACCGGCTCCTCGGCGTGCCCGCCGGGGCGATGACCCTCGCCGACTTCCTCGTCACCCGTACCGTCGAACTCGTCGTCCACACCGACGACCTGAACCGCGCCGCCGGTACGGACATCCCCTTCGACCGCCAGGCCCTCGCCGCCTGCACCCGGCTGCTCGCCGACACCCTCGCCGTGAAGGCCCCCGGCGCGTCGACCGAGGTCAGGATCCCGCCGTACGCCGTAGTGCAGTGCGTGGAAGGGCCCCGGCACACCCGTGGCACCCCGCCGAACGTCGTCGAGACCGACCCGCTGACCTGGATCCGCCTCGCCACCGGGCGCGCGGAGTGGAAGGCGGCGCTGGACGAGGCGAAGGTCAGCGCGAGCGGCGAGCGCGCCGACCTCGGCGGCCTGCTCCCCCTGATGGGTTAACCGTCCCGCACCCCGTCCAGCACCCCGTTCGCGAGCGGCCCCGGAGCAGCGCCCGGACCACCCGCGAAGGGCCCGCCCGGTCTCCGCGAACCGGCTCCGCCGACCGGTCTCCGCGAACCGGCTCCGCCGACCGGCTCGGCACCCCGGGCGGGAACCGCCCGCCCGACCCTCCCGTCACATCGGCATGGACAAGCAGCGAACGACCCTCGCAGTCCTGACCCTGCTGCCCCTCGCCGCCGCGTGCGGCGGCACCCAGGCGGGGAACGGCTCCGCCCGGACGGAGACCGCGCCGCTGACCGGCGTCCACTGGACCGTCGACAGCCTCACCGCGGACGGGAGGACCACGCGGGCGCCCTCGGGGGCGTACCTGCGGATCGGCGCCGACGGTCGCGCCGACGGCAACCTCGGCTGCAACGGATTCGGCTCGAAGGTCACCTTCACGGGTGACCGGGCCGACTTCGGCGAACTCCGGACGACGGACATGGCCTGCGCGAAGGGCCCGATGGACTTCGAACGGAGTCTGAGCCGCGCCTTCGCGGACCGGGGCCCGCTCACGGCGAAGGCCGCCGGCGGCCGGCTCACGCTCACCGCCGACAACGGCGACCGGATCGGTCTCACCCGGGAGAAGGACGCCCCGCTGCGGGGGACGAGGTGGAAGGTCACGGCACTGGGGGACGGCGATACCTCCCAGCCGCTCCCGAAGGGGGCGAACGCGTACTTCGTCCTGCGCGAGGACGGCACCTTCGAGGGCCGTCTCGGCTGCAACCACGCGTCGGGCCGGGCCACCGTCGGCGACGGACATATCACCCTCGGCCGGGCCCGGACGACCCGCATGATGTGCCAAGACTCACTCATGAGGACCGAGAAGACGCTCCTGGGAGTCTTCGACGGCAAGGTCGCCTATGAATTGGATCATCGATCCATCGCGCTGACCAGCACAAACGGCACAGTCGTCAGCGCGGTGGCCGACGAGTGATCCACTCGGGGCCCTCATCCCCAATTCGGACCAGTGGTCGATCTCGCCTACACTCGGTGCCGTGCCACGTGGTGACGGTCGACTCAATCATGATCTGCTCCCCGGTGAGAAAGGCCCCCAGGACGCTTGCGGCGTCTTCGGTGTCTGGGCTCCGGGCGAAGAGGTCGCCAAGCTCACTTACTTCGGGCTCTACGCCCTCCAGCATCGGGGTCAGGAATCCGCGGGAATCGCGGTCAGCAACGGCTCCCAGATCCTCGTCTTCAAGGACATGGGCCTCGTGTCCCAGGTCTTCGACGAGACCTCTCTCGGTTCGCTCCAGGGTCATATCGCGGTCGGTCACGCCCGCTACTCGACCACCGGTGCCTCCGTGTGGGAGAACGCCCAGCCGACGTTCCGTGCCACCGCGCACGGTTCCATCGCGCTCGGCCACAACGGCAACCTCGTCAACACGGCGCAGCTCGCCGAGATGGTCGCCGACCTGCCCAAGCAGGAAGGCCGCACCACTCGCGTGGCGGCCACCAACGACACCGACCTGCTCACCGCGCTCCTCGCGGCCCAGGTCGACGACGACGGCAAGCCGCTGACCATAGAAGAGGCTTCCGCCAAGATCCTCCCCCAGGTCAAGGGCGCCTTCTCGCTCGTCTTCATGAACGAGCACACCCTGTACGCCGCCCGCGACCCGCAGGGCATCCGCCCGCTGGTCCTCGGCCGCCTGGAGCGCGGCTGGGTGGTGGCCTCCGAGTCCGCGGCCCTCGACATCTGCGGCGCCAGCTATGTGCGCGAGATCGAGCCGGGCGAGTTCGTCGCCATCGACGAGAACGGTCTGCGGACCTCGCGATTCGCGGAAGCGAAGCCCAAGGGCTGTGTCTTCGAGTACGTCTACCTGGCCCGTCCCGACACGGACATCGCCGGCCGGAACGTGTACCTCTCGCGTGTCGAGATGGGCCGCAAACTCGCCAAGGAAGCGCCTGTCGACGCCGACCTGGTGATAGCGACCCCGGAGTCCGGGACGCCCGCCGCGATCGGTTACGCGGAGGCCTCCGGCATCCCCTTCGGAGCCGGCCTGGTCAAGAACGCCTATGTCGGCCGGACCTTCATCCAGCCCTCGCAGACGATCCGCCAGCTCGGAATCCGCCTGAAGCTGAATCCGCTCAAGGAAGTAATCAAGGGCAAGCGTCTGGTCGTCGTCGACGACTCGATCGTGCGCGGCAACACCCAGCGCGCCCTGGTGCGGATGCTCCGCGAGGCGGGGGCGGCCGAGGTCCACATCCGGATCTCCTCCCCGCCCGTGAAGTGGCCCTGCTTCTTCGGCATCGACTTCGCGACCCGCGCCGAGCTGATCGCGAACGGCATGACCATCGAGGAGATCGGCACCTCGCTCGGCGCCGACTCGCTGTCGTACATCTCCCTCGACGGGATGATCGAGGCCACGACGATCGACAAGCCGAATCTGTGCCGCGCCTGCTTCGACGGCGTGTACCCGATGGAGCTTCCCGACCCCGAACTGCTCGGCAAGCAGCTCCTGGAGACCGAGCTCGCCGCGGGTCCCGCAGCCACGGCCGCGGCTGACGCCATCCGTCGCCCGTAGCGCCGCAGAGCCCCGTTTCACCAACCGAAAGATCCCAGGCAATGTCTGCTGTATCCGATCAGTCGACTTCGTCGACGGGCACTGCTTCCGGCGCGTCCTACGCGGCCGCCGGAGTCGACATCGAGGCGGGCGACCGCGCCGTCGAGCTCATGAAGGAGTGGGTGAAGAAGACGCAGCGCCCCGAGGTCCTCGGCGGCCTCGGCGGCTTCGCCGGTCTCTTCGACGCCTCCGCCCTCAAGCGTTTCGAGCGGCCGCTGCTCGCCTCCGCCACCGACGGTGTGGGCACCAAGGTCGACATCGCCCGGCAGCTCGGCGTGTACGACACCATCGGCCACGACCTCGTGGCGATGGTCATGGACGACATCGTGGTGTGCGGCGCGGAGCCGCTCTTCATGACCGACTACATCTGTGTGGGCAAGGTCCACCCGGAGCGCGTCGCGGCCATCGTGAAGGGCATCGCCGAGGGCTGTGTCCTCGCGGGCTGCGCCCTGGTGGGCGGCGAGACGGCCGAGCACCCCGGTCTGCTGGGCCCGGACGACTTCGACGTGGCGGGTGCCGGCACCGGCGTCGTCGAGGCCGCCGAGCTGCTCGGCCCGGATCGCATCCGTACGGGTGACGCGGTGATCGCCATGGCGGCCTCCGGTCTTCACTCGAACGGGTACTCGCTCGTCCGGCACGTGCTCTTCGACCGGGCGAACCTGCGCCTGGACCAGCACATCGAGGACTTCGGCCGCACGCTCGGCGAGGAGCTCCTGGAGCCCACCAAGATCTACTCGCTGGACTGCCTGACGCTGACGAAGAGCGCCGAGGTGCACGCGTTCAGCCACATCACCGGCGGCGGTCTGGCGGCCAACCTGGCGCGGGTGATCCCGGACGGTCTGCACGCGATCGTCGACCGTGGCACGTGGACCCCGGCGCCGGTGTTCGACCTGGTCGGCAGGACCGGCGGTGTCGAGCGTCTGGAGCTGGAGAAGACGCTGAACATGGGCGTCGGCATGATGGCGATCGTGCCCGAGGAGTCCGCCGAGGTCGCCCTCGCCGTCCTTGCGGACCGCGGCGTGGAGGCCTGGGTCGCCGGTGAGATCACCGAGCGCGGGGACCACACGACGGGCGCGGCGCTCGTCGGCGACTACGCGAGCTGAAGCGGGTGTGACGGGAGCCGAGGCCCGCGGTCACGCGGGCCGAAGCTCCCGGAGCAGCACGAAACCCGGTCCGGCGTTGAAGCCCCGGACCGGGTGAAGTGCAGTCGCTACGAGAAAACCGCCAGGCGGGATCTGCCAGGAACCCACGCCAGGAGATCCGCCACCAGAAGAGATCGCGGAAACTGCGAGGGACGCTGTTGCGTCAAGCGCCGCGACGTTGCGACTGGGGACCGGACTGGTCGTCCTCGTCCTCGTCGTCGTCGTTGTAGAGATCCGCGTACTGTGCGTACGGGTCGTCTTCCTCGTCGTCGTCCTCGAACGGCTCGCCATTCGGCGGCTGGTTCGAAGTCGAAGCGCCCAGCTCATTGGCCAGACGCGAGAGGTCAGTCCCGCCGCTGCTGTACTTCAGCTGGCGGGCGACCTTCGTCTGCTTGGCCTTTGCCCGGCCGCGCCCCATGGCTCGACCCCCTCGGATACGAGGCTCGACGGCCTCAGAGTCTTGACACGCGTTCATGATCTGGAACGGACTCTCCGTGGAGAGACCGGTCCGTAGGGCTTCCACGGTACCTGAGCCCGCGCCCATACGGTACGTCGCCCGCAGCACGCGCCTTCGCCCAGCCCCAGCGAGGTGCCCTGTCCTCGCTGGTCAACCGCGATTTTAACCTCTTCTTGGCGCCCGACCCGCCGACAGACGTGAGAGTTCTCTCCCAACTGCCCGTCGACGGGTCCCTGACAAGCGCCGATGGCCCCGGAAGGGGTCAGTGGCGGCGCGCCTCCGCCATCCGCTGCTCGGCGATCCGGTCGGCCGCCGCGGCCGGCGGGATCCCGTCCTGCTTCGCACGTGCGAATATGGCCAGCGTGGTGTCGAAGATCTTCGTGGCCTTCGCCTTGCACCGGTCGAAGTCGAAGCCGTGGAGCTCGTCGGCGACCTGGATGACACCGCCCGCGTTCACCACGTAGTCGGGCGCGTACAGGATCCCGCGGTCCGCGAGGTCCTTCTCCACGCCCGGGTGCGCGAGCTGGTTGTTGGCCGCGCCACAGACGATCCGGGCCGTGAGCACCGGCACGGTGTCGTCGTCGAGCGCGCCGCCCAGCGCGCAGGGCGCGTAGATGTCGAGGCCCTCGGTGCGGATGAGCGTCTCGGTGTCCGCGACGGCCGTGACGCCGGAGGGGTGCCGGTCCAGGATCCGCCGCACGGACTCGGCCCGCACGTCCGTGATCACGACCTCGGCGCCGTCCTCGCGCAGGTGGTCGACCAGGTGGTGGCCCACCTTGCCGACGCCGGCCACGCCGACCTTGCGGCCGCGCAGCGTCGGGTCGCCCCACAGGTGCTGAGCGGAGGCCCGCATGCCCTGGAAGACACCGAAGGCGGTCAGGACCGACGAGTCGCCCGCGCCGCCGTTCTCCGGGGAGCGTCCGGTCGTCCACCGGCACTCGCGCGCCACGACGTCCATGTCGGCGACATAGGTGCCGACGTCGCACGCGGTGACGTACCGGCCGCCGAGCGAGGCGACGAACCGGCCGTAGGCGAGGAGCAGCTCCTCGGACTTGATCTGCTCGGGGTCGCCGATGATGACGGCCTTGCCGCCGCCGTGGTCGAGCCCGGCCAGGGCGTTCTTGTACGACATCCCGCGCGCGAGGTTGAGGGCGTCGGCGACGGCCTCCTGCTCGCTCGCGTACGGGTAGAAGCGCGTGCCGCCGAGGGCGGGGCCCAGGGCGGTGGAGTGGAGGGCGATGACGGCCTTGAGGCCGCTGGCGCGGTCCTGGCAGAGCACGACTTGCTCATGACCCCCCTGATCCGAGTGGAACAGGGTGTGCAGTACATCAGCAGGCGCGCCGGTTACGTCGGTCACTGTGGTGACTCCCAGGTAAAAAGCGGCGGTTGGGTGCGGGGCCCGTGCGGATGGCGGGCTCCGTGGGAATGAGACTAGAGCCTGTGCCGACCCGCCCTCGGCGCAGTGGTCAGGATCACCTACGGGCGGGGCACGGCCATGGTTCGATTTGCATAGATTTCTCTTCAGGTTCCGATCGGTTCTCGCTGGTTTTCCCGGTGCTCGGCGGGGGAGGGAGCAGGCGTGCCCAAGGTGTCCGCGGTGATCGTCCCGTACACGTCGTACTTGCGGGTGTACGAGCCACTGGCCGCGTTCCCCGAGTCGGAGCGCGCCCACTGGACGCGCTACGCCCAGCGCGCCGAGCGCCCCTCCTATCAGGACGAACTGCGCCGCTCGCTGGCCGATCTGCTGCCCACCCCGCCGGTCCCCGTCCCGGTGCACGAGAGCGGTGACGCGTTCGTCGCCGAGGTCGACGGGGTGGTGTGCGTCTGCCCCTGGCGCACCCGGCTGCGCGGCTGGCAGGCCCTGGACGAACTGGGCGAGGAGCTCCCCGCGTCGGTCCTGGACGCGGTGCTGCCGCCGCTGGTGCGCCGTCAGGCCGCCCTCGACTACGAGCGCTGGCTGGCGCGCAACCCCGACGCCCGCCCGTGGATCCGCACCTCGACCTGGCAGGTGCCGCTGAACTGGTTCGTGCTCGTCACGGACGAGGAGCGGGAGTACGAGAAGGGGACGGGCCCGGCCGGAGCCGCGCCGCTGCTGCGGTACCGGACGCCGATGGTGCAGGCGCGGCGGCGAACGGCCCGGGCCCTGCGGACACTCCGGGACGCGCTCGACGAAGGGCCGCTCATCGAGGGCCTGGTGGACGTCGGCCGCTGGCTGGAGGAGTTCCATCCGCGTTCGCTGGTCGAGCTGGACTACGGCGGGCTCGTTCACACGCTGCCGGCGGGCCAACTGGAGGGCGACCACTCCGCGGCGGACGTGGCCGAGGGCGTCGAGGCGCTGCGCACCGGGGACGGGGCGACGGCGGGTGAGGCGTACGGCCGGCTGGTGGAGCGCTGGCGGTCGGTCAGGGACCGGCGCTCGGCGAACTGAAGTCACCCCCTCCGGTTGTGATCTGGCTCTCACAGGTTTGGGGTCGAACTCGCGTATGGTCCTCACACGCTGAAGAACCCTCACGTCCAGGACGTAGGCCCCGATCCGGGCTTATGCGTCAACGAGTGTCAAGCGTGACGGACGGCACTTACCCGGCTCTTGCATCGCTTCCCCCTCCTCGTGTCAAAATAGGACAAGGAGCCCGGGGGAGGGCTCCCTCCGCCCGCTTTTGGGGGGGAATCTCGGCATTGCACGCTTTTAGGACGTCTGGTGACTCCTGATCGCCCTGTGACTGATCGTCACAGTGGCGTGACTGTCCGCTATGGCATGGTCCATCGGCTTCCGTCGCTGATGAACACCTGGGAGGGCAATTCCATCGGTTTGGCCGACGCGGCTGGACGGATGGTGTAGTTGTAGTGCCGAGGACAAGCCGTTCGTCCTATAACCGACTCGACTCGCGTCCGCCATTTCGGGCAACGCGGGTCAAGGTGCAGAATTTAGAGGAAAGAACCGAGAAGGTTCGGTTCTCCCGAGGAGGCCGCTCATGACCGCTCGCACCCCTGATGCCGAGCCGCTGCTGACCCCCGCTGAGGTCGCCACGATGTTCCGCGTCGACCCCAAGACGGTCACGCGGTGGGCGAAGGCCGGCAAGCTCACGTCCATCCGCACGCTCGGAGGACACCGTCGTTACCGCGAGGCTGAGGTCCGCGCACTGCTCGCGGGTATCCCGCAGCAGCGCAGCGAAGCCTGAGTCACCGCATAACCGGACAAGTCGACGGATCCCCCAACCCGTCGAGGCGTCCACACCACAGCTCCAAGCGACGCGGGTTCTGCCCCAACAGAGCTCACGCCCAAGCGTTTTTGCCACATGAACAGGGTGCGTCGTAGATCGCGCTGGACTCCGCCGGGTCCAGCGCGATTTTTTTTGTGCGTTCCACCGGCCCCGGCGGGCGGCCTGTGAGCGGCCTTGTCGGAGTCTGGGGGCGGGTGTCGGATCGGCTGTGGAACCCCTCGATCAGTGGTGCAATTGCACATATTAAATTGACTGGTTGTAGGAGGGGGGTAAGTTCCACACTTCTGAAAACATATGCGGTGACTCCCGTCACATGCCACAGTCCTTGTCCCCCGAGAGCCTTCTGCGCTAGGGGAGTTGGGCTCGTGAGGGGGCGCGTCACCCCTGGTCGCGCAGGGGCGGCGAGGGGCGCGGAGGCGGCCCCGGGTCACGCCGGCGAGGAGCTCTCGTCCTCGGGGGAGCTCTCGGGGTCCTGCTCGTCGTTCGGGGCGGCTTCCATGGCCAGCCGGGCGAGCTGATGGCAGATCGGACAGTGCCGCGTCAGATGGCGGTACCCGGAGGCCGCCGCCAGGTGGGCTCGGAGCAGAGCCCGGGTCTCGTGCCGAGCGGACACCGCCATACGCACCTCCAGAGGGCCGGCAGGGCGAGTGGCCCTGGATTCCGGGGTACCGGCGGAATGTGACGCCGTCAAGGGACGGGAACGGGCCGCGGAGGCGGTTCCGGAGGCCCTGAAGGCCGTACAAGGACGGGTGCGCGCACGCGAACAGTCGGCCCGGGCGGGTGCGGACACGCGAAAAGGCCCGGAGCCGAAGCTCCGGGCCTTTTCTCAATGCGGTCCTGACGGGATTTGAACCCGCGGCCTCCACCTTGACAGGGTGGCGAGCACTCCAAACTGCTCCACAGGACCTTGATTCGCAGCGACTTGTTCTTGCGCTGTGCTGCGAAATGAGACTGTACATGAGCTCGGCGCCAGGGTCGAACTCACCACCCGTGCGGGCTCCGTCACGGCGCGGCGGCGTCGATCGCCTTCACGATCCGCTTGTCGGAGACCGGGTACGCCGTGCCGAGCGCGTGGGCGAAATAGCTGACCCGGAGCTCCTCGATCATCCAGCGGATGTCCAGGACCGACGAGGGCACCGGACGGCCCTGAGGGAGCTGTTCCAGGAGCCAGGCGTACTCGTCCTGCATCTCGTGGACCTTCTCCATGCGGCTGGTGTCCCGCTGGGCGCCGGTCGGCATCTGCTGGAGACGGCGGTCAGCGGCGACCAGATAGCGCATCAGGTCCGGCAGCCGCCGCAGTCCCGTCGCGGTGACGAAACCGGGCTTCACGAGGGCGTCGAGCTGCTTCCGTACGTCCGTCAGGTTCGCGAGCAGGGTCGGGCTCCTGACGCCCTTCAGACGGCGCTCACAGGCCTGCCAGGCGGCGAGCACCTGCTGCACCTGCCCGACCGTGCGCACGGTCGTGTCGACGATCTCGGCGCGCACCTTGTCGTACAGCTTCCGGTAGGACTCCTCGTCCCACACCGGACCGCCGAAGTCCGCGATCAGTTTGTCCGCCGCCGCCGTCGCGCAGTCGTCGAAGAGCGCCTGCACCGAGCCGTGCGGGTTCGCCGACAGGGCGAGCTTCTGGGCGTTGGTGAACTTGTCCGAGGCGAACTTGCCCGGATTCACCGGGATGTTCCGCAGGATCAGCCGGCGGGTGCCCTTCCACATGGCCTCGGCCTGCTCGGCCTCCGTGTCGAAGAGCCGCACGGAGACGGTGTTCGCCGCGGGACCGTCGTCGACGAGCGCCGGGTACGCCTTCACCGGCTGGCCGGCCCGGCGCGTCTCGAAGACCCGCCGGAGCGAGCCGATCGTCCAGTCCGTCAGTCCCGAGCGTTCGAGGGACTCCCCGCCCTCGCGTTCCGCCGTCGCCGCGGCGGCCTGTGAGATCGCCTGGCGCGCCTTCGGCTTCAACCGGAGCTTGAGGGCTTCCAGGTCCTTGTCCTCGGCGAGCTTGCGGCGCCGCTCGTCGACGATCCGGAAGGTGATCCTCAGATGCTCGGGCAGCCGCGACCAGTCGAAGTCGTCGGCCGTCAGCGGCACGCCGACCATGCGCTTGAGCTCGCGCGCCATGGTCGTGGTCAGCGGCTCCTGGAGCGGTACCGCCCGCTCCAGGAACTTCTGGGCGAAGTTCGGGGCGGGGACGTAGTTCCGCCGGATCGGCTTCGGGAGCGAACGGATCAGCTCCGTCACCACTTCCTCCCGCAGTCCCGGGATCTGCCACTCGAAGCCGTCGTCCGTGACCTGGTTCAGCACCTGGAGCGGGATGTGGACGGTCACGCCGTCCGCGTCCGCGCCCGGCTCGAACTGGTAGGTCACCCGGAACTTCAGCCGCCCCTGGAGCCAGGAGTCGGGGTAGTCGTCCTTCGAGACGTCCCCGGCCCGCTCGTTGATGAGCATCGAGCGTTCGAAGTCGAGGAGTTCGGGCTCCTCGTGCCGCTTGTGCTTCCACCAGGAGTCGAAGTGCGCCCCGGACACGACGTGTTCGGGCACCCGCTGGTCGTAGAAGTCGTACAGGGTCTCGTCGTCGACCAGGATGTCGCGGCGACGGGCCCGGTGCTCCAGCTCCTCGACCTCGGTGAGCAGCTTGCGGTTGTCCGAGAAGAACTTGTGGTGCGTACGCCAGTCGCCCTCGACGAGGGCGTTGCGGATGAACAGCTCGCGGCTGGCCTCGGGATCGATCCGGCCGTAGTTCACCTTCCGCTGCGCGACGAGCGGTACGCCGTACAGCGTGACCTTCTCGTACGCCATCACCGCGGCCTGGTCCTTCTCCCAGTGCGGTTCGCTGTACGTCCGCTTGAGGAGATGGCCGGCCAGCGGTTCCACCCACTCCGGCTCGATACGGGCGTTGACGCGTGCCCAGAGCCGTGAGGTCTCGACGAGTTCGGCGGACATCACGAAACGCGGGGGCTTCTTGAACAGCGCCGAGCCCGGGAAGATCGCGAACTTGGCGCTGCGCGCGCCCAGGTACTCGTTCTTCCCCGTGCTCCTGCCGCTCTCGGCGCCGGTCTCCTTCACGTCCTTCATGCCGATGTGCGAGAGCAGACCGGCGAGCAGGGACACATGGACGCTCTGCTCGGGAGCGTCCTCCTCGTTCAGGTGGATGCCCATCTGCTTGGCGACGGTGCGGAGCTGGCTGTAGATGTCCTGCCACTCACGGATGCGCAGGAAGTTCAGGTACTCCTGCTTGCACATCCGGCGGAACGCGGAGGAGCCCCGCTCCTTCTGCTGCTCGCGGATGTAGCGCCACAGGTTGAGGAAGGCCAGGAAGTCGGAGGTCTCGTCCTTGAAGCGGGCGTGCTGCTGGTCCGCCTGCGCCTGCTTCTCGGAGGGCCGCTCGCGCGGGTCCTGGATGGAGAGCGCGGCCGCGATCACCATGACCTCGCGCGCGCAGCCGTTCTTGTCGGCCTCCAGGACCATCCGGGCGAGCCGGGGGTCGACGGGGAGCTGGGCGAGCTTGCGGCCGGTTTCCGTGAGCCGCTTGCGTACGTCCTTCTCCGTCGGGTCCAGCGCGTTCAGCTCCTGGAGGAGCTGGACGCCGTCGCGGATGTTGCGGTGGTCCGGCGGGTCGATGAAGGGGAACTTCTCGATGTCGCCGAGGCCGGCCGCGGTCATCTGGAGGATGACGGAGGCGAGGTTCGTACGGAGGATCTCGGCGTCGGTGAACTCCGGCCGGGCGAGGAAGTCGTCCTCGGAGTACAGCCGGACGCAGATGCCGTCGGACGTACGGCCGCAGCGGCCCTTGCGCTGGTTGGCGCTGGCCTGCGAGACCGGCTCGATGGGCAGCCGCTGCACCTTCGTGCGGTGGCTGTACCGCGAGATGCGTGCGGTGCCCGGGTCGATCACGTACTTGATGCCCGGGACGGTCAGGGAGGTCTCGGCGACGTTGGTCGCCAGAACGATCCTGCGCCCGGTGTGCGGCTGGAACACGCGGTGCTGCTCGGCGTGCGAGAGCCGTGCGTACAGCGGCAGCACTTCGGTGAAGCGGTAGTTCTTCTTGGTGATGGCGTCGGCCGTGTCGCGGATCTCGCGCTCGCCGGAGAGGAAGACGAGGATGTCGCCCTTGCCCTCGGCCTGGAGCTCCTCGACGGCGTCGCAGATCGCGGTGATCTGGTCGCGGTCCGCGTCCTCGGAGTCCTCCTCCAGGAGCGGGCGGTAGCGCACCTCGACCGGATACGTCCGGCCGCTGACCTCGACGATCGGGGCGTCGCCGAAGTGCCGGGAGAAACGCTCCGGGTCGATGGTCGCCGAGGTGATGACGACCTTGAGGTCGGGCCGCTTGGGCAGGAGCTGGGCGAGGTAGCCGAGCAGGAAGTCGATGTTGAGGGACCGCTCGTGGGCCTCGTCGATGATGATCGTGTCGTACGCGCGCAGCTCGCGGTCCGTCTGGATCTCGGCGAGCAGGATGCCGTCCGTCATGAGCTTGACGAAGGTGGCGTCCGGGTTCACCTGGTCGGTGAAGCGGACCTTCCAGCCGACGGCCTCGCCGAGCGGTGTGTCCAGCTCGTCCGCGACACGCTCCGCCACCGTACGGGCGGCGATACGGCGGGGCTGGGTGTGCCCGATCATCCCGCGCACGCCACGGCCCAGCTCCATGCAGATCTTCGGGATCTGGGTGGTCTTGCCGGAGCCGGTCTCACCGGCGACGATCACGACCTGATGATCACGGATGGCCTCCGCGATCACGTCCTTCTTCTGGCTGACCGGAAGCTGCTCGGGATAGGTGATGGCGGGCACGCGGGCACGGCGCTCGGCCATGCGGACCTCGCCCTTGGCGACCTCCGCCTCGATCTCGGCGAACACGGCGGAGCGGGCCTCGGGCTTGCGGATCTTGCGCGCGCCTTCGAGCCTGCGCCCGAGCCGGTGCGCGTCGCGCAGGGACAGCTCGGACAGGCGGGCGGCGAGATCGCCGAGGGCGGGGGCGGGGTGCGTAGACATACGCGATCCAGGATCTCATCCCGGGGAAATCCCTGGCGAACCCTTTTGCGCCCGCCGCGGCGGGCGCGGGTCAGGGGGCGCGCTGCGGGGGCGGCGCGGGCGCCTCGGCGGCGGGCGTGGCGGGCGCCGGGGTCCCGGCATCGGGCGCGGGGATTTTGGCCGGGGTGTGGGCGGGCTCCCGTCGGGACGCCGATCCCAGGGCGATGGACCGGGCGGTGTTGGAGATGGCCTTGATGCCCAGGTAGGCGGTGGTCATGCTGCTCACCGCGGTGAACGCGGCGGTGAGCACGCCGACGATCACGGCCTTGTCCCCGTCGAGCCGCCAGACCCCGAAGACCGCCACGCCGGCGATGGCGAGATTGCTCATGACGACCGCGATCAGCCCGTACCGCGCCCGGTCCTTCTCCAGTTCGGTGTCCCGCGCCGCCGCGGTCTCGTCCCGGCTCATGTCCATCCCCCCGAAGGAACCCGATCGATCACCCAGAAGCTAGCGCCGGGCCGGGGGTGGTGCCAAGGGAATCGCGATCCGGACGACCGCAGGCTTCATCGCGAGCTTCACCGCGAGGTTCCGCGAACGAAGAAACCCCCTCCGGGTGACCCGGAGGGGGTTTCGTTCTGGTGGCTGGGGCCGGGGTCGAACCGGCGACCTATCGCTTTTCAGGCGATCGCTCGTACCAACTGAGCTACCCAGCCACGAGGTTTCCGGAGAAACCTCAGCGGTCCTGACGGGATTTGAACCCGCGGCCTCCACCTTGACAGGGTGGCGAGCACTCCAAACTGCTCCACAGGACCAAGCTTTTGCGTGCGACGTGTAACCAGTGTCCCACACGGTGTTGCGTACCCCCAACGGGATTCGAACCCGTGCTACCGCCTTGAAAGGGCGGCGTCCTAGGCCGCTAGACGATGAGGGCGAGCCGGTGACGCTCTGCTTCGTCTTCGCGTTCCCGAAGGGACGTGAGAAGCATGTGACTCCGCTTTCCCCCGAAGGGTTCCACTTCTCCTCCGCTTCGACGGAAGCTTCGGACGGTCAAGCCCTGACCGGCGCCCTTGGGCACGAACAGACTGTACTACGTGGCCCGGACGCGGACCAAACCAGATACGGCGGGCCGGGCTCAGGGCCGATTCTCCTCGGGGAGATGGCGGCTGACCTCGGCCGTCGTGAGGCCGAGACCGCCCAGCCTGATCTCGTCCCAGGCCTGGAGCCGGCGGGTGTCCCGGTCCAGGTAGAGGACCGAGGCCTCGATCGGGGCCGGGTACTCGCGCTCGACGGCCCGCAGCCCGCTTCCGCCCGTCGAGCCCTCGACGCGCAGCCGGGTCCCGTACTTCATGACCTCCATCTCCTCGTGGTGCAGATGCCCTGCGAGCACGAGGGGCACCTGCCCGTCCGTCCCGCGTGCGGCGAGCGGTTCGTGGGCGACGGCGATGTCGACCGGGGTGCCCGCGGCGCGCTGGTCGCGCAGGGCCGAGGCCAGGCGGGCGCCCGCGAGGTCCTCCGCCGCGTCGCCGCCCGGCGCGACCGCGCGGTCCGGGGTGAACTGGGGGTCGCCGATGCCGGCGAAACGCAGACCCGCGACCGTGACCGCGCGGCCGTCGTCGAGGACGCGCACGTTCTTCAGGTGTTCGAGGTAGCGCTGCGTCTCCCGCGAGTCGTGGTTGCCGCGGACCCAGACGTACGGCGCTCCCAGGTCGGGGATCGGGTCGAGGAAGCCGTTCTCGGCCGCCGAGCCGTGGTCCATCGTGTCGCCGGAATCGACGATCACGTCGATCGCGTACTGCTTCACGAGCGAGGCGATGATCTTCCAGCTCGCCGGGTTCAGATGGATGTCGGAGACGTGGAGCACCCGGATCGTGGTCGGGTCGGGCTCGTAGACCGGAAGGGTGGACGTGACGTCGTACAGCTTCGTCACGTTCGTCACCAGGCGCGCCAACTCCTTCTGGTAGACGTCGAATTCGCTGACGATGCTGCGGGCGTCGCCGACCAGGGACGGTGCGGAGGCGAGCAGGCCGGAGTACTTCGGCTCCAGGACCGATTCGGGGTTCCAGGTGGCGAAGGCGGTCGCTCCGGAGGCGGCCAGGAGGCAGAGGGCGAGACCTCCGGCGGCGAGGGCGCGGCGGGGGCGGCGGTAGACCGCGAGACCGAGGGCGCCGGCTCCGGCGCCGACGGCTATGCAGGAGCGGACGGCCAGGTCGAGGGTGCCGTGCTCGACGTCCCGTACGACCTCGTCCTGGAGTCCGGCGAGACGCTCCGGGTGTTCGACGAGGGCCTGCGAGCGTTCGGGGTCGAGCCGGTCGACGTCCACGTCCAGGCGCAGGGGGGCCTCGTGGCTGCGCAGCTCCAGCGCGCCGAGAGGAGAGATGTTGATCTTCGTGCCGCCGGTGAGGGAGGGGCGCAGGGTCATGGTGGTGTTCATGGGGCCGACCGGGACGCGGACGTCGCCCACGACCAGCAGGCCCAGCCAGGCGCCGAGCAGCACCACGCACAGCAGCCCGAGGGCGCGGGTGTACGGGTTCTCCCGGGGGGCGAGTTCGAGCACCGGGCCCGTGCGGCGGCGGGGGCGGCGGGCGAGCGCGTGGAGCGCCCGCCCGGCGCGGTCGGCCGTGCGGCGGACGGTGGCGGTTGCGGCAACGGGGACGCGGACCATTTGTCCCGTCTGCCCAAGGGGTGGTGCGGGTATGCGGGATTCCGGTGCCCCCGCGGGAGGGGCGCGCGGACGGCCCGGTCAGCCCCAGCCGAGTTCGTGCAGACGGTCGTCGTCGATGCCGAAGTGGTGGGCGACCTCGTGGATCACGGTCACGGCGACCTCGTGCACCACCTCGTCCGTGGTCTCGCACCGGCGCAGGGTGGGGCCCATGTAGATCGAGATGCGGTCCGGGAGCACTCCGGCGTACCACTCGCCGCGGTCGGTGAGCGGGGTGCCCTCGTAGAGGCCCAGCAGTTCGGGATCGTCGGCGGGAGGCTCGTCCTCGACGAACACGGCGACGTTGTCCATGACCCGGGTCAGCTCGGGCGGGATCCGGTCCAGCGCCTGGCTCACGAGCTCTTCGAAGGTTTCGCGCGTCATCTCCAGCACGTGGCCATTGTCGGGGATGGCGCCCCGGTGGCGGTGTACGACGGAGACCCGGAGAGGGCCGGATCCGCGGAGGGGACGTGGCGCCTGCCCCACATGGGGTGTCTCGTAGCATTTTCGGAGTGTTCTGACGAATCGGGATGACCCGTCCGGTGATAGTGCGGGCATGACACGCACCCCCTCCCCGGCCCGTCCGGGTGCCCGCGCCCGGGCCCGTACGGCCCTCCTCTGCGCCGCGCTGCTCGCCGTCACGGTCCAGACGACCGCCGCCGCGCCGGCGTTCGCCCAGGCGCCCGCCCGTTACGGCGAGAACGACTGCGTGAGGACCGAGAGACCCCTGGGCGGCGAGGCCCGCGAGGTCCTCGCCATCGCCCGAAAGGCCAAGGCCGACCTTCATCTGAAGTCGGTGGAGCTGAAGGTCACCAGCCACGGGCGCGAGATCCTGACCGACGCGCTCGGTGAGTCCATGACCGGTGTCCCGGCCGAGCCGGACATGCACTTCCGTGCCGGTTCCGTGGCCTTCTCCTACGTCGGCACGGCCCTGCTGCAACTCGTCGAGGAGGGCAGGGTCGGCCTGGACGACACCGTGGAGCGCTGGCTGCCCGGCGTGCCCAAGGCGAACCGGATCACCCTGCGGATGCTGGCCAGCAACACCACCGGGCTGCACGACTACGTCACCGACCCGGCCTTCCTGGCCGAGCTGGAGGCGCACCCCTTCCGCCACTGGACCCCGCAGCAGTTGCTCGCGTACCCCTACAGCCACCCGTTCTGGTACGAGCCGGGTACCAACTGGAGCTATTCGCACGCCAATTACCTGCTGCTGATCCAGGCGCTGGAGAAGATCACCGGCACCCGGATCGACAAGCTCCTGCGGGAGCGGGTCACGGGTCCGCTGGGTCTCGACAACACCCGGAACAACTTCACCCCCGACATCCCGCGTCCGGTCGTGCACGCCTTCACGTCCGAACGCGGCCTGTACGAGGAGTCCACCTTCTGGAACCCGTCGTGGACCACCGCGCCCGGCGCCGTGATCACCACGCACGTCTGCGACCTGGCCCGTTCGGCGGCCGCCATCGGCAGCGGCGCGCTCATCTCGCGCGGCTCCTACCGCACGCTGCTCGACCCGGGGACGGTCGGTCTCGGTCACCCGACCGCCACGTGCCCCGCCACCGTCTGCCTGGAGCAGACCGAGGCCAAGCACTTCGGGCTCGGTGTGATCGTGATCAACGGCTGGGTCCTGCAGAACCCGTCGTTCTCGGGTTACGCGGCGATCCAGGCGTATCTCCCGTCCGACGGTCTCGCCATCGCGGTCAACGCGACCAAGACCAAGGACACCCCCGACGGCAACCAGGCCGAGGTGGTCGCCCAGCGCATCGCGGCCGCGCTGGCCCCGCAGGCCCCGCTGGCGATCGACTGACCCGCGGCGTCTCCCCGGCCGCGCTCGCCGCGCGGGGAGCGCGGGCTCCACGGCGGCGCCCTCCGGGCCCGGTTGGGCCCGGAGGGCGCGTGTCCTCCCGCGGGCGGCGGGAGTTGGACGGGGAGAACTCCCGTTTCTCCCCACGCTCCCGGCTCCTTCCGAGCGGGGGACACCCCGTTCGGAGGTGGCCGCCCGTGCGCGCCTTGTACGTACCCGTCCGTCTGGCCGCCGCGGTCCTGGCCGTGGCCGCCACCGCCGGCTGCATGAGCGTCGGCGACGACGCGGGGCGGCCGGGGCCCTCCCACTCGGCGGACAGACGGGCCGACGGGGTGCCCGGCGACGGGTCCGCGGCGGTCGGCGGCGGGGTCGGTTCGTACAGCGGGAAGAGCGGGAAGGGCGGAAAGGGCGGCAGACACGGAAAGGCCTCCGCGAAACCGGGGGAGTCAGCGTCCGGCGACGCGTCGGCGTCCCCGGGCGCGAAGCCGTCCGCGAAGGCGACGGAGAAGGACGGGGCCCCCTCCAAGGCCTCCACCCCGCCCGGGGGCGAGCCGACTCCCCCGCGTACGTCGGCGGAGCCGTCGCCCGAGCCCCCGCCGGTCTCCCCGCCGTCGCCGCCCGACCCCGGGACCCCGGAGCCGTCGTCGTCGGCGCACGAACAGCCGGTGACCCAGCTGATCCAACGGGAACCGGCCCCCGAGGCGGGCTCACCGGTGTAGCCGGCACGGGGAGCCGGGCGGGCGCGGCTCCCGCCCCCGTGGCCGGGCGGGTCCCGCCGCGGCGGGTGTGGCGGGGTTCACGGCCGCCGGAGGCGTGGATGTGGCCTGTTCAACAGCGCCGTCGGCGTGGGCGCGGTAGCGTGGAGGACGCGAACAGGTGGCTTGGAATGCACCCTCACCTGGTCGTATGGGGCTCAGTTTGCCTTCATGGGGGAAGGGTGCGTATGGTAGTAGATCGTTTGATCCCATTTGCCCGGCGCCGCCGCAGAGAGCGCCGCGTGGCGCGTACTCTCCCTTGCCGTGGCCGGACCGCATAGAGGCGGTCGTTTGCGACTTCACGGAGTTTGGGCGCGTGCCGAAGAAACTCCGGAAGGTTCGCATTTCGCATGTCTGTTTCCAGTACTGATCACGTCGTCGTGCCCGAGAACAACGAGAACAACGACGCGGTCGAGGCCACGATCGAGGTAGTCGAGACCACCGAGTCCGCCGCCCCCGAGCTCACCTTCGCCGACCTCGGTCTCCCCGAGGGCGTCGTCCGCAAGCTCGCGCAGAACGGCGTGACCAGCCCCTTCCCGATCCAGGCCGCGACCATCCCGGACGCCCTGGCCGGCAAGGACATCCTCGGCCGCGGCCGCACCGGCTCCGGCAAGACCCTCTCCTTCGGTCTGCCGACCCTGGCGCAGCTCGCCGGCGGCCACACCGAGAAGAAGAAGCCGCGCGCCGTCATCCTGACGCCGACCCGCGAGCTGGCCATGCAGGTCGCCGACGCCCTCCAGCCCTACGGCGACGTCCTCGGCCTCAAGATGAAGGTCGTCTGCGGCGGTACGTCGATGGGCAACCAGATCTACGCCCTGGAGCGCGGCGTCGACGTCCTCGTCGCCACCCCGGGCCGTCTGCGCGACATCATCAACCGCGGCGCCTGCTCGCTGGAGAACACCCAGATCGCCGTCCTCGACGAGGCCGACCAGATGTCGGACCTGGGCTTCCTGCCCGAGGTCACCGAGCTGCTCGACCAGATCCCGGCCGGCGGCCAGCGGATGCTGTTCTCCGCCACGATGGAGAACGAGATCTCCACGCTGGTCAAGCGCTACCTGACCAACCCCGTCACGCACGAGGTCGACAGCGCCCAGGGCAACGTCACGACGATGTCGCACCACATCCTCATCGTGAAGCCCAAGGACAAGGCGCCGGTCACCGCCGCGATCGCCTCCCGCAAGGGCCGCACGATCATCTTCGTGCGCACCCAGCTCGGCGCCGACCGCATCGCGGAGCAGCTCCGCGACGCCGGTGTGAAGGCCGACGCGCTGCACGGCGGCATGACGCAGGGCGCCCGTACGCGGACGCTGGCCGACTTCAAGGACGGTTACGTCAACGCGCTCGTCGCCACCGACGTCGCCGCCCGCGGTATCCACGTCGACGGCATCGACCTGGTCCTGAACGTGGACCCGGCCGGCGACCACAAGGACTACCTGCACCGCTCCGGCCGTACCGCTCGCGCGGGCCGCTCCGGCACCGTCGTGTCGCTGTCGCTTCCGCACCAGCGCCGCCAGATCTTCCGCCTGATGGAGGACGCGGGCGTCGACGCCGCGCGTCACATCATCAACTCGGGTACGGCCTTCGAGCCCGAGGTCGCCGAGATCACCGGCGCCCGGTCGATGACCGAGGTCCAGGCCCAGTCCGCGGGCGACGCCGCCCAGCAGGCCGAGCGTGAGGTCACGCAGCTCACCAAGGAGCTGGAGCGCGCTCAGCGCCGTGCCGCCGAGCTGCGCGGCGAGGCCGACCGCCTGGTCGCCCGTGCCGCCCGTGAGCGCGGCGAGGACCCGGAGGTGGCCGTCGCGGCCGCCGCCGAGGCCGCCGAGCAGGCCGTCGTCGAGGCCCCGGCCGTCGAGGCCGTCGCCGCCGAGCAGGACGAGCGTCCCGCGTACGAGCCGCGTCAGCGTCGTGACGAGCGCGGCAACTACGAGCGTCGTGACAACGACCGTGGTGGCTTCCGCCGTGACGACAACCGTGGTGGCGGTTTCAACCGCGATGACCGTGGCGGCCGTTCTTTCGAGCGTCGTGACGACAACCGTGGTGGTGGCTTCCGCCGCGATGACAACCGTGGTGGCGGTTTCAACCGCGATGACCGTGGCGGCCGTTCTTTCGAGCGTCGTGACGACAACCGTGGTGGTGGCTTCCGCCGCGATGACAACCGTGGTGGCGGTTTCAACCGCGATGACCGTGGCGGCCGTTCTTTCGAGCGTCGTGACGACAACCGTGGTGGTGGCTTCCGCCGTGACGACAACCGTGGTGGCGGTTTCAACCGCGATGACCGTGGCGGCCGTTCTTTCGAGCGCCGCGATGACAACCGTGGTGGTGGCTTCAACCGTGACGACCGTGGCGGCCGTTCTTTCGAGCGTCGTGACGAGCGTGGCGGCCACCGGGGCAGCGACCGTCCCTTCAACCGTGACCGCCAGGGCGACCGTCCCGCGAGCGGTGGCTTCCGCTCCGGCCACGACCGTCCGGCCGCCCGCCGCGACGACCACCGCGCCACGGGTGCCGGTTCGTTCCGCCGCGACGAGAAGCCGCGCTGGAAGCGCAACGGCTGACGCCTGACAGCTCAGTGACCTGATGTGGCCCCCACCCGGACCGGGTGGGGGCCACATCGTCGTTTCCGGGGCTCGTCGTTTCCGGGGCTCGCCGTCTCCGGAGCGAGCCCCGGAAAAGCATTTCCTGTCGACCCGTCAACTCCCTGTAACATCAGGCGACTTGTGTGGGGGATGTGAGAGCTGGGGGCCGGGTCGACACCCGGGACGGCAGACGCTTCCCCGCGGTGTTCCGGGAGGGGTTTTCCTTGGTCCGTCATTTCTTCGTCCGCCCTGTGCGAGCAGGCCGCGTCGCCGTCACCGCGGCGGCTTCCGCGCTGCTCGCGGGCGGCGTGATCCCGCTGCTGCCGACGCCCGCCTCCGCGGTGGGAACCGCTCAGGAGACGGTGGTCCCCGCCGCGCTGCGCAGTTACAACACGACGGCCACGATCCGCACCACCTCGACGGGCTCCGGCCACGACGGCGCCGGGGCGCAGGGCGTCTTCCACACCCAGGAGGGCCGGACGGGGCTGCTGTGGACGCGGTACTCCGACGGTGAGTCCGTCCCCGTTCCGCCGCGGGCCGGGTTGTCCCCCACGGGCACCGGCAGCGATGTCCTGGCGGACAAGGACGCCAACGGCCGGGTGGTGTTCTGGGACGCGACGGACGGCACGTCCCGCAGCATCCAGGTCCCGGCGGGTCTCGGCTATCTGACGGCCTTCGACAACCTGGCCGTCGGGTTCCGCAACGAGCCCGCCGCGGACGGGACGAGCACCCGGGTCATCCACCTGCTCACCCCGGGGGCCGACGGCGGCACCCGTGACGTGACCGTCGGCGGTGGACCGGCGGGGCTCCAGCTCGGCCAGCCCGCGGGTGCCGACGCCAGGAGTGTCTTCCTGCGGGCGTCGCTGGACGGCGAGATGCGTCTGGTCGCGGTGGACCGGGAGAGCGGCCAGGTGCAGAGCTGGAGCGGTCCGCTTCCCCTCGCGTACAGCAGGGTGCTGATCGCGCCGGACCATGTCGTCGTCTTCGCCTACGACAAGGCCAAGGTCCTGGTACTGCCCCGCGCCGACCTGTCGGCGGCACCGGCCGAGGTCGTGCTGAAGGGGACCGCCGACGGAGTGAACGCCACCCACGACCTCGCGGTCGTCGGCGACTGGCTGGTCAACGGCGTCAGCCAGGTCACCGCGCAGCCGATCGCGGGCGGGCCCGCGGTGACGCTGATGCCGTCCGCGGACTACGGGCTCGCGGCCGGCCCCGGCGGCTCCGCCGTGAAGATCGGCCGCACGGGCGCCGACGACTGGGGGATCCAGCGCATCACCTCCGGTGCGGACGGCGTCCCGGTCGTCACCCAGGTCAGGCCGCTGCCCAAGCCGCCCTTCCCCGTCCAGGGGATCTCTCTCGACCAGGGCCGGCTCGTCGTCACGGACGACAGCCTGCGCGGGCACCGGGACGACTACGTCCGGACCGTCGCCGCGACCGGCACCCCCGCCTACGGTGCGCGGTCCGACTTCTCGCCCCCCGAGGAGACCGTGTCCATCGCCCCCTGCGCGACGACGGACGTCGCCTGCTCCGAGATCCACGGGACGGCCGACGGCCGGATCGCCTGGCTGGAGCACTCCACGGCGACGAACGACCTGATCCGGGTCAACGGGCCGGGGAGCAACGACCTCTGGGAGCGGAGCGTGCCGGCGGGCGGGCGTATCACCGACGTCTCGGGCCGGTACCTCGTCCACACCGGTGCCGACAAGCAGTCCGTGTACGCGCTCGACAACGCCGGAGCCCCGGTGCTCACCCGCGCCCCCGGAGCCGCCGCGCTCTCCGGCGACGTCCTCTGGACGGCGGGATCCACGCCCGGCACCCTCACCGCGTACGACCTGACCACGAGGAGGACGACCGAGACCCTCACCACCGACGCGGGCTGCGTGCCCACCGAACTCCAGGCACTGGGCCGCTGGATCTACTGGACCTGTGACGGCAGGGCCGGTGTCTGGGACCGTACGGCGAAGAAGTCCGTCGCCGTGCCCGCCGGCGAGGCGAAGCTCGGCGACGGATACGTCGTCACGCACGACAGGGCGGCCGGGAAGCTGACCCTCACGACGGTCGCGGACGGCGGCGCCGCGAGCCGGGTCGTCGGAGATCTGCCCGACACCGGGATCTCCCAGCGGGACGTGCGCTGGACGGTCGACGAGTCCGGCGCGAACGCCGCGTACGTGGACGGCCAGGAGCGCGTGCACCTCGTACCGTCCGGGGTGGCCCAGCAGTCGCTGCGGCTGCTGGCGCCCTCCGAGAACGCGTCGTCCGTCCGGGCGCGCGCGATCGACACCGTCCCGGACACCCTGACCACCCTGCTGCTGTCGAAGCCGGCCGCGAACTGGACCGTGACCGCGCGCAACCGTGCCACCGGCAAGACCTACGACGACGGCCGCGACAGCGGTCCCGAGCGCGGTGAGGTGAACGTCGGCTGGTTCGGCGCAGACCCGGCGCTCCCCGGCAGTGCCTTCGCTCCGGACGGCTCCTACGACTGGACCGTCACCGTCACCCCCGCGGACGGCGTCGGCGCCCCGCTCCAGGTGCGTGGCACGGTCCGGCTGAAGGGCGGCAGCCCGGTGCGCCACGACCACGTCGGGGCCGAAGGAGCCCCGGACGGTACCGGCGACCTGCTGACGCTCAACTCGTCGGGAGGACTGACCTTCCAGCAGGGCGACGGGAAGGGCGGCTTCGCCGGAAAGGTCACGGGGAACGGCTGGCCGGCCAGGACGGTGGCGGTGCCGTTCGGCGATCTGAACGGCGACCGCTGCAACGACGTCCTGGTGCGCATGGGCGACGGTTCCCTGCGCGGCTACAGGCCCGCGTGCGGCACGGCGCCGACCCCGTCGACCTCGTACAAGACGCTCGGCACCGGCTGGAACGCGTACGACGTCCTGACCTCGCCCGGCGACCTGACCGGTGACCGGCGGCCGGATCTGCTCGCGCGGAAGGCCTCGACCGGCGACCTCTACCTGTTCGCCGCGAAGAGCGACGGAACGCTCGCCGCGGCCAAGAAGATCCGTACGGCGTGGACGGGATACACGAAGATCGTCGGCGCCGGTGACCTGAACGGCGACGGGATCGGGGACGTGCTCGCGCGGGACAGGGCGGGAACGCTGTACCGCTACAACGGCACCGGGACCGGCCTGTTGAAGGAGCGGGTGAAGGTCTTCTCCGGCTGGGGCGCGTCCTACAACGCGGTCGTCGGGGTCGGCGACATCACGGGCGACGGGAAGAACGACCTGGTCGAGCGCGACACCTCCGGCAACGTCTACCGCAACGCCGGTACGGGGACGGGTTCGTTCGGCCCGCGCGTGAAGATCGTCGGCGGCTGGCAGGGCTACAAGGGCCTTTTCTAGCCACATTTGCCATCGGTACGGCGCATGTCATGCACCCGGTGAGGGAATCGCTGGGTGCATGACAGATGACGCCAGAGCGACTGGGCTGTCGGACGAAGAGCGGCTCGCCCAGCTCGGCTACACGCAGGTTCTCGCTCGCCGCATGTCGGCTTTCTCCAACTACGCGGTCTCCTTCACGATCATCTCGGTCCTGTCGGGCTGCCTGACGCTGTATCAGTTCGGGATGAACACCGGCGGCCCCGCCGTCATCACCTGGGGCTGGGTCGCGGTCGGACTGATGACGCTGTTCGTCGGGCTCGCGATGGCCGAGATCTGTTCGGCCTATCCGACGTCCGCCGGGCTGTACTTCTGGGCCCACCGGCTCGCCCCGGAACGCAGCAGGGCCGCCTGGGCGTGGTTCACGGGCTGGTTCAACGTCCTCGGCCAGGTCGCGGTGACCGCCGGCATCGACTTCGGCGCGGCGCTGTTCCTCGGCGCCTACCTGAACCTCCAGTTCGACTTCGAGGTGACGCCGGGCCGCACGATCCTCCTGTTCACCGCGATCCTGATCCTGCACGGTCTCCTCAACACCTTCGGCGTGGGGATCGTCGCCCTGCTCAACAGCATCAGCGTGTGGTGGCACGTCGTCGGCGTCGCCGTCATCGTCGGCGCGCTGACCTTCGCGCCGGACCACCACCAGTCGGCGGACTTCGTGTTCACGAAGTTCGTCAACAACACGGGCTGGGGCAGCGGGGTCTACGTCGTCCTCGTCGGACTCCTCATGGCCCAGTACACGTTCACCGGGTACGACGCCTCCGCCCATATGACGGAGGAGACCCACGACGCCTCGACGGCCGGGCCGAAGGGCATCGTGCGCTCCATCTGGACCTCATGGATCGCCGGCTTCGTCCTGCTCCTCGGCTTCACCTTCGCCATCCAGTCCTACGACAAGGAGCTGGGCTCCGCGACGGGCGCGCCCCCGGCGCAGATCCTGCTGGACGCGCTCGGCGCGACGGCCGGCAAGCTCCTGCTGCTCGTCGTGATCGGCGCGCAGCTCTTCTGCGGCATGGCGTCCGTGACCGCCAACAGCCGTATGATCTACGCCTTTTCGCGGGACGGCGCGCTGCCGTTCTCCTCGGTGTGGCACACGGTGCATCCGCGCACCCGGACCCCCGTGGCGGCCGTCTGGCTGGCCGCGGGGGGAGCTCTGGTGCTCGGCCTGCCGTACCTCATCAACTACGCGGCCTACGCGGCCGTGACGTCGATCGCGGTGATCGGCCTCTACGTCGCGTACGTCATCCCGACACTGCTGCGGCTGCGCAAGGGCGACGCCTTCGAGCGCGGGCCCTGGCATCTGGGCCGCTGGTCACGACCGGTGGGCGTGATCGCGGTCGGCTGGGTGGCCGTCATCACGGTCCTGTTCATGCTGCCCCAGGTCTCCCCGGTCACCTGGGAGACGTTCAACTACGCCCCGGTTGCCGTGCTCGTCGTCCTGGGCTTCGCCGCGGCCTGGTGGCTGGCCTCGGCCCGTCACTGGTTCCTCAACCCCGGGCATGAGCGCACGATCGCCCGTGAGGCCGCCCGCAAGGGTGCACCCGAACCGGTCGATCCCTGACCTTGTGGGGCCTTCGGCGTGGCCGGGTCACCGATACCCGATCGGAGTCCCGGCCACGTCCCGCTATGCTCGGGGATGCGTCGGCGCGGGCCGGTGCGCCGTGCCGGTGTTTTCCGGTGCGGGGACCCTTAGCTCAATTGGCAGAGCAGTGGACTTTTAATCCATTGGTTGTGGGTTCGAGTCCCACAGGGTCTACGGAAAGGCCCCCGGTTCGGAGTGATCTGAACCGGGGGCCTGTTTCGTTCCCGGGGTGTCAGCCCGCCGAGAGGCCGGAGAGCCCCGCGTGCTCCGTGAGTTCCGTCAGCGGCAGGGTGTGCTGGGTCTGGAGGACCTTGGCGCGCAGGTAGCGGACGTTGTGGGCGGTGGTGAAGACGCCCGTCGGGACGCGGTGGGAGACCGTGATGCCGAGTTCGCGGAGCTGTTCGGCCTTGTCCGGGTTGTTGGACAGCAGGTCCAGGGAGTCGATGCCGAGGGCCCGGAGCATCTGGGCGGCCGCCGTGTAGTCACGGTCGTCCTCGGGCAGGCCGAGGGCGGCGTTGGCGGCGTAGGTGTCGAGGCCCTGGTCCTGGAGGGCGTACGCGTCGAGCTTGTTGTAGAGGCCGATGCCGCGGCCCTCCTGGCGCAGGTACAGCAGGACGCCGCCGCGGTCCGCGATCTGCTCCACCGCCTCGCGCAACTGGGGTCCGCAGTCGCAGCGGGCCGAGCCGAACACATCGCCGGTCAGGCACTCGGAATGCAGCCGCACCAGCGGGTTCGCGCCGGGCTCGCCGAGGACGACGGCCAGGTGTTCCTTGCCGTCGTCGAGGCCGTGGAAGGTCACGAGTTCGGCGTCGACGGAGTAGCCGTCGCCGAAGCGCAGGGGAACGCGGACGCGGGTGCGCACGGTGGCGGTGGGGTGGTCGCGCATGGTGTCTCTCCGTCCGGCGGGTTCGCACGGGCTGTGCTTCAGATTTGAAGCACAGCCTCGAAACGAGACCCTACATCTGCTTAAAACTTCAAGCAACGGGGTTCACGCCCGCCTCGGGTGTTCTACGAGGAGCAGGAGCGCCGCCGCCAGGGCAGATCCTCCCCGGGAGCCCCGGGATCTCCGCTCTGGATGGCCCGGGTGATGGTTCCGCAGATCTCCTCGAGCTGCCCCACCTGCTCCGGGGTCAGATGGTCGAAGACCGCCGTCCGCACCGTCTCGACGTGCGCGGGCGCCACCCGCTCCAGGAGGGCCATCCCCTCGTCGGTGAGAACGGCCATGTGCCCGCGCTTGTCGGTGGGGCAGCCCTCGCGGCGTACCGTGCCGTCCTTCTCCAGCCGCGCCACCGCGTACGTCAGCCGGCTGCGGGTGATCTTCAGGGCCTCGGCGAGGTCGGTCATCCGCAGCCGCCGGTCCGGAGCCTCGGACAGCCGGGACAGGATGGAGTAGTAAAGGTGGGGCATCCCCGCCTCCGCCTGCAGCCGGCGGTCGATGGCGTCCGCCAGGAGGGAGGTCGCGGAGATGTACGAGCGCCAGGCGCGCTGTTCGGCGGCGGAGAGCCAGCGGGTCGTCATGAGACCAGTCTAGGTATTGTTTAAAACTTGAACCACTGCGCTCGGATTCCCGCGCGCGTGCGACCGGAGGATGCGTCCCGATGCCCCGTCCCTACGTCCTGCTGTCCGCCGCCGTCTCCCTCGACGGCTTCCTGGACGACACCGGCCCCGAGCGGCTGCTGCTCTCGGGCCCGGCCGACTTCGACCGGGTCGACGAGGTGCGGGCGTCCAGCGACGCGATCCTGGTGGGCGCGGGCACGCTGCGCACGGACAACCCGCGGCTCCTGGTCAATTCCGCCGAACGGCGTGCGGCCCGGGTCGCCGGCGGCCGTCCCGAGTACCCGCTGAAGGTCACCGTCAGCGGTTCAGGAGAGCTCGACCCGCGGGCGCAGTTCTGGCACACCGGCGGCGAGAAGGTCGTCTACACGACGGACGAGGGCGCGTCGCGAGCCGCCGCCGCGCTCGACGGCCTCGTCGGCGTCGACGTCGTCCCGACCGGCCCCCGGCTCGACTGGCGGGTGCTGCTGGAACACCTTCACGACGTACGGGGGGTACGCCGCCTCATGGTCGAAGGCGGCGGCAAGGTCCACACCCAGCTCGTGCGCGAGCAGCTCGCCGACGAACTGCAGCTCGCCGTCGCCCCCCTCTTCGTCGGGCAGCCGGACGCGCCGCGGCTGTTCGGGACCGGGGAGTACCCCCTGGGCCGGATGCGGATGGTGGAGACCCGGCCCGTCGGCGACGTCGTGCTCATCCGGTACGTCCCCACCGCGCCCGGCACCGGCCCGCTCGCCTCCGCCGCCGACCGGCGGTGGCTGGAGCTCGCCTGCGAGCTGGCGGAGCTGTGCCCGCCCTCGAAGACCGCGTTCAGCGTGGGCGCCGTGGTGGTCGCGGCCGACGGGACCGAGCTGGCCCGCGGGCACTCCCGCGAGGGCGGCGATTCCGTCGTGCACGCCGAGGAGGCCGCCCTCGCCAAGATCGACCCGGCCGATCCCCGGCTGGCCGCCGCCACCGTCTACAGCAGCCTGGAACCGTGCGCCCACCGCGCCTCCCGGCCCGCGCCGTGCGCCCGGCTCATCCTCGACGCCGGTGTACGGCGGGTCGTCACCGCCTGGCGCGAGCCCGACACCTTCGTCACGGACGCCGACGGGAACGGACTCCTCGCCGCCGCGGGCGCCGAGGTCGTCGTCCTTCCCGAGTACGCGGACCGCGCCGAGGCCCCCAACCGGCATCTGGCGGCCCGGTAGAAGCCGGGGAGAAGCCGGGTGCCGGCGGCGCCGGAGGGGCGGGTTTGAACGGGTGTGCTTCGGGTCCCGCGGATGGCGTACACTGGTTTCAACGACGCGGGGTGGAGCAGCTCGGTAGCTCGCTGGGCTCATAACCCAGAGGTCGCAGGTTCAAATCCTGTCCCCGCTACTCAAGGCCAAGGGCCGGAACTCGGATTTACGAGTTCCGGCCCTTGGTGTTTGTCCCGGCGCCTTTTGCCCGGCGTCTCCGCCCGCCTTTCTCCGGCCGTCCTTCCCCGGCCGGTTCCGTTCCGGCGGGGGGTGCCCTTCTCGGGCGGTGCCTTTCTCCCCCGGTCGGGCCACAGGGGTCGCCCGCCGCCTCCGCGCCGGTTCTTCTGGACGGGTGGGGCAGCCAGGAGGTGAGCGGCGGACCGGACAGTTTCCTGACCGGGCCGGGCGGCCGTCCCGCGGTGTCCACGGGCCCGGGAGTCGCCCGTCGCCCGGTCCGGCGCCGGCGCACCCGCGCCGGATCGTGTGGGCGCGCGCCTTCGTCCGGGCCCTGCCCGTGCTGCTCGTCGCCGCCGGGATCGTCTACGACTACTTCACCCCGTCGGAATTCACCGCCGCCCCCTTGTTCGCGGCCGCGCCCCTGGTCGCCGCGCCCTTCTACTCGCTGCGCGGAACCGTTCTCGCCGGCGTCCTCGCCGTGGGCGCGGTCCTCGTGACGCACTGTGTGCTCGGCATCGTCCTCCAGGTCGACGCGGTCACCGAGGTGGTCACCGTGACGACGGCCGCCGTCCTCGCCGTCCTCATCAACACCGTGGTCCGGCGCGGCGACGAACGGCTCGCCTCCGTCCGGGAGATCGCCGAGTTCGCGCAGCGCGCCGTGCTGCCCGAGCCCGAGGCGCGGATCGCCGGGCTCGACGTCGCGGCCCGGTACGAGGCGGCGCAGGAGGACGCGTTCATCGGCGGGGACCTGTACGCGGTGCAGGACTCCCCGTACGGCGTGCGGCTGGTCGTCGGGGACGTACGGGGGAAGGGGATGACCGCGGTGGCCGCCGTCGCGACGGTGGTCGGGGCGTTCGGGGAGGCGGCCGAGCGGGAGGCGACCCTGGGGGGAGTCGCGGAGCGCCTGGAGCGGGCGCTGACACGCGCGGGCACCCGGCGCGACAGCGTCGACGCGGTCGAGGGGTTCACGACCGCCGTCCTCGCCGAGATCCCGCGGGGCGAGGACGTCGTACACGTCGTCAACCGCGGCCATCCGCCGCCCCTGCTGCTGCGTCCCGACGGCACGCTCGTCATCCTCTCCGCCGAGTCCTTCGCGCTGCCCCTCGGGATGAGCGAACTGGGAAGCCTGCCCGCCCCGACGCTGCGGGAGGGATTTCCGCGCGGGGCGACGCTGCTCCTGCACACCGACGGACTGTCCGAGGCCCGCGACGCGCGAGGGGAGTTCTTCGATCCGGCCGCCTGGCTGGCCGGACGGGTCTTCCCCGGCCCCGACGCGTTGCTGACCGCTCTCTTCGAGGCGGCCCGCGAGCACACGGGCGGCCCGCTGACGGACGACATGGCGCTGCTCGCCGTCCGGCGTCACGACCAGTGATCGGACCGTATCCCTCCGCATAACGACTGACGCACCGTCAGGGAAATTCGTGCAAGCGGCATGCGGTCAACTCGCCCGTTTTTCATCGTCCATGACCCCAAAGTCCTGGCCAAGTGGCGTTAATGATCAGTCGGAACAGCTTGGAATTCGGTGCCCGGGTCTATTAACGTTCGATAACGCAGCGCGGTCGTCACAACCGTCACAAGAGGCGGCTCCGTGCGCACGCGCCGAATCCCGCAAGGGAACCGGGGAACCAACTCGTGGGGTGAATCGAGCGTATTCCGCCGTGGAAGCACGGTGGCCGTACGCGCGTAGGAGACCTTCCTGCTCCGAACCCGTCAGCTAACCCGGTAGGCGGCAAGGAAGGAAAGGAGTGCGCCCAGGTGGCGTCCAACCGGCCCGCTCAGCCAACCTCGTTCGCGCCGAACGAAGCCCACACCTTCGGCTATGGCAAGGACGAGGGACCCTGGGAGGAGTGGAACCCCACAGCGGATTCCCTCGCTCCCGTCCGCGGCCGGCACCGCACGGGCAAGCAGCGCGGCGGAGGACTCGCCCGCAGCTCCACGGTTCTCGGCGTCGGTGTCATAGCCGCCGTCGGTGGTGGTGGCATCGCCAGCGCCGCTCCGGGCAAGGCGCCCGTCTCGATCTCGCTGCCCGACCTGTCGTCGGTCACCGCGTCGGCCAAGGCCCTGATATCGGACGGCGGATCCAGCACCCCCAAGGGCTCCACGACTCCGCTCACCACCGCCGGTCTGACCAGCGCCGACGCGGCCCAGGGCAGCACCGACGCCGGTGAGGCGCTGCGCGACCGCATCATGGCGCAGGCCCAGTCGCAGCAGAACCAGGCCGACACCGCCACGCAGAAGGCCGTCCAGACCGCCGCCGCGCAGAAGGCAGTCCAGGCCGCCGCCAAGCAGCAGGACGAGGCCGAGGCCAAGGAAACCGCCGCGAAGCAGAAGGCGGAGGAGGCGGCCAAGCAGAAGGCCGAGGCCGCGCGCCTCGCCGAGCTCGCCAAGAGCTACTCGCTGCCGACCTCGTCGTACACACTGACCTCGCGCTTCGGTGAGGCCGGCTCCATGTGGTCCTCCGGCTACCACACCGGACTCGACTTCGCGGCGCCCACCGGCACGCTGATCAAGGCGATCCACAGCGGCACCATCACCGAGGCCGGCTGGGCCGGCTCGTACGGCTACCGCACGATCCTCACCCTCGACGACGGTACGGAACTCTGGTTCTGCCACCAGTCGTCGATCAGCGTCACCGTCGGCCAGAAGGTCGCCACGGGCGATGTCATCGGACGCGTGGGCGCCACGGGCAACGTCACCGGGCCGCACCTGCACCTCGAGGTGCACCCCGGCGGCGCCGCCACCGGCATCGACCCGATGGCGTGGCTCCAGAGCAAGGGCATCAACCCCTGACCTCCGATCTCCGGCAGCCCTGACGTCAACCCCCCCGACGTCAGGGCTGTTGGTCGTCCGGGCGCGGACGGCGGCGCACCATACCCAGTGCGTGTGGAATACATCCATCCGGTACGGGCGTTGTGGCCCTACATGACTTCCCTTCGCAAGCTCGGTTCGTCCGACCTCGAGGTCTTCCCGCTCTCCCTCGGGGGCAACGTCTTCGGCTGGACGGCCGACGAGACCCGGTCCTTCGCCGTGCTCGACGCCTACGCCGCCGCCGGCGGCAACTTCCTCGACACGGCCGACTCCTATTCGGCCTGGGTCGAGGGCAACGAGGGCGGCGAGTCCGAGACCGTCATCGGCAAGTGGCTGAAGAGCCGCGGCAACCGCGCGGACATCGTGGTCGCCACCAAGGTCAGCCAGCACCCCGCGTACCCGGGCCTGTCCGGTGCCAACATCAAGGCCGCGGCCGACGCGTCGCTGCGCCGCCTGGGCACCGACCACATCGACCTCTACTACACGCACTTCGACAAGCCGGAGGTGCCGGTCGAGGAGATCATCGGCGCCCTCGACGAGCTGGTGAAGGCCGGCAAGGTGCGGAACATTGCCGCCTCCAACATCTCCCCGGAGCGGCTGCGGGAGTCCCTGGAGTTCTCCGACCGCGAGGGTCTCGCCCGGTACGTCGCGCTCCAGCCCCACTACAACCTCGTCTCGCGCGACACCTACGAGGGCACGCTGCTGGAGGTCGCCTCCCGGGCCGGTCTGGCGGCCGTCCCGTACTTCGCGCTCGCCGCCGGCTTCCTCACCGGCAAGTACCGCCCCGGCACCACGGTCGACTCCCCCAGGGCGGCCGGCGCGGCCAAGCACCTCGGCACGGAACGCGGGCCGCGGGTTCTCACCGCCCTCGACGAGATCGCGGCGGCCCACGACGTCGCCGTCGCGACGGTCGCCCTGGCCTGGCTGGCCGCACAGCCGACGGTCGCCGCGCCGATCGCCTCCGCCCGCACGGTGGAGCAGCTCCCGGCCCTGCTCGGCGTCGCGGACCTGGTGCTGACGGACGACGAACTGAAGCGACTGTCGCAGGCGTCGGCGTAACAGCGGGACCGTCGGCGCGGTGCACCGGTGATACCCACCGGTGCACCGCGCCGTGAACGTCCCGCGCTACGAGCTGTACGGGTTGTACGCGGGATACGGGGCCGGCGCGGACGCCTGGGCCGGCCACCCGTACGGCCGCGCGGGCGGGACGACGTACCCGTACCCCTGAGGCGGCCAGGGCGGCGGTGCGGGCAGCGGTGCCGTGGCGCGGGCCGCGTAGGCGAGAGCCGGACGGGCGATCTCCCGGCGGCGCCACAGCTCCTCCAGCAACTCGCGCTCCCGTACGACGAAGTCGGCGCCCGCGCGGCCCCGGCGCCCCCGGTGGCGCAGGAACGCCAGCGAGGTCGCGTACGCCTCGTACTCCGCCACCGAGCGTGCCGCGCCCTTCCCGAAGTGGTGTCCGGCGTACTCACGCGCGAGCTGCCGCGCCCGCATCGAGCCGAGCGCCCACGGCTCGGCCGCGCCCAGCCAGCCCGCGGCGGTGTACACGGGCAGTTCGGTCCGGACGGTCCGCAGCTCGCGCTGCCGCGTCCAGACGACGAGCCAGGTCAGCAGCCCGAACGCGGGCACCATGAACGCCGCGTACACCCCGAAGAACCCGAACCGGCCGAAGCCCGAGGAGCCGTTCCAGATCGCGTGCATGCCCATCGCGAGCAGCAGACCGGTCAGAGGGAGCAGCACCCGGCGCACGTGCTGGCGTTCGGCGGACAGGGCCGCGACGCCGAAGCCGATGCCCGTCAGCACGGTGAACAGGGGATGCGCGAAGGGCGACATCACCACCCGGACGAAGAACGTCGCCGCGGTGACGGAGGCGATCCCGCTCTCCCCGCTGAGCTGGTCGGTGCCGAACGCGGTGCCGAGATAGAGGATGTTCTCGGTGAACGCGAAGCCGGTGGCGGTGACCCCGGCGATGACGACACCGTCGACGATCCCGGTGAAGTCCCGTCTGCGGAAGAGGAAGACGAGCAGGACGGCCGCCGCCTTCGCCGACTCCTCGACGACCGGCGCTATGACGGTCGCGCCGAGCGTGTCGGCGCCCGAGGGATCCGCCGTCGTCATGGCGATCCAGCGGGTCGCGAAGCTGTTGGCGACGATCGCTATGAGCGCGGCCGCGCAGGCGCCCCAGGCGAAGGAGAAGAACAGGTTGCGCCAGGGGCCCGGTTCG
This sequence comes from Streptomyces sp. NPDC096324, assembly GCF_044763015.1. Lineage (NCBI taxonomy): Bacteria > Bacillati > Actinomycetota > Actinomycetes > Kitasatosporales > Streptomycetaceae > Streptomyces > Streptomyces sp. NPDC096324. Next base: position 21,684 of record NZ_JBIWFK010000013.1, on the reverse strand, counting down.
ACCCGGTCCAGCCACCGGAAGGCGGCTATGAGCAGCGGCACGGGGAACACGGCCAGTCCGAGACCGACCAGGAAGCCCTCGGTCCCGGTCTGTTCGCGGACGAGGGCGAGGATCACCAGACCCGACATCGCGAGCAGGGTGATCAGTGCTCCGTACCGCACCCAACCGCGCTGCCACCAGTGCGGATGTCTTGGCGCACGCCCGGTGGGGGCACCGGGCCGGTTCGGGTACGGCGGATGGATGGCCACGGCATTGACCCTAACGAGGGAGGGCGTGGCCCGCGACGGCAACCGGGGTCCCCGGGATGTCCCGGTGGACGCCGGCAGGTGTGTGCGGGTCAGACGCCCGGGGTGTGCTGGTCTCGATGCTGTACGCGCCGGAAGAGGAGGTCGTTCACCACATGACCCTTGTCCAGTCCCTGGCCCTCGAAACGGGTCAGCGGCCGGAACTCCGGACGGGGCGCGAAACCGCCGTCGGCCACGGTGTTCTCGAAGGCGGGGTGCGCGCTCAGGACGTCGAGCATCTGTTCGGCGTACGGTTCCCAGTCCGTCGCGCAGTGCACGAGCGCGCCCGGCGCGAGACGGGTCGCGGCGAGGTCCAGGAACTCCGGCTGGATCAGCCGCCGCTTGTGGTGCCGCTTCTTGGGCCAGGGGTCGGGGAAATAGACGCGCAGCCCGTTCAGCGAGGCGGCCGGCAGCATCTCGCGGAGCAGGATGATCGCGTCGCCGTTGGCCACGCGGACGTTGGTCAGACCGTTGCGCTCGGCGAGGTTGAGCAGGTTGCCCTGCCCCGGGGTGTGCACGTCCACGGCGAGGATCCCGGTTCCCCGGTCGTCGGCCGCCATCTGCGCGGTGGCCTCGCCCATGCCGAAGCCGATCTCCAGCACGACGGGGAGGTCCGCCCCGAACAGCTCCGCCAGGTCGAGCGTGCGCCGTCCGTCGATGTCCAGACCCCACTTCGGCCACAGCCGCTCCAGCGCGTCGGCCTGGCCGGTCGTCACCCGGCTCCGGCGCGGCTGGAAGCTCCGGATTCGCCGCTCGAAGTGCGAGCCGGCGGGATCCGGCTGTGGACCGCCGGGGAAACGGGGCTCGCCCTGGGCACGGTGGTGACGCGGCGAGCCGTCCTCTGCGGAGGCGGGCCGGGTCTCTTCGGTGGAGTCGAGGAAATCAGACACAGTGGGGTCGATTTTACGGGCGCGGCACCGGGGGCCGGTCCGTCCCGGCACGAGCCGACCGGTCCGTCCTGGCGCCGGGGCGTCCGCGGGCAGACGGCGGGCCGGTTCCCGGTCGCGGGCCAGGAGGGCCTCGCGGCTCTCACCCGGCGTCCGCGGGCGACGGCAGGGCGCCCCGGCCGGTGGGTGGGCCATGGCCGGGGTGGGGCGCCGGGGTGGGTGGGGCGCCACGGCCGGGCGGGCCGAGCGTTCAGACCGCCGCCAGTGACGCCAGTGCCCGGCGGGCGACCTCCCGGCCGATCGGGAGGGACGCGGTGGCCGCGGGGGACGGCGCGTTCAGCACGTGCACGGTCCTCGGGCCCTCCTTGATCAGGAAGTCGTCGACCAGGGTGCCGTCCCGCAGGACCGCCTGGGCGCGGACACCGGCGGCGGCGGGAACCAGGTCCTCCGGGTTCACCGCGGGCAGCAGCCGCCGCACGGCCTCCGTGAACGCCGCCTTCGACACCGACCGGCGCAGCTCACCGGCTCCGTAACGCCAGTGCCGCCGGGCTATGTGCCAGGAACCGGGCCAGGACAGGGTCCCGCCCAGTTCACGCGGCCGGACGACTCCCCAGTCGTATCCCTCTCGCGCGAGCGCGGGCACCGCGTTGGGGCCGACGTGGACACCGCCGTCGATGCCCCGGGTGAGATGGACGCCGAGGAACGGGAACGCCGGGTCGGGAACCGGATACACCAGGCCCCGCACGAGCTCCGGCCGCGCCAGCGTGTAGTACTCGCCACGGAAGGGGACGATCCGCATCCCCGGGTCGTCGCCCGTGAGCCGGGCCGTCTCGTCGCAGTGCAGTCCCGCGCAGTTGACGAGCACCCGCCCGCGGACGATCGTCCCGTCGGCCGTGCGCACGGCGACACCGAGGTGGGGGCGGCGGTCGGCGCGCACGACCCGCGCCCCGTACCGGATCTCCGCCCCGGAGGCCTCCGCGAGCCGGCGGGCCACCGCCACGTAGTCGCAGATGCCCGTGGTGCCGACGTGGATGGCGGCGAGACCGCGGACCTCCGGCTCGTACTCCGTGAGCTGGGCCGGGCCCAGTTCCTTGACCGGGATGCCGTTCTCCCGGCCGCGCTGCACCAGGCCGTGCAGACGGGGGAGCTCCGACTTGTCCGTCGCGACGATCAGCTTGCCGGTGACGGCGTGTGCGATGTCGTACTCCGCACAGAACTTGACCATCTCCGCGGCGCCCTTGACCGCGTACCGCGCCTTCAGGGATCCGGGGCGGTAGTAGATCCCGCTGTGGATCACCCCGCTGTTGCGCCCGGTCTGGTGCCGGGCGGGGCCCGGCTCCTTCTCCAGCACCGTCACACGGGTGCCCGGTGCCGCCCGTGTGATGGCATACGCCGTCGACAGACCGACGATCCCCCCGCCGATCACCAGCACATCGCAGTCGTACGCGCTTCGCATCCGCACCACCTCCCGGCCTCGATAGTGCACTGCGCCACTGACAATGCCCTCAAACCCGGGGACGGCGCCCCGTGTTTCCTTCGCGCCGCGGAACCGCGGCGCCCTGTCCGCGCCCGGGCTGCCGGGCGCTCCCCTCCGGACCGGAGCCGCCGGCGGCCTAGGCCGGGGCCATCAGCAGCGGACGGGCCCGCTCCCGCAGCTCCACCACGCGCGGTTCGTCGCCGTAGGGCTCCAGCCGGTGCAGCAGGTCCTTCACGTACTCGGTGGTGCGTGCCGAGGAGATGCGCCCCGCGACCTCCACCGCCCGCACGCCCTGCTCGCACGCCGCGTCCAGATTGCCGGACTCCAGCTCGGCGACCGCCGACACCACCAGGCGCAGCCCGTGCGAGCGCACGAACTCCTCCGTCGGCTTCGACAGCGCCTGCTCGGTGAACCGGCGCACCTGACGCGGGGCCTTCAGGTCCCGGTAGCACTCGGCGGCGTCGGCCGCGAAGCGGTCGTATCCGTAGAAGCCGAGCCAGGACGGGTCGTTGTCGCCGTCGCGGGCCCGCTCCAGCCAGCCCTCCGCCGCCTTCAGCGCCGCGCCGGCCGCCTGGGCGTCGCCCGCGCGTGCGTGGGCCCGTGCCTCCACGAGCCGGAAGAAGCTCATGGTGCGGGCCGTGGCGAGACCGCGGTTGCGCTCGAGCGCGGCCTGGGCGAGGTCGACGCCCTCGTCGCCGAAGCCCCGGTAGGTCGCCTGGAGGGACATGGAGGCCAGGACGTAGCCCCCGAGGGGCACATCGGCGGCCGCGCGGGCCAGCCGCAGCGCCTGGATGTAGTACCGCTGGGCGGCCTCCTGCTGGCCCGTGTCGAAGGCCATCCAGCCCGCGAGACGGGTGAGCTCCGCCGACGCGCCGAACAGTGCTCTGCCGACCTCGTCGGAGTAGGAGCCGAGCAGCAGCGGCGCCGCCTCGACCCGCAGACACTCGGGCACCATCGACGAACGCCAGTCACCGCCCCCGTACTTGGAGTCCCAGCGCCTCGCGTCCTCGGCCGCCTCGCGGAGCTTCAGCACATCGCTGTGGCCGACTTTCAGCGGCGCCCCGGAGCCCTCGCCCGGACTCACCTCGCGCGCCACCGAACTGTCGGCCGGGGTTATCAGCCAGCGTGAGGCGGGAGTCGCGTAGGCGCTCACGGCGAAGGAGCCGGCCAGTGACTGCCAGATGCCGCCGCCGGCCCGGCGCCCGGCGAGATCGAGGCGGTACAGCTCCGTCGCCGACCGCACCGCCTGCCCGACGTCACGGGGGAAGGCGAGACCCACCTCCGGCGCGGGATCCGCGTCCGCCAGGCCGATCTCGTGGAGCGGCACGGGACGGCCGAGCTTCTGGCCGATGGCGGCCGCGATGAGGTGCGGCGCGGCGCCCTGCGGCACCATGCCCTTCGACACCCAGCGCGCCACCGACGTCTTGTCGTAGCGAAGAGTCAACCCGCGTTGAGCGCCAAGATCGTTGACGCGACGCGCGAGTCCTGCGTTGCTGATTCCCGCGAGGGCGAGAACGGCGCCGAGTTTTTCGTTCGGCCCGCGTTGCTCCCTGGACATGCGCCACCCCTCGACACAGACGGCTGCCGCGGTGGCATAACCACGCGGCATTCGTAAACTCAGCGTAGTTCGCCCGATCCCCAGCGTTAAGGGGTGTACGTCCGGTTGGCGGGATTGTGGTCCGTACGACTGTACGGACTGTCGCGACGTGCTCCTGTTGTGTGGCTGTGCGCCCGTCCGTGCGCTCTTCTCCGGCCACGGTGGGGAGCGCTTCCATGGAACGTGCGTGGGTCGGCCCGCTGTACTGGATCCAGTGGGCTGGGGGACACCGCCGCCTACATCCCCGCGGGCGGCGGACCGGTCCGGGGGGCGAACTCCGCCTCCCGGACTGTGCGTTGCCGAAGTGGTGCGCAAGGCCTGTACGGAGCGTGTCCGTGCCCGTCCGTCGTTCGCCGATTTGGCCGAAAATCGACGGCCCCTCGGGAGGGCAATCAGGGCTCCCACCATATGAGTTGAGGGCGCGAAGGGCGTCCTGAGGGAGCGTATCGGGGGCGCATTCGCGTCGAACCGCCGGGGGCGGTGGTGCGCGAGGTGCGCCTCACCCGGGCGCCGGGTTCACCGGATGTCCGAGCGGCTCGGCCCGGGCTGGTGCGGAGGGCGTGCCGGGGTGGCTGTGGGCGCGGGGGTGGGCGCCGGGGTGGAGCGGCCAACTGCCGCGCGGTAGGCGCCCCGTGGGCCGGATCCCGTCGGCCGGACGGCCCGATGGGTCGGAGCCTGTCGGGTGCGGGACCCTGTGGGCCGGAGTCCGTCGGGCGGAGGGTCCCGTGAGCCGGAGTCCGTCGGGCGGAGGGTCCCGTGGGCCGGAGTCCGTCGGGCGGAAGGTGCCTCCGGAGCCCGGAGGTCCGTTCGGCGGCGGTCCGGAGTGGATTTTCCTCCGGCGCGCCGCGGGGGTCGTCATTTCCCTCAACAGGCCCTGTATGAAGGGGATTTGCTGGCAACCACCCCCAGCGCGGCGGCGCGGGCGGTCACGTGGGGGCGCACTCCGGGGAGCGCAAGCCGCCGCAGGGGCCCTCCCGTACGCCTCCTTCGTGGCAGCATGGTGCCGAGTTCGTACGGTGCACTGGTTGTCCACAGCCTGTGGAGGCGGCGATGCGATGGTTGGTGGGGTGGAGCAGCACCGTCGCCAGAGCGCCCGCGATCGGCTCGGCGGGCGCCACCGGCAACGACGGCGAGACCGTTCACCCCGTCGGCTCCCAACTCCTGTGGGGTGACCCGGATCCGCTCTGGGCCGTCGGCGACTGGCGGCCCGACGAGGTGCGCGTGGTGAAGGCCGACGCGGAGAACCGGATCGCCGTCCTCGGTACCTGCGGAGCCTCCGACGACGAACTGCGCGTCGGACTGTTCGCCGCGCGCGGCGGAGCACTCCGCCACCTCACCAACTGGTCCGGCAGCTACACCGCGGTCGTCCAGGTCGGCCGCCGCGTCACCGTCTGCGGCGACCTCGCCGGTGCCCGGCCCGTGTTCCACACCCCCTGGGCCGGCGGTACGGCCTACGCCACCGCCGCCCTCCCGCTCGCCGACCTCATCGAGGCCAACCTCGACTTCGGGCACCTCGCCGCGATGCTCGCCGCCCCCGACGTACCGGCCGCGGTCCACGACTCCACGCCGTACGAGGGCGTGCGCCGCATTCCGCCGGGGCACACGCTCATCCTGCGGGCCGGGGCACGCGAGATCGCCGGGTACGAACCGGTCGCCTCCCTCGCCGTCGCCGCGCCCATCGCCGATCCCGCGATCGCCGTGGACGCCGTGCGGGACGCCCTGGTGGAGGCCGTCCGCACCCGCCTCTCCGCTCCCCGCCACGTGCCCGGCACCGACGTGGACCCCGGGCCCGTGCCCGGCATGGGACCCGCCGAGCGACGCGCCGCCCGCGGGACGCCGGTGCCCGGCATCGGGGCCGACCTCTCCGGGGGGCTCGCCTCGGGAACCCTTGCGCTCCTCGCCGCCGGCCTTCCCGGGGCGCCCGGCACCGTCCTCGGACACGGCACGGGTGCCGGGGAACGGCTCCTGGCGGTCACCTTCAACGATCTCGCCGTGCGCGGGCGCGAGGCCGAACTGGAGCGGGCCGGGACGCTGGCCGCGAACCCCCGGCTGCACCACGTGGTCGTCACCGGGGGCGAGGAGACGCTCCCCTACGCCGACCTGGATGGGCCGCTGACCGACGAGCCGGGGCCCTCCCTGGTGACCGCGGCACGCCACCGCGCGCGGCTCGCCTCCGGCAGCGCGGACCACTTCACGGGCTACGGCGCCCGCCAGGTGCTGGACGCCCACCCGGCCCGCCTCGCCGACCTGCTCATGGACCGCAAACGGCGCCACCTGGTCCGTCCCGTCGCCGCGCTGACGAAGGCCGACGGCTCGGTGATGGTCCCCGCGCGCGTGTACGGCGCCGCGCGCAAACTCGCCCGAACGCCGTACCGCACCGGGGTCGACGTCCTCGCCGAGCAGTTGCTGCACCGGCGGTTCGAGGACACCGGAGGCGCGGTCGGGGCCTCGCTCGCCGCGCTGAGCTGGGCGAGACCCGGGCCGGCGGCGCGCTGGCTGACCGGGGAGGCACTGGCCGAAGTATCGGTTCGCCTCCAAGGGGGCGGGGGGCGGCCGAACGTCTCCCCCGGGCAGCGGCCGGGGGATTTCCGTGCCCGTGCCGCGCTCGCCCGCCACGCCGCCGACGTCCGTGTCCTGGAGCAGGCCGCCGAGATCCGCTTCCAGCGGCTGCACACGCCGTTCCTGGACAACCAGGTCGTCCGGGCCTGCCGTGAACTGCCGGAGGCGCTGCGGGTGCAGCCCGGGGCGCGGGCGGCGATTCTCCGTACGGTGCTGGAGGGGGCCGGGGTGGCGGATCTGCCCTCCGGCTGGGGGGCTCCGTCCCACGAATCCTCCACCGCGGCGGCCCGGACGGGTGTGCGGGTGGCCGCGGACTCCCTCGTCTCCCTGTTCGACACGCCGTTGCTCGCGCAGGCGGGGCTCGTCGAGGCGCGCGTCGTCCGCAAGGCGCTGCGCTCGGCCGCGGAGGGGGCGCCGGTGCCGCTCGACGGACTGGCGGATCTGGTCTCGCTCGAACTGTGGCTGCGGCGGTTGCTGGCGCGTCGCGGCACGTGCTGGACCGGCACACCGGCCCGCCAACGCGCGGTCCCCGCGGGGATAGTGCCGCAGGGGCGGGCGCTGGGGGCGGGGGCACGACCGGCCTGAGCCGGTTCGCCGCGGCGGCGTTCGCGGTGCCGGGGTTCGCGGTGCCGGCGTTCGCCGTGCCGGGGTTCGCGGTGCTGGGGTTCGCGGTGCCGGGTTCCGGTCGGTGGGTGGGTCGGGGTCGCGCCGGTACATCCGCCCGCATCCGAACGGATCCCACCGGCACCTACCAGTGCGGGTTCGTTCCGATCCGTCCGGCCTGTCGGGCATTTGATGTACCGGCACGTCCCCTCACGCCGGATTCCGGCTGCGGGTGCGGGATCCAGACGGTCACAGCCCCGGCCGGGAGAATCCAGCCCCTCCGGCGCTTGAGGAGCGAGGTCCGGGGCGGAGCCTCAGGGGGTGCCTCCCTGCGGGCCCCTTTCCGGGTGCCGGGCAAGTTTCAGCCCCTCCGGCGCTTGAGGAGCGGGGTCCGGGGCGGAGCCCCGGGTACGGGTCGGGTAGGGGCGGAGGGGGCGAGAGAAGGTTGGGTGGGGGCGGAAGGGACCTTGGGAAAAGGGGCTCGGGGTGGGGTGACACGGTGACCCCGGGCGGGTGGGCGGTGAGAATGGGGGCGTGCGGTACAGGATTCTGGGGGTTGCCCAGGCGGAGGACGACCGGGGAACCCTCGTCGCGGTGGGCGGCCCCCGGGTACGCAGGCTGCTCACAGCCCTGGCCCAGCACCCCACCCGAACCATCTCCCCGGACACCCTCATCGACGAGGTCTGGGCGGACACCCCACCCCAGGACGCCCCCGCGGCCCTCCAGGCCCTGATCGGCCGCCTCCGCCGGGCCATCGGCAAGGACACGGTCACCTCAGAGCCCGGCGGCTACCGCCTCCACGCCACCCACGACGACGTGGACCTGTTCGTGTTCGAGCGACTCGTCACGGAGGGCAGGACCGCACTCGAAGAGGGCGACCCCCGCACCGCCGCCGCCCGCCTGCGCGAAGCCCTCGCCCTGTGGCGCGGCCCCGCCCTCGCGGACCTCCCCGACCGCACCGCCGCGACCCGCCCGGAGGCCCTGCGCCTGGAGGCGACCCGCAGCCGCGTCGAGGCGGACCTGCTGCTCGGCCGCGCCGCCGACGTCGTACCGGAGCTGAAGGAGCTGACGACGGCCCACCCGTACGACGAGGCGCTGCACGCCCTGCTCATCCGCGCCCTGCGGGAGACCGGCCGGGGCGCCGACGCACTGGCCGCGTACGAGGACGTACGCCGTGCGCTCGGGGACGGTCTCGGCGCGGACCCCGGGCCGGAACTCCGCAACCTGCACGCCGCGTTGCTGGACCCCCGGGACCCCCGGGACCCCCGGGACACGCCCGGACCGCGGGAGCCCGTATCCGGCACGGACGGCCCCGGGGCGACCGCCGGCCCCCGCCCGGGGGACCCCTCCCGTGCCCAGCGGACCGGCAACATCCGGCCCCGGCTGAACTCGTTCGTGGGACGGGAACGCGAGGTCGGGGCCCTCCGTTCGGAGGTACGGAGGGCCCGACTGGTCACGCTGACCGGACCGGGCGGTTCGGGGAAGACCCGCCTCGCCGAAGAGGCCGCCGCCGGCCTCGACCAGGCGTGGCTGGTCGAGCTGGCCCCGCTCGACCGCCCCGAGGCGGTCCCGGGCGCGGTGGTCAGCGCCCTCGGTCTGCGCGAAACCGCCCTGATCACGAACGAGATGGCGGTCGCGCAGGACGACCCGGTCGCCCTGCTCGTCGAGTACTGCGCCCCGCGCAGCCAGCTCCTGATCCTCGACAACTGCGAGCACGTGATCGACGCGGCGGCCGAACTCGCCGAGACCCTGCTGACCCGCTGCCCGGGGCTCACGATCCTCGCCACCAGCCGCGAACCCCTCGGCATCCCGGGCGAGTCCGTGCGCCCGGTCGAGCCGCTCCCGCCCGATCCCGCGCGCCGCCTCTTCACGGAGCGGGCCTCCGTGGTGCGCCCCGACGCCGCCACCGCGCTCCACGACTCCGCCGCCGTGGACGAGATCTGCCGACGGCTCGACGGACTGCCCCTGGCCATCGAGCTGGCCGCGGCCCGGCTGCGGATGCTCACCCCGCGGCAGATCGCCGACCGGCTCGACGACCGCTTCCGGCTGCTCACCTCCGGCAGCCGCACGGTGCTGCCCCGCCAGCAGACCCTGCGCGCCGTCGTCGACTGGTCATGGGACCTGCTCGACGAACGGGAGCGGACCGTGCTGCGCGAGGCCTCCGTGTTCGCGGGCGGCTGGGACCTGGCCGCCGCGGAGGCCGTGTGCACCGGCCCCGCCGCCGACCTCATCGGCGCGCTCGTCGACAAGTCCCTCCTCGTCGCCACCCCGGCCGGCACGGGCGGCGACAGCCCTCCGTACGGACACGGCGACGGACTTCGAGACGCCTGGAGCGATGGCGGCGACGCGGGCGGCGGGATGCGCTATCGCATGCTGGAGACCATCCACGAATACGCCACCGAACGTGCCGCCGAGGTCCCCGAGCTGCGCGCCGCGGCCGAGCTGCGCCACCGCGCGTGGGTGCGCGCCCTGGTCGAGGAGGCCGAGCCCCGGTTGCGCTCGGGCGCCCAACTCCCCTGGATCCGGCGCCTGGAGAACGAACACGACAACATCCGGGCCGCTCTCCAGCGCGCGCTCGTCGCCCGGGACGAGGAAGAGGCCGGTGCTCTCGTCCTCGACATGGGCTGGTTCTGGTGGCTGCGCAACTTCCGGTACGAAGCCATCGAGTGGACGGAACTCGTCCTGAGACTCGGCACGTTGCTCGACATGCCGTCGGACGGCCGTCCGACGGGGGCCGTCGGTTCCGTGTCCGGCTGCGGTGACGCCCTCTTCGCCGAACTCGAAGCCGTCGATCCGGTGGCCGTCTTCCTCGACCATCCCGAGCGGGAGGAGCGGCACCCGTTGCGCGCCATGCGGATGCGGGTGCGCATGCTCCATCTGTTCATGAAGGTGGACGTCGTCCCCCTGGACGAGTGGGGGGAGAAGAGGCTGCGGGAGTACGTGGAACGGGTGCGCGGCGCCTTCGACCGGGGCGGTCCGGACGCCGCGCGCATGCCGGGGATCATCTGGCCGATGGCCGCGCACTTCCTGGGCGATCCCGACGACGTGGGACCGGCGATGGACGCGGCGGTCGCCAACTGCCGTGAGTTCGGCGGCGAATGGGAGATCGGCGTCGCCCTGATGTTCCGTACGCACATGGTCGTCGACGCCCCGGGCGGTATGCCGGGTGTGGACGAGGACCTGGCGGAACTGCGTGTGCTCAGCCGACGGGTCGGGGACCGCTGGATGCGCGCCCAGGTGTGCAGCGCGGCCGGTGAGGCGGCCATGGCACGCGGCCTGTACGACGATGCGAAGGGCGAGTACGAGGAGGCGCTGCGGCTCGCCTACGAGGTGGGGGCGTACGCGGAGGTGCCGTTCCTCATGGCGCGGCTGGCCGAGATCGCCTACCGCGCCGGCGGGCGTTCCGTGGCCCTGGCGAAGCTGGACGAGGCGAGCGCCGCCGCCGACCAGTACGGGGTGACGGACTCCCGGGCGTTCGTCCATCTGCTGCGCGCCCAGGTGGTCCTCGACGACGGGGAGGTCGCCCTCGCGCGCGAACTGTGCGAGAGGTCGCGGGCGGAGAGCCTCCGCGGCACCCCGCCCCCGCAGTTCACCGTCGGGATCAACGGCATCGACGCCATGGTCACGGCCGCCGAGTCCGGCCCTCTCGCGGGCCTGCGGAAGCTGAGCGCCACACTCCGGCACGCGATGGACACGCGGTGCGCGGACGTGGTGGCGTCCGCCGTCGTGGAGGGCGCCGCGCGTCTCTTCGGCGAGCTGGGCGCCCACGCGGTGGCGGTGCGGCTCGCGGCCGCGGGTACCGCCTGGCGCGGCGGGGATCTGCGGCCCGTCCGTGAGAGCGCCGACGTGCGGCGCACCGAGGCCGCGGCCCTCGCGGCCCTCGGCGCCGAACGCTACGAGTCCGAGCGCGCCCGCGGTTCCGGCTACACCCAGGAAGAGGCCCTCGGCGAGCTGGCCCGGACGGTCGAGGCCTACCCCGCGGGGTAGGTGTTCACCGGCACGCACCCCGTGGAGCGGGTGCTCACCGGCACACGAACCTCGACTCCGCCCAGTCGCCCAGCGTCGTCGCGTCGAACGGGCTGTCGGGTTCGACGACGAAGCGGACCGTCCGGTGTCCGGTGAGGTTCACATGGACGGGGACCGCCGGGTCGCCGCCCTCGATCAGCGGCGACCGCCACAGCCGCGACCCGTCCGCGTAGACGGAGAAGCGCACCTTGCCCAGCCCCAGCATCAGATCGTCGACACCGGCCAGGGCGTCGTACGCGTCGCAGTCGCGGTTGAGGTCGACGGTGACCGAGGACCGGCCGTGGACGGTCACGCCGTACGCGTACCGGGTGTCCCCGATGCTCATCCTGTGGCGCTGCCACACCCAACTGCTCTCCCGGATCCGCATCTCCGGCTCGGTGTGGTCTCCGACGACGTCGTAGTCCAGGTCGCTCCACCGGTAGACGACGGCGGCGGGTGGGGGAGGCGTCGGCGCGGGCTCCGGTTCGGGCTCCGGCGGGGGTGGCTTCGGCAGTGGAGACGGGGTGGGGGCCGGGGTCGGCGTGGGGCGCGGAGTCGGGCTCGGGGCCGCTTTCGGTGTCGGTTTCGGGGCGGGCTTCGGCTCGGCCGAGGGGGGTGGGGCGGGCGCCGGCCCGTGCGCCACCGCCGGTGGCTTCGGCGCGGGGGGCTTCTCGGACGGCGCGGGCGGGGTCACCGGCGCTTCGACGGCGGGCGAGGCGGCCGGTCCCGCCTCCGGCCGCCGGGCGGGACTGCCGTTGCCGACCAGCGACAGCGCCACCGCCGCCGCGGCCACCGCGACGACACCCGCCGCGATACCGGCCTTGACCGGCGCGCCGAGTCCCTCGGAGACCGCGGCGCCACCTCCGGCGCTCGCGCCTCCCGACCCGCCACCGGCCACGGCCGCCGCTCCCGCGACTCCGGCCGCGCCCGCTCCGGCGCCCCCGGCGATGAGCGCGGCCGCCTTCGCGTACCCGGCGGCACCGAACCAGCCGATGACCGCGACCGGCACGACCGCGGGGATCCCGCCCGCCACTTCCTTGATCTGGCCGGCGGCCAGACGGCACCCGGCGCACTCCTCCAGATGCTTGCGCAGGCCCCGTTCGGCACGGGTGCGCAGGCCGCCGCGGGCGTAGGCGCCGAGCCGGTCGGCGTAGCGCGCGCACTCCTCGTCCCTGGTGAGCGTGGTGCTCACGTGCGCCTGGAGGTAGGCCTGTCTGAGCCCCTCGCGGGCGCGACTGGCGAGCACCCGGGTGCCGTTCGCGTCGAGACCGAAGAGCGTGGCGACCTCGCTCGGGGACTCGTCCTCGACCTCGGTGTGCCACAGCACGGCCTGCCAGCGCTCCGGCAGCGAGCGGAAGGCCCGCATGGCCATGGACTGTTCGGCCTCGTGCATCGCGCGCACGTCCGCGCCGAGGTCGAGGGTGTCGTCGTCGGAGACCTCGGATCCGCGGACGGCCTGCGCCGCGAACACGGCGAAGTCGTCGACCAGTTGCTCCCGCCTGGCCGTCCTCGTCCAGTTCGCGGCGACCCGGCGGACGGTGGTGAGGAGATACGCGCGCACGGCGTGCTCGGGGCCGCTGCCGCCGCGTACGGCCTGGAGCATGCGGGCGAACACCTCGGCCGTGAGGTCGTCGGCGGTGTGCGCGTCGCGGCAGCAGGTGCGGGCGTAACGGCGGACGGCCTCCGCGTGCCGGCGGTACAGCTCCTCGTACGCCGTGTCGTCGCCCGCGCGCATCCGCTCGATCAGACCGGCGTCGGCGGGTGGGGCCACCGGGGACGCCGGCTCCCGCGGGGGCGGCAGGATCCCGCTCTCGCGCACGTCCCACCGGTCACGCTGCGCGGGCACGCCGACATCGGCCGCCGTTCCGGGGTCCGGGCGGTCATGGGGCGGGGCGTCGTCATCGCCGCCGGGCGCACCGCCGTCCGGCGCACCGCCGCTCGGGTCCCGGTCTTCGCCGTGCGGGCTCCCGTCGTCCAGGCTTCCGCCGTACGGGCCGCCCTGGCTCGGCACCTGCCGTGACGGTGAACCGCCCGTTTCCGTGCCGCCGTCGGCGCCACCGTCACCGGGTGACTCGTCCCGCCCGTCCACACTCATCGCGGAAAGCCCCCGCCTGCACACTCGGACCCGAATACCGGGCCAGAGTGCCACAGGCTCCGTGGCCGGAACGTGCTCGTACGGACCAACCACTCGTCCGAGGGGACTTGTCGCTCTGGAGTACTAACCATCACCCGTTCGGGGAATGGTCAACGGTCGCCGTCCGCACGGAAGCGGGTTTCCGTACGCGAGCGGGTTTCCGTACGGGAGTGCCGCCGAAAGCACGATGCTCCCGGGGCGAGTGACCTCACTCGCCCCGGGAGCATCGAGCATCCATGTGCTCACGAACGGCCGGCCGCGCGGCGGTTCCTACGGACACCTGCGCCCACGGACACCCGGGCCGACGGCCCGCGCGCGCGGGCGTTCTCGTGCCCCGGAGTGCCCTCGTGCATCCGTACGCCGGCGCCGACGTGACCCGCCCGCGCCGCGGTCGCCTTCGGTCCGGCTCACGCAGGGCGCGAGCGCAGGCCCTCCAGCAGGATGTCGAGCAGCCGGGCCGAGGCCGCCGCCTGCTGGGCCGCGTCCGGCAGCGAAGGGGCCGCCGTCGCGATGACCAGCAGGACGTCCGCCACGGTGACGTCGGCGCGCAACTCGCCCGCCGCACGCGCCCGGTCGACGAGCCGCCCGACGACCTCCAGCAGCGCCGCCGCACCGGCGTCGTCCACCTCGGCGATCACCTGCTCGTCCTCGGGAGCCGTCCGCTGCTCGACGAGCCGCAACTCCGGCGCGGGCTGGGACCGCTGCTGCGGCACCCGCGCCTCGTCCTGCTCGGAACCGTCCTCGGCCACACCGACCCGCAGCACCTGCGGCGGCAGCAGCCGCCCGGCACCCGAGGCCACCGACGTCCGCAGGAAGCGCGAGAGCGCCGACCACGGCTCGTCCTCCTGACCGAGCGCGGAGCGGGCCTGGTCGGTCAGCCGGGAGGTCTCCTCCTCGGCTATCCGGCGCACGAGGACGTCCTTGCTCGGGAAGCGCCGGTACACCGTGCCGACACCGACCCTCGCCCGTCGGGCGACGTCCTCCATCGGCGCGCCGTACCCCAGTTCGCCGAAGACCTCGCGCGCCGCGCGCAGTACGTGTTCCAGATTGCGCTGTGCGTCCACACGCAGCGGCGTCGTGCGCGATCCGTCCGCCGGACCGCGGCCGTTGCCGCTCGTCGCCGCCGCGCCGATCGCACCACCAGGTGCGATGGCTGACGCGGAAGCCCAATGAGAGTCCTGAATATGCATAAGCGTTCCCCCGGTAATGACGTCTCCCCCCGGAGACTCTCCCCGCCATCGACAGACCGGAGCGCGTGGAACAAGCTTGTGCGCGAGCCCGTCGTACGGACTCGCCGAGCGCATCCCCCTACACCCCGTCGACACACGAACATAGTTGAGAGGGGGTCAATTCAGAAGGGGCAGGTTCCGCACGGAGCGCCCCCCGATCGGAGTACGGACCCTTTACGTCCCGGTTGCGCCAGTTCCGAGTACCCCCCTCACCCACCATGACCTGCGGGTTTTCCCTAGAGTCCGGCAAATCGGCCAACTCTGCACGTTGTCGGCGACCGGTCACACAAATTGTCGGGGCTGTGGACAAACTCCGGAGCGGGGTGCGTCATGGGATGGTGAAGGAACGTGCGCGCATTCTCATCGTCGGCGGCGGCTACGTCGGGATGTACACCGCCCTGCGCCTCCAGCGGCAGCTCAAGCCCGAACTGAAGCGGGGCGAGGTCGAGATCACGGTCGTGTCGCCCGACCCGTACATGACCTATCAGCCGTTCCTTCCCGAGGCCGCCGCGGGCTCCATCTCGCCGCGTCACGTGGTCGTTCCGCTGCGCCGGGTCCTCGACCGCTGCCGGATCGTCATCGGCGAGGTCCGGTCGATCGACCACGCCAAACGCACCGCCACGCTCACCACGCTCGCCACCGAGGAGGAGGGCGCGGGCGCCGAGCAGATCACGTACGACGAACTCGTGCTCGCTCCCGGCTCGGTCTCGCGCACCCTGCCGATCCCCGGACTCGCCGACCTCGCCATCGGCTTCAAGACGGTCGAAGAGGCCATCGGCCTGCGCAACCACGTCATCGAACAGATGGACATCGCCTCCTCCACCCGCGACCCCGCGATCCGCGACGCGGCCCTGACCTTCGTCTTCGTGGGAGGCGGTTACGCCGGCGTCGAGGCGCTCGGCGAGCTCGAGGACATGGCCCGCTACACCGCGCGGTACTACCACAACCTCAAGCCCGAGGACATGAAGTGGATCCTCGTCGAGGCCTCGGACCGCATCCTGCCCGAGGTCGGCGAGGAGATGGGCAGGTACACCGTCAGCCAGTTGCGCAGGCGCAACATCGAGGTGCGCCTGGAGACCCGCCTCAACAGCTGCGCCGACCGGATCGCCGTCCTCAGTGACGGCGCGCGCTTCCCGACCCGCACCGTCGTGTGGACCGCCGGCGTCAAACCGCACCCCGTCCTCGCCGCGACCGACCTCCCCCTCAACGAGCGCGGCCGCCTCAAGTGCACCCCCCAGCTCACCGTCGACGGCGTCCCGCACGCGTGGGCCGCGGGCGACGCGGCGGCGGTGCCCGACGTGACCGCGGAGCCCGGCAAGGAGACCGCGCCCAACGCCCAGCACGCCGTGCGCCAGGCGAAGGTCCTCGGCGACAACCTCGCGCACACCCTGCGGGGTGAGCCGCTGGAGACGTACTCGCACAAATACGTGGGTTCGGTCGCCTCCCTCGGACTGCACAAGGGAGTCGCACACGTCTACGGGCGCAAGCTGAGGGGCTATCCTGCCTGGTTCATGCACCGCGTCTACCACCTCAGCAGGGTGCCGACCTTCAACCGCAAGGCCCGTGTGCTCGCCGAATGGACCCTGGCGGGTCTCTTCAAACGGGAGATCGTGTCGCTCGGTTCGCTCGAACACCCCCGTGCGGAGTTCGAACTGGCGGCCGGGGGAAAGCCTCCGACCGACCCGAAGGGGTCGTCCTGACCGGACCGAGGAACTCCACCGGCAGGGACGGCGTCTGACGGATGCAGACCCGGTCGGCCAGACTGCCAGACAGGTCCACGACTTTGGGCGGGTGAACCGCTCGCCCTTCTAACACGAGGCTTTTCCCACTGTGAACTTCACGCGCTGGAGCGCCCGGCTCCCCGGAACGCAGCGCCGCGCCGCAGCGCGGACCGAGCACACGGCCGCACACACCGCCGCCCCGGACCGGCGCGGGGAAGGCTCCGTGCCGGCGGCCCGCGCCGAGCGGCTCACCGACGACACCCCTCCCGGGCTCGCCGTCGACGAACTCCCGGTGCGCGCCGTCCTCGACCGCGTCCCCGCCCTCGTCGCCCTCGTGCACGGCCCCGAGCACCGCGTCTCGTACGTCAACGACGCCTACACCGCGGCCTTCGGCTCCCGCCCCGCCGGCGCACCCGCGCGCGAGGCCCTGCCCGAACTGGACGAACTCGGCCTGCTTCCCCTCCTCGACCAGGTCCTGCGCAGCGCCAAGCCCCGCACGGTCAAGTCCCGCAAGGTGTCCACCGGCCGCTCCTACACGTTCACCTGCACCCCCGTCGACACCTCCGCCGAGAGCGACGGCCGCGGCGTCCTCGTCTTCGCCACCGACGTCACCGATCACGCCGAGGCCGCCGAGCGGCTGCGCGCCAGCGAACGCCGCCAGCGCGAGACCGCCGTCACCCTCCAGCGCTCCCTGCTCCCGCAGGAACTGGAGGAGCCCGACGACCTGCGCATCGCCGCCACCTACCTGCCCGGCGGCACGGAGGCCGCGGTCGGCGGGGACTGGTACGACGTCATCACCCTCGGCGGCGGCCGCACCGCGCTCGTCATCGGCGACGTCATGGGCCGCGGGGTCCGCGCCGCCGCCGTCATGGGCCAGCTCCGCACGGCCGTGCGCGCGTACGCCCGTCTCGACCTGCCGCCGCACGAGGTCCTGCAACTCCTCGACGGCCTCGCCACCGAGATCGACGCCAACCAGATCGCCACCTGCGTGTACGCGATCCACGACCCGAACGAGGGCCGGCTGGTGTACGCCTCCGCCGGCCACCTGCCCATCCTGGTCCGCGACGAGAACGGCACCATCCACCGCGCCGACGAACCGACCGGGCCTCCGCTCGGCACCGGCGGCTGGCTGCACGCCTCCGGCTCGGTGCCGCTGGGCCCCGGCTCCACCGCCGTCCTGTACACGGACGGCCTGGTCGAGCGCCGCGACGAAGACCTCGACGAGGGCATCGCCTCCCTGGAGCGCGCCCTCGCCGGAGCCACCGGCAGCCCCCAGGTGATCTGCGACCGCCTGGTCCGCGCGGCCGGCGTCACCGCCGACCACGACGACGACGTCGCCGTCCTGGTCCTCCAGCACCCCTCCCGTACGGGCGCCGACGGCGAGCTCTTCCGCAACGCCGCCCTGGAACTGCTCGGCGGCATGGAAGCGGCCCCACGCGCGCGTGCCTTCGCCTCCGGCGTGCTGGCGAGCTGGCGCTTCCCCAACGATCTGCACGACCTCGGCGTCCTGGCCGCCAGCGAACTCGTCGCCAACTCGCTCCAGCACGGCACCCCGCCGATGCGCCTGCGTCTGCGCCGCACCGACCGCCGCCTGATCATCGAGGTCACCGACGGCGACGACCACCTGCCGCGCCGCCGCCGCGCGGAACCCGGCGACGAAGCGGGCCGCGGCATCGCGATCGTCGCGACGATCGCCTCCGGCTGGGGCTCCCGCCGCACACCGGGCGGCGGCAAGGCGGTGTGGTGCGAGTTCGCACTCCCGCGCGCGGGGAACTGAATTCCGCGCGCCGGGTACGCGATCCCGAGCGCCGGGTACTGAGTCCCCACTTCTGGAACCGGTCCCGTACGCCCGGCACCGAACCGCGGGCCGGACATCTGCCGCGCGTCCCCTGGCCGAGCGGCCCGGCCGGTGCTAAGAGCTCCCCATGGCAGACGAATCGGGCTTTCAGCTCAAAGGAAGTGGCCCCGAGCGCTACGAGCGGTACGCGGCGCCGTTCATGGCGCCCTTCGTGGAAGCGATCCTGGACGCGGTCGACCTGTACCCCGGCGCCAAGGTGCTCGACCTGGCCTGCGGCACCGGCTTCGCGGCCCGCGGGGCGGCGGCCCGGGTCGGCCCCGCCGGCCGGGTCTCGGGGGCGGACGTCAACGCGGGCATGATCGGCACGGCCGTGGAGCGCGCGCCCCGCATGTACCCGGACATCCGGTTCACCGTCGCTCCCGCCGAAAGACTCCCCTACGAGGACGCCGCCTTCGACGCGGTGGTGTGCCAGCAGGGCGTCCAGTTCTTCCCCGACCTCGACGCGGCCTTCGCGGAGACGGCCCGCGTGACACGCCCCGACGGCCGCTTCGCCGCCACCGCGTGGGCCGCCAGAGACCTCATCCCGTACTTCGTCGCCCAGTACGAGGCGGTCGAGGAGTACGGCGGCAAGGAACTCGCGGCGGACTACGAGGGCGCGTTCTCCGGCACCCCCGAGCGGCTCTCCGCCGCCCTGCGCGGCGCCGGGTTCCACGACGTCGCCGTCCGCCAGGTCACCTTCGGCATCCCCTTCCCGCCCCTCGACGCGTACGCCCCCGGCCAGCTCTCTTCCACATCCTGGGGACAGGCGATCGTCGACACCGCCGGCGAGGAAGCACTCCTGCGCGCCGGCCACGCGGTCCGCACCCGGCTCGCCGGCCACACCGCCCCCGACGGCACCGCCACCCTCCCCTTCACCGCCAACCTGCTGACCGGCATCCGCTGAGCTTCGCCCCGCGCACACGAAACGGCCGCCATCACGTCACTCCGTGATGGCGGCCGTCATGAGCCACGCCTGTCCCGCGGGCCCGGCGGTCAGGCGCCGGCGGGCACCGGCTCGGCCGGAGCCCCACCCTGCGCGACCACCCGGCTCCTCGCGAGCGACGGCTGATTCTGTACGGGGGTGAGCTGCCGTCCGAGCCGCACGGCCAGGACGGTGATGCCGAGCGAGAAGAGAAGGAACGTCACGACGTACGGGCCGTGCAGCGAGGCCCCCATCGGGCCGCCCACCGCCGGGCCGATCGCCAGCGCGAGCTGCTTCACCAGAGCGAAGGCGGAGTTGTACTGGCCCGCCATGCCGGACGGCGCCAGATCGGCGACCAGCGGAGCCACCGTCGGCGACAGCATCGCCTCACCGAGCCCGAAGAGCGCGTACGTCGAGACGAAGGCCGCCGTGGCCATGGTCTGGCTGCCGTGCCCGAGGCCCGCGTACCCGGCGGCCAGCCAGGCGACGGCCCAGATGAGCCCGACCGCGGCGATCACCCGGGACCGCTTGCGGCGCTCGACGAACTTCAGCACCGCGAACTGCGCGACCACGATCATCGCCGTGTTCGCCGCCATCGCCGTACCGAGCGCGGACGTGGAGATCCCGGCCGCCTCGACGCCGTACGCGGAAAGGCCCGACTCGAACTGTCCGTAGCAGGCGAAGAACAGCACGAAGCCCAGTACGGAAAGCTGCACCATGGCCCGGTTGCCGAGGAGCTGCTTCCAGCTTCCGCCCGCGGACCGCGGCGCGTCGTCGCCGATCCGCGGCGCGTGCGGCATCCGCACCGTCGCCATGATCACGACCAGCACCAGGAACATCGCCGCCTCGATCGCGAACAGCAGCGTGAAGGAGCTCGCCCGGTCCGGGTCGACGATGTGGCCCCCGATGAGACCACCGACACCGAGGCCCAGGTTCTGCAGGAAGAACTGTGTGGCGAAGGCGCGCGACCGGGTCTCCGCCGAGGAGCAGTCCACGATCATCGTCGCGAGCGCCGGCTGCATCACGGCCTGCCCGGCACCGAGCGCCGCCGCCGACAGCACCACGGTCGTCGCGCTGCTCGCCAGCCCGAGGCTCAGCGCACCGAGCGCGGCGGTGACCAGGGCGGCGAGCAGAACCGGCAGCGGACCGCGCCGGACGATCGCCCGTCCGGCGAACGGCAGCACGACGAGAGCGGCCACGGCGAAGACGGCGAGCACGACGCCCGCCGTCATGGAGCCGAGTCCCCGCACCTGCGCCACATAGACGTAGAGGAAGGGGACGGTAAAGCCGAGCCCGAACGCGCCGAGCGCGTTGCCCACGTGGATCCGGCGCATCGCCGCGCCCATCGCCCTGGTCACTTTCACCTGCCTTGGTCGTGAAGCCGTACAGGCCCGCTGCCGGGCACCGTGTCCGTGACAGGTTCCCTACGCATGAATGCAAGCCTGAAGACTTCAAAGCTAAAGTTCGAAGTTGAACTGTACACCTTGAAGGACTTCGACACCAAGCGGCCTCATGCGATACTCGGGCCATGGGCGACACCCCCGGCGTCAGTGAGCCGACACTCGAAGAACAGATCGCCGCCTACCAGCGCGAGTTCCAGGACCTCGACCCCCAGGTCGAGAAGATCGTGTCGGCGCTGTCCCGCCTCAACCGGCGGATGAACGTCGCCTACGGCCGTCAGACCGCCGCACTCGGCATCAGCAACGCCGAGTGGGAGGTCCTGAAGGCACTCGTCCTCGCCGGCGCCCCGTACCGCCTCGGCCCGAGCGAGCTCGCCAAGCGCCTCGGGCTCACCCCGGCCGCCATGACCCACCGCATCGACCGCATGGTCGCGGAGGGACTGGTCACCCGGGAGCGCGACGAGTCGAACCGCGTGCGCGTCATCGTCGAGCTGACCGACGAGGGCCGGGAGAAGTGGCTGGAGGCCATGCGCCTCGCCACGGTCTTCGAGGAGGACCTGCTCCAGGACCTCTCCACCGAGGACCGAGGCGTCCTGGGTGAGGTCCTGACCCGCCTGCTGCGGCGGGTGGAGGACGCCCAGCCGGACGCGGGCGGCCGGCTCAGCGACCTGGATTAAAGATCTTGACAGGGCGTGTTGACACTGCCTGGCCGGATGAGTAAAGTTCTTCGAGTTGTCACGGAGCCGGTCTGGTTCCGGGGCAGCGCCTCCGCCGCTCTAGCGGCAATCAAATCTTCAGCACGATCTCCCAGCCGGGGTGAATTCGGTGTGCCCGAATTCAATTCGATTGGGGCCTGGCGGCCCGATTAGGAACTGCCGGGAAGATCCGCTAAAGTTTGAGACGTCGGAACGGCCCAACGGCCGGGAAGACAAACCCCGCTGACTGGGAGTCAGGCCCGAAAGAGTCTGATAGAGTCGGAAACGCAAGACCGAAGGGAAGCGCCCGGAGGAAAGCCCGAGAGGGTGAGTA